>NZ_ABJL02000007.1:719329-1078994 GCF_000172175.1 Bacteroides intestinalis DSM 17393 | reverse complement strand
TATCGGAAGAATCGAAATCTCCGGAACCAACAAGAAGAGCATTGATGACGCTATGCGTCTGATTAAGGGCATTGTTGCTGTACCGGAAGTTGGCGAAGTATACAAAGGCAAGGTACGTTCCGTAATGCCTTATGGTGCTTTCGTAGAATTCCTCCCGGGTAAAGACGGTTTACTCCACATATCTGAAATCGACTGGAAACGTCTGGAAACAGTAGAAGAAGCCGGTATCAAAGAAGGTGACGAAATCGAAGTGAAATTACTCGATATCGACCCGAAGACCGGTAAGTTCAAGCTTTCCCGTAAAGTATTGCTTCCGAGACCAGAAAGACAGGAAAGACCTGAAAAGAAATAAGAAATTCCTTATTCTTTAGTATACAAAGCCCGACGGAAATCCGCCGGGCTTTCTTTTTGCAAAAAAGAAAGAGGGAAACCAGAAAAATCTTTTCATACTTTTGCGTATTCCGAAAAGATTATGTTACTTTACAATATTAACCTTAAATAAGAAAGAGAATATATAAAAATGCCTTTAGCTGGAAGCCTACATACTATGGATTTATTTTCTCGTTTCTTTCGGGAGAACCAGGAAAAATTCCTTGCCTTTGCCTACTCCTATACCAGAAGTTGGGCAGAAGCAGAGGATATTTTAATGGAATCCATGATCTCTCTGTGGGAATGTCGCGACCGTTGGGAAGAAGATAAAGGTTTGCATTCCCTGCTCCTTACCATTATCAAGAATAAAGCTCTCAACTACCTGGAACGTGAACAAACACGTCTACGTATTGAGGAAGATCTGCATTCGCACCGTCAGCGCGAACTGGACTTGCGCATTGCTACTTTAAAGGATTGCGAACCCGACAAAATATTCAGCACAGAAATACAGCACATCGTAAATAAAGCTCTGGAAAAGATGCCACCTCAAAGCCGCGAAATATTCATGCTCAGCCGTTATAGCAACCTACCGAATAAAAGAATAGCGGAACAACTGAACGTTTCCCTCAAAACAGTGGAGTTTCATATCACTAAAGCTTTACGTATTCTTCGTGTGGAACTAAAAGATTATCTGACTTCTATTCTTCTCTGATAAAACTCTTCTGCTTTTCTTTGATAATATAAATAAAAGGCATATGTTTGCAGCATCAGTAATATTGCTGGCTATTAAACATGGTAGTTATGAGATATATTGTAATAATATACTACGTGCTTATCGAGGGAGAACAAATTTTTGAAACCCTGAATGTCAACAAGAATATTGAAGCAAGCTCCCCGGAGGAAGCCATAGGCATTGCTTACAATCTATTTAAAGCCGAAGCTTCGGACGAATGCTACATTGTATCCATCATTCCCAACGCAGTAGATTGATGCAGTAAATAGCTTTATTATTTCATTAAACAAAAAAAGTTTCATTTCCCGTTAGGGTAGTGACGAACTTATCTGTATTAATTATAGAAGGACAGGAAAAACCTCCCTTATTTAATTAACCATTTAAGTACGTCATGAATCAAGAACTATTATATAAGTATTTTAGAGGAACTGCCACCATTGAAGAAGAAAAGCGCATCCTTGATTGGGTGGAAGCCTCGGAGGAAAACCGAGAAGCTTTCCTGAAAGAGCGTATGATATTTGATGTGGCCCTATTCTCTGACAGACAGAGCAGCAAGAAAAAGACATTCCGTCTGGCTCCGATACTCAAATGGGGAATGCGCATAGCTGCCGTTATCATCATAGGTGTATGCGGCTACTTCATGACAAACGATTACCTCTATAATAAACTCGCCCAACCGCAAACCATTACTGTCCCTGCCGGACAGCGTGCACAAATCACCCTTGCTGACGGTACACGCGTATGGTTGAATGCACAATCTACATTAACTTATGCTTCCAACTTCGGACGTCGTGAAAGAAATGTGGAACTGGATGGTGAAGCCTACTTTGAAGTAGCAAAGAATAAAGATATCCCCTTCTATGTACACACCGAAATGAATAAAGTAAAGGTAGTAGGTACCTGCTTCAATGTTTGTGCCTATAAAGACAGTAAAGAATTCGAAACTACCCTCGTAGAAGGTATTGTAGACATTTATCCCGCCAATAACAACAAAGTCATCACCCGTTTGCAAAAAGATGAATTCTTTGGAAACTATGACGGGAAATGCAAAAAGGTTATACTTCCTTCTTATGAATACTTACGGTGGAAAGAAGGATTATATTGCTTTGATGATGTACCGTTCAGCTGCATCCTTACCAAACTTGAAAAATACTATAATGTAAAAATAACCGTTTCCGACCCCAAACTGCTGAATTATGATAGTTGCACCGGAAAATTCCGCGAGCAGGACGGCGTAGAGCATATTCTTCGAACCATTTCAAAAGATCATCCTTTTGAGTTCAGCATCAATGAAGAAAAAGACTCGATTTTTATTTACGAGAAATAATTTGATATCAAAGATAAAACCTTAAAATTTAGTACTAACCCCTTAAATAGAAAAGCATTATGAAATAGAAGAAACAGTCTACTAATTACCCCCACAAAAAAGATCGGAAAGTACCCCCATACTTTCCGATCCGAAACAGTCAAAAATCGACCTTAATCAATTTATTAACTTAACACATTACAAAGATATGAGAAAAATTTCTTTGAATGGGCTTTTTTGCCCAAAAAGTTTAGTATTTAAGCAAATATTACGAACTATGAAGATCACACTATTCCTTCTTTTGTTTGTAACGTTCCAGGCATACAGCCACGCTACCTACTCTCAGAGTGCAAGAATCAGCATCCCCCGTTCTGAGTTACGAGTAGGCGAAATCCTCGATAAAATCGAGGCTCAGACCGAATATTTGTTTGTCTACAATAAGAAAAGTGTGGACGTGCGCCGCACCGTAAATATAGATGCAGACAATCAACCGGTGTCCGAAGTTTTGGACGAAATCTTTAATGGTACCGACATCAGATATGTAATGGAAGGCAAGAATATTGTGCTGACCAAACAAAATGAAAAGGCAAGTGAAATCATTACTGCCGTACAACAAGAGAATATCTCTGTGAAAGGTGTTGTTACCGATACGAAAGGTGAGCCCATTATCGGTGCCAATGTCGTGGAAAAAGGAACTACAAACGGTTGCATTACCAATATAGACGGTGAGTTTACACTAAACACTCCAACCAATGCAACGCTGGTTATCAGCTTTATCGGATACCAGCCTGTAACGATTGCTCTCAACGGGCAGCAAACTCTCAATGTACAGATGCAGGAAGAAGCCCTGTCACTGGAAACGGTTGTAGTAACCGCTATGGGTATCAAGAAAAAAGCTGCTTCACTGACTTACTCAACCCAACAGGTGGGCGGCGACGAACTGACACGTGCCAAAGATCCGAATATGATTAATGCATTGGCCGGAAAAACCGCCGGTGTATCTATTACACGCAACTCCTCCGGTTTAGGGGGTTCTGCCAAGGTTTCCATCCGTGGTATTCGTTCTGCCAACGCCGACGGTAATAACCAGCCATTATATGTCATTGATGGTGTGCCTATGCTGAATAACACATCAGAACAAGCCTTTTCCGCCATGGGTGGCAATAATGATACCGGTAACCGCGACTCCGGTGACGGTATCTCCAACCTCAATCCAGACGACATTGAAAGCATGAGCATCCTGAAAGGTGCTTCCGCTGCCGCTCTTTACGGTTCGCAAGCTGCTAATGGTGTAATCCTTATCACTACTAAGAAAGGAAAAGCCGGCATGCAACGCATCACCTTCTCTTCCAACCTCACTGTAGACCATGCCATCAGCCTGCCCGAATTCCAAAACAGATACGGCGCCAGTGGCGAAACCAGTTGGGGCGCAGAAAACGCAAGTATGAAAGCTTATGACAATGTGGGCGACTATTTCAGTAACGGAGTGACAGCCACAAACTCCTTATCCGTCACAGCAGGAAAAGAAAAGATGCAAACCTACTTCTCTTATGCCAACACCACCGCCAGCGGCATTGTTGATGTAAACAAACTTCAGAAGCACAACATCACTTTCCGCGAAACAGCTTCCCTCTTCAACGAACGCTTGACACTGGATGCCAACGTGAACCTGATGACCCAGAAAATCAAGAACCGCCCTACTTCCGGTGGTTACTATATGAACCCATTGGTAGGTTTATATTCCTTTCCGCGTGGCGAAGACATGAGTGTTTACCGCGACAACAACGGTTTCGAAAGATATGATGCCAACAGAGCTATGCCCTTACAGAACTGGTATACAGACATTAGTGGTTTCACTCAGAACCCTTATTGGTTAAACAACAGAGTTACCAGCAACGACAGACGCTTCCGCACAATGGCTTCACTGAGCGCCAACCTGAAGGTAAACGACTGGTTCACCATCCAGGCACGTGGCAATGTAGATTATATCAACGATAACTACGACCAGAAAATGTACGCCGGTACAGCAGCCGATGTAGCCCACGAAAACGGACGTTACATCAAGCTGAACCGTCAGGAATTCATGATGTACGGCGACGTGATGGCAATGTTCAACAAAACCTGGAACGACTGGTCACTGAATGCAGCCATCGGTAGCAGCATCAACACTACGAAAGTGAACTCACTAAGCCTCGACTCCGGAAAATCCGGCTTGTACAAAGCAAACGTATTTACAGTCGCCAACATGAATCTGGGCGGCGCCGGAACTTCCTTCATCGACGAACTGAACGATCAAAGACGCACCATCCAATCCCTCTTTGCAACAGCACAAATCGGCTGGAAAGAAAGCCTTTACTTAGACCTGACCGCCCGTAACGACTGGTCGTCTACACTGGCCAACACGAAGAGCGAAGGTTCCGGTTTCTTCTACCCCTCAGTAGGTGTATCCTGGATTTTGAACCAGACACTCAACCTCCCGTCATGGATCAGCTTCGGTAAAGTCCGCGCATCTTGGGCACAAGTAGGTAACGACCTTCCCATCGGCATCACCAGCCCGGCACAGACTATTACAGCCGGTGGCGTAGTCAATCCTATCGACTATTACTTTGCCGAAGACCTAAAACCGGAAATCAGTACCTCTATCGAATTTGGTACCGAGTGGAGATTCTTCAACAGTCGCTTGGATTTCGACTTTACGTTCTATCGCACCGATACCAAGAACCAATTGATCCGGGTGAACACGACTGCCGAAAAGCGCCGTTTCCGTTGGATTAATGCAGGTAAGATTCGCAATACCGGTATTGAAGTCACTGTAGGAGCCACTCCGCTGATGAACGATAACTTCCGTTGGAAAACTCAATTCAACTTCGCTACCAATAAGAATGAAATTGTATCTCTGGGCGGAACACCCAGTTTCCAGTATGCTTCCGGCAACGTAAGTATGCCTTATAAGATGATGGTTGTAGAAGGTGGTTCATTGGGCGACATCTACGGCAACGTATTTGTACGCGATGAAAGCGGCAAAATTCTTTTGGAGCCGGCAACGGACAAAGATGGTAATGAGAACAAAAAAGCCGGCCTGCCGCAGGTAACCACTGACAAGGCTGCCAAGATTGGTAACTTCAATCCCGACTGGACCCTTGGCTGGAGCAATACTCTGACTTATAAAGGTTTCTCACTTTACTTCCTGATTGATACCCGCATGGGTGGCGACGTTATCTCACTGACGCAAGCCGGTCTGGATTATGCAGGTGTAAGCAAAGCAACCGGTGATGCACGCGCAGCAAAGCGCTACATGCTGGAAGGTCAGGAAATCAAGAACGTACAAGGTTTCTATCAAATGGTAGGCGACCGCGGTAACGGTACTACCGAATTCTACAGATATGATGGAACTAACATCCGCTTGCGTGAGCTGTCATTGGGCTACTCCTTCCCGCAGCAGATGCTCGAAAAGACAGGATTCATCAAAGGTGTAGACCTCTCACTGGTGGCCCGCAATCTGTTCTTCATCTACAAAGATGCCCCGTTCGACCCGGACGCAACAATGTCCGTAGGTAATGATAACCAAGGTTTGGATACCTATGGTATGCCTTCAACGAGAAACATTGGATTCAATATTAAACTCACTTTCTAACACCTGAACGATATGAATAAGATAAAATATACAGCCGTACTACTTTTGGGTGGACTTTTAAGTCTTTCATCCTGCACCGATAATTTTGCCGGATTCAACGATACAAAAGGAGCTTATACAGACGATTTGCAGAAATATGACAACCAGACTAACCTAGTACCTTTCTCTACCATCCAAAAAGGTATTATTTACCAGACGGGTGTAGAAGGAACCGACTGGCAATATCAAGTGATACAGAACCTGGTAGCCGATATGTATGGCGGATTCTTCCACGACATGAATGGTGCGTTCAACCAGAACAACTCTACCTACAATCTGAACAATGGTTGGACAAGCGCCATGTGGACCTATTCCTACGGCAACGTCATGCCTTCCATCGCTGATTCCGAAGAGTTGAACACAGCCGAAGACTGGCCCTTGTATCATGCTCTTACCAAAGTGCTGAAAGTAACCCTCCTCCATCGTGTAAGCGACTATTATGGTCCTATTCTTTATGACGGTTTCGGCACTGCCGCACAAACTCCCCAGTCCCAGCAGGAAGTTTACAAGCGTTTCTTCGAAGACCTGGCAACAGCCATCAATATTCTGAAGGACTATAAAGGCGGCGTATCTTTTGAAAGCGCCGACTTCATGATGCCGGAAGGCAAACGCACGCCTGCACAATGGTTGAAGTTTGCCAACTCTCTCCGTTTGCGTCTGGCAATGCGTGTATCCAATGTGGATCCCGACTTAGCCAAAGAACAAGCTCAGGCTGCATTAGACGCACAGAATGGCGGTGTATTGGAAACATCTAACGAGACAGTAGGCCAATATGGAATCCGCAACCCGCTGGGTGGTGTTTCCGGTTGGGGAGAAGTATTTATGAACGCCAGCCTGGAGTCTTTCCTGAAAGGATATGACGACCCGCGCTTGAAGTCCTACTTCAGTGCCGCACAAGATGGTAGAGACAATGATGGCAACATCACGCAAACTGTGGCGGGTGTGAAACAACTGACCAGCATCGAAGGCAAGTTTAAAGGTGTGCGCCAGGGAACAGGTGTAGGAGACAACCGTTACTCCACCCACTCACGAACCACCATCACCACCAGTAGCAAGATTATAGTAATGGCTGCTGCCGAGGTATGGTTCCTTCGCGCAGAAGCTGCCTTGAGAGGCTTCACGTCTGAAGACGTGGAGAGTTGCTACAAACAAGGTGTCACTACTTCCTTTGCACAATGGGATGCCAGTGGCGTAAGTGAATATTTGGAAAGTGAAAACACTCCTGCTGATTACGTAGATACATTCGATAAGAACTTTGATGCCAAAGCAACTACCAGTATCACTCCAAAATGGGATAATACCGCCGATAATGAAACAAAACTGGAAAGAATCATCACCCAAAAGTGGTTGGCTATCTACCCCGAAGGTTGCGAGGCTTGGGCAGAACAACGCCGCACCGGCTATCCGAAACTCTTCAAAGTAGTAGTAAATAACAGTAGTAACGCCATTAGTACAGATGATATGATCCGTCGTGTATTCTTCAACCAAGACTATATTACGAACAACAAGCCGTTATATGATGCATTGGTTAGCAAGTTAGGCGGTCTGGATACTGGTGGTACCCGTCTTTGGTGGGATACCGGAAAGAACAATTTCTAATCCTAATAAAAGAAAACCAAGGTATAGAATTTTGATTAGTGGTGTTTTCTCCGTATTAGTTACGAGGGAAAAAGATTGGAAGGAGTAAAGTCATTTGGGGGGCTTTACTCCTTTTCTATCAGTGCATTACATTTACCGATCATTTACCGCAAGATGTAAAAGCATTTACCGCAGGATGTAACGACCTTTACCACCTATTGTAACGCTCTTTACCTCGGTATGTAACGGCCTTTACCTCGGCGTGTAAATGGAGTTACCATTTGGGGTAAGCAGAATCTTCATGGAATGAAAACAATCGTTGGGTTCGTATCTTTAATTATCACTTATAAACCTGTATCGGCAACTCCCCGCGCAATGCTCCCAAAACATTCACAGCAAGTGCCTCCAGTTCATCTTCCCCGGGATAGACATGCACCGGAGCAAGGAAAGAAACCCGTTCCTTCAAACGGGAAATGACATACTCTGAATGGGCTATGCCGCCCGTCAGCAAGATGGCATCTACTTTACCGTAAAGCACAACAGCGGCGGCACCCACACTTTTGGCAACCTGATAAATCATAGCATTCAGCACCAGTTCCGCTTTCGTATCTCCACCTTCTATGGACTTGATAATAGCAGGTATATCCGTAGTGCCCAGATGTGCCGCCAGACCGGCATGACCGGAAATACGCTTCTTCAATTCATCCTTCCTGAAACGATGGGAGTAACAAAGATCAATCAATGGGCCGGCAGGCAACGTCCCCGCCCGCTCGGGGGAGAAAGGGCCTTCACCATCAAGCGCATTGTTCACGTCGATGCAGCGACCGTGATTATGAGCGCCAACGGATATGCCGCCACCCAAATGGCAGATTATAAGATTCAGGTCTTCGTAGCGGACCGGATGGTCGGGAGAAGCGGTTGTAAGTTCGGCAGCATAGCGGCGGGCAATGGCTCGCTGATTCAGCGCATGCCAGATGGTGATGCGCGGCATCAGGGGCGAACCTGTGATGCGAGCTATCTCATCCAATTCATCCACTACACCGGGATCAGCAATGAAAGCCCGGCAACCGGGAAGCAATGCAGCCAGTTCGGCAGCAATGAGACACCCCAAGTTACAGGCATGACTGCGCATGGCATGGGCAATGTCGTCCAGCATGGCATCATTCACTTCATATACTCCACCCGGAATGGGTTTCAACAATCCTCCACGCCCTACGATGGCATCAAATTCAAAAGGAATACCATTCTCCTTCAGGGCTTCTATCACCAGATTCTTGCGGAACTCAAACTGGTCGATGACACGAGGAAAATGGGAAAGTTCTCCTACCGAATGGCGGATGTTACGCACCAGAAGCGGAGTTGTGTCTTCATATACCGCAATCTTCGTTGAAGTAGAACCGGGATTGATAGCGAGGATTTTCATAATTTACAATTTGACGATTTACAATTTACGATTGGGATTGACCGCTTTATCATCCTGCCACCTTAGTCACAGGCACAAGTGAGGCATGCCATAGCAATGCTATAATACTTAGACAGGCCGGAATCGCTGCGTGAAGGCAGTACCACCGGACAAACAGGGCCTTGCAACAAGCCCGCCATATCGGCATGAGCAAACAGGGAAACAGCCTTATAAAAGGCGTTTCCCGACTCTATATTAGGGAATATCAGCACGTCCGCTTCTCCATTGATGGGAGATGCAATGCCTTTAATGTCACCACTTGTTTTCTCACAGGAAGTCTTCACATCCAGCGGACCGTCGATTATCACATCTCCGAATTCTCCGGCCTCTGCCAATTCCACGATGTTGACGTAATCTAACGAATGAGGAAACTTGGCACTCACCTTTTCCGTGCAGTGGATAAGAGAGATACGAGGTTGTTCGATACCGAAATGGCGGCAGGTATGTATGGCATACCAGATCATCTCTATGCGCTGCTGCAAAGTAGGCCGTGGAATTACGGCGGCATCCGAAAAGAAAAGTAACTTATCATACGTAGGAATCTGCATCACAGCCAGGTGGGTGAGGATTTTACCTTTAGGCAACAAACCCTTTTCTTTGTCGAGAATAGCACGCAAGAGGTTATCGGTATTGATAATCCCTTTCATCAGGATATCAGCCCCACCCTCGCGTACAATGCGGACAGCCTCACGCGCCGCCTCATCGGGATCTTCTATATGCACCGTCTTGACGTACTGGGGATATTGCTTCAATGTAGGGTATTTTTCAAGAATAGCAGAGTCACCGATCATCAGGAATTCCGCAATTCCTTCTTCCAGAGAACGGGCAATGGCATATTCCGTATTGGGATCATTGGCACAAACTACGGCAATACGTTTCCTCTTGTTTAAGGATTTCAAGTGTGAGGTTAATTGATCAAAGCTTCGAATAGGTTCCATAACGTTAGATTTTTAGCAAATATCTGAAAAAATGTCGAGAAATACAGCATAACATCCTTGGAAATTTCATAATCTCAATTTCATTTTGATAGTTTTTATCACAGACTACATCGATTTACACAGATTATCACTTTTTCCCACTATTAGAATAAATCTGTGTTAATCTGTGTAATCTGTAGTGTAAACTAAATTTCGTTTTGAGTTATTTTATGTACTTTTGTCCCCATACGCAAAATATTGAATTATGAGCAGCCTTATTTTTCCACCATACGTACAAAAAGGTGATCGCGTCATCATCCTTTCTCCTTCCAGCAAGATAGACAAGTCTTTTTTGAAAGGAGCCCAAAAACGTTTGAAGTCCTGGGGACTGGAAGTAGTAATGGCTAAACATGCCGGTAGTTCACACGGAACGTATGGGGGTAGCATCAAGCAACGGGTGGAGGACTTGCAGGATGCCCTGGATGATGAAAAAGCCAAAATCATTCTCTGTAGCCGTGGTGGATACGGGGCAGTGCACTTGTTAGGGAAACTTGATTTTACCCGTTTCCGTAAACATCCCAAATGGCTGATTGGTTTTAGTGATATCACTGCATTGCACAATGTACTGCAGAAAGAAGGTTTCGCATCACTCCATGCGCTGATGGCACGCCATCTGACGGTGGAACCCGAAGATGATTTCTGTGCACTGGCACTCAAAGATATTCTGTTTGGACATTTTAATCCGGAAACAGCAGAATCTGTAGAAACCTTGGAAAATGGCTTCAACTATATTTGTCCGGGACATAAACTAAATCACAAAGGAACTGCCAACGGTATTTTACGAGGTGGTAACTTGTCCGTATTTTATGGATTGCGCGGCACACCTTACGATATTCCTGCCAAAGGAACCATTCTTTTTATAGAAGATGTAGGCGAACGTCCGCATGCGGTAGAACGTATGATCTACAACCTGAAATTGGGCGGTATATTAGAAAAACTCTCCGGACTCATCATAGGCCAGTTTACGGAATATGAAGAAAATAAGTCGCTCGGTAAGGATTTGTATGGTGCCATTGCCGATCTTGTAAAAGAGTACGATTACCCCGTCTGCTTTAATTTCCCGGTAGGGCATGTCAGTATGAACCTACCCATGATAAACGGAGCAGAAGTTACGTTGGAGACCGGAAAAAAAGAAGTGAAACTAAGTATTAATTTAGATAAAGAATGAAACGGAATTATACTCTCATCCCTTTATGCCTGGTATTGCTTGCATTCATAGCATGCAGCAACAACACCAAGAAGGCAAGTGACGACACGGAAGCAACTGCCGAAAACGCAGTCAAGGTCCCACTGTTCAATGCAGACAGTGCTTATCAGTATGTAAAAGCACAGGTTGACTTCGGACCACGCGTTCCCAATACGAAGGCACATGTGGATTGTGGCAATTATCTGGCAGACAAACTGACCGAATTCGGTGCAAAGGTTACTAACCAATATGTAGACTTACCTGCCTATACCGGTACGTTACTAAAAGCCCGGAATATTATTGGTTCCTACAAACCGGATACGAAAAAGCGTATCGCCCTCTTTTCTCACTGGGACAGCCGCCCATGGGCGGACGCTGATCCGGATCCTAAAAATCATAATACTCCGATCTTAGGTGCTAATGATGGTGCCAGCGGTGTAGGCGTATTATTGGAAATAGCACGCCATTTGCAGAAACAGTTACCGGAAATGGGTATCGATATCATTTTTGTAGATGCTGAAGATTATGGGACACACCGTGCTTACAACGGTCCGCATAAAGAGGAATACTGGGCGCTCGGTTCACAATATTGGGCACGCAATCCACATGTGCAAGGATATACTGCACGCTTCGGTATACTGCTGGATATGGTAGGAGGCAAGAACCCGGAGTTCCGCTATGAAAGTTTGTCTCATAATGTGGCTCCTAACGTGAATGAAAAAGTCTGGAAAACGGCCAATGCTTTAGGCTTCGGACGTTATTTTGCACAGAAAGAAGGTGGCTTCGTAACAGATGACCATACATTCATCAACAAATATTCCAAAGTCCCGACCATTGATATTGTTCCTTATTATCCTGAAGGTGATTTCTTTGAGCATTGGCACACCGTGAAAGATGACATGGATGCCATTGATAAGGCTACATTGCAAGCAGTAGGACAAACAGTAATGCAAGTCATCTACAACGAGAAATAATTCATAATTTATAATTCATAATTCACAAAGCATGAGTATCAACGAACTTCAAGACGAGGTGATTGACGAATTCAGCGACTTTGACGACTGGATGGATCGCTATCAACTCCTCATAGACTTAGGAAACGAGCAGGAACCGCTCGACGAAAAATATAAAACGGAACAGAATCTGATTGAAGGGTGTCAGAGCCGTGTATGGTTACAAGCTGATGAAGAAGATGGAAAAGTGATCTTCAAAGCAGAAAGCGACGCTTTGATTGTGAAAGGTATCATTTCGTTGCTGATGAAAGTCCTTTCCGGGCACACACCGGACGAAATTCTAAATGCCGATCTTTATTTTATTGATAAGATAGGATTGAAAGAACATCTTTCACCTACTCGTAGCAATGGTTTGCTGTCTATGGTGAAGCAGATGCGAATGTATGCGCTGGCTTTCAAGGCGAAAGATAGCAGTAAATAAAGTGAAAACCTAAATAAAAGATTGCCCGAATAACTATATAGTATATTCAGGCAATCTCATTAATAGCCTAGCACAATCATTTAGCCACATTATAGAACGCGATAATCGGGTTATCTGTATCGGGATTATAATTACGAATTATATCAGGATAGTCCTTATTCGGTTCTTCCGACAAGGCATAATCAACAGTTTCAGGAGTGATAATCCCCCAAAATTTACCCTTATATACCCCATCAATTAAGCGAAAAACAGGGACTGACTTACCAACTTTATCCGTTAACCTTTTACCACAATAGATTTGTTTTTTCTGAGCTAAATCATAGAGCCCTAACTGTAAGAAGCCATCTTTAGAAAATTGAAAATAAAGAAGATCATTACACCTGCATATTTTCTCTAATCCTATAGAATACTCCGATTTCATTAAGTTCCACTCATCCGCTTTATCCTCTATTTTAGAAAAGGGCAAAGGATTAGGCAATTCTATCTCATACAGAGCTTTCAAGCCCTCCGGACTTAATTCATAGACCACCGAATCAAAGGCTTTGCAATAATACAATACTGAATCATTATAACTAAATGGTTGCCCCGGAGTAAAATGATAAGAAGACTCTGCTTCATTATGCGGAAAATAACGTTGCCCCATACGAGTACCATCTTTCGATATCAATAAGGAATAATAAAGAGTCGTATCATTCGCATAATTATTATGATATCTATTATCATAATAATAAACTCCTCTCAATGAAGCCATTGCTGTAGGATCAGGTTTCCCAAGCTTTTGCATTTTAATATATGCTCCATTATCTGCATCATAATAAAAAAGAGATTGCCTGAAATTATCAAATATGACTAATTCTCTATTTTGCTCATTGACAACAAAAGCATTAACATTCGTATATTCACCAGGACCGGCTCCTTTAGCATCTATTATATAAATAACATTGCCTTGCATATCATAACAGATAATTCTGGAAAGTCTATCATGCACGTAAATTTTCTCGTTTTTAATTTGCACTTCCTGTATGGAGGTAAGTAACGGTTCAGCAGCCAGTTGAATATAAGAAGTGGTCTCAAGAAAATTTCCTAATTTCTCAAAATCAAAATCTTCTACTTCCACCACTATAGTTTGCAGATTCTCTGTAACGATATTCTCTATTTGAGACAATCCATATTCTTTTTTACTCTTGCTTTGGCAGGAATAAAAGAAAATAAGGAGTATTATAATACAATAGATATGTTTCATAATGGATTACAAACTAGAACCGTTCTCCACATTGTACAGGAGTGCAGGAATAAGGAACCGCACAAAACACACAAACCCTTTCTACACTACTTGTAAACCAGCCACCTCCCAATTGAAGTGTGCAGCGTTTTGTTTCAGGTTGTAGCCAACAATCATCAGGTCCGATCTCATCCTGCGCAAGAGACTCTACACTCGCCAATGTAGAATTAATAAAATCCGCCAACTCTGAGTTCCGATTAAAATACTGTTGCAGAAATGCGAACATAAAACAAATTGTAAATAAAACAACAACCTTCTTTTTCATAATAACTAAAATTTAAAATTAAACATTAATTCAGGTATTTATCTTGTACTATTTGATAAAATTCAACTGCCAAATCTGGTAATTCTGACATCGGGAAAAAAAGATCCTTAATATATAATTCTCTATTCGTAACAAAATAGAAAGGCAATTCCGCCTCTTCCAATATTGGTTTTTCTATTTGAAATACTTTAGCTGTATCAATATGATTAATGGCTATGAAAGCCTTAAAATCTCTCAAACTTTGAGTCTCAATAAGAATATTAACAGACTTCATTTTTCCCTTAATATTCTTCAATTCGGATTCAATACAGCTACTGCAATCCGAAAGAGAAAATTTATAGAAAAGCTTATATCCATCATTCAATTCAAGACTAAAAGGTCGCTTTTGCCTATCAACTATCAGATCTAAATCTTTAATTCTCTCATTAGTGTATTTATGACATTGAGTTATTGCCCAAATAGCAGAACCCAATGCAATCTTTTTCTCCAACAGTTTCAGATTGCACTCCTTTAACTTACTATTAATTTGATAGTTATTTCTAATCATTACTATCAGCCCTATTGAAAGAACAAACAATAATGTAATTAGAATACTATTCTTCTTTATTCTCATCCATTTACTATTTATAAATTACAAACATAGGTATCTCTCCTCAATAAATCATCATTATCAAGATGGACAAATTCTCTTTTATACTTATAACACAATCTTTTATATATCAATCAAATACAAGTTTATCACCATAATTATGGTGGACAAATACACCCACAAAATAGTATAAACTGACACTAGCTATACATAAATAGAAGGAGGATTCAGAAATTCCAAATCCTCCTTCTATTTAACAAACACCTATATCAGTCCTAAAATGCTATTTTATTCGTCTCCTTCCTGATATTCCAGAATATCTCCCGGTTGGCAATCCAGAATTTTACAAATAGCCTCCAGTGTAGAAAAACGGATAGCTTTCGCTTTTCCCGTTTTCAGAATAGATAAATTAGCGGGTGTAATATCCACCTTTTCGGCCAGCTCTCCTAAAGATATCTTTCGCCGAGCCATCATTATATCAAGGTTTACTATAATCATATAAATCACTTTTATCAAGGTTAGGATTAAATGGTCAGGTCTTGTTCTTCTTTCATCTTCACACCCACGGCAAATATCTCGGTAAACAATGCCAGTATCAAGTACGAGAACCAAGAGAACGTTAACGCATAAGATGTCAGCTCATAACCACTAAACTGAATCTGGGATACAGCATCCTTGTGCAGAAGATATTCGTAAGTCTCCATACAAATGCCGAGGAGTATTATCGAATAGACAAAAAGATGCATGCGGTTTACATTTTCGCGTGTGAATACCTTCCCACGGCTCACTGAAATAACCACCCTAATCATACAATAAAATCCATAAAGAGCAAAAAGTACAAGAGGAAAAGCCAACATCAAAATCAGTTTATTAATAAATGACGGTTGTATTTCCGTCTCCAGAGAAGACATCCTGCAAGGTACATTCTGTTGAATGACACTATTAAACAAGGAATCAACTGCTATGGTTTTTTCAGCTTTAATCGAAATATCTACGGTTGAGAATTTAAGTTCCCTACTATTACCTGCACTGTTCCAGCCACGTCTGAAATCGGCTGTTCCGTTTGACATTATCACTTCGGCAACGAACACTACTATCACCAATAAAGCTAATATTCTAATTTTTTTCATAACTTACCTTTATTTAAATCGTCAAATCCTGTTCTTCCTTCATCTTCAGTCCAATAGCAAATACTTCTGCCACAATCAAGGCCGAAATCCCCAATACCAGCGAAGTAATATGCACCATATCTGCCATACTCAATGAATAACCTGTCACTGAAAAGACCTTTTCCACGTTATGAAAACTCAGAAACGCAAGAAGGAAGGTACATACAAAACCAATAATAAGCAGTACTCCTAAACGTCTAAGCCGGCGGACATTCTTCCAGTTGAATATGTCGGATTTATTAATTGACACAATAAGACGGATAAAAAGTACTACAGCCCAGACAATAGCAACATAGTTTACAATAAGAATCAGGAGAGAAACAATTCTTGATAAGACACTCGGTTGAGTATTCACACTTACAATCATTTGTCCGTAAGCAGCAGGCACATATTTACCGGATTTCTCATTGTAAACAGAGTCAATCAAGATATCTCCACCCAAATCTTTTGGTACCAGCTGCACGACTTGCACATTGCTAATCTCTTCTTTAGCTTTTGCATCAATCTTGGAGTCAATACCTTTCTCGATCCCGGTTTTAATTCCCAAGCCGACATAATAAGTAGTCTCTAAAACCGAATAACCCAGCACAAGTAATACGATCACGCAAAGAATATTCAATCTTCTTTTCATACTTCAATAGTTGTATTAGATAATTTATAGGAATTCATCATTCGCCAGGACAATATAAACAAAAGGAAAGTAATTACGAGACCTGTCAGATAAGCTTTTTCTCCAATCAATTCACTGCTATATTCCACATCCGGAAATTTGAGAGCAAGATAAACAGAAAGACTGTTGTTCATAATGTGAATCAAGATACAAGGTATCAGACTATGTGTCTTGTAATAGATCCATGCAAGAATAAAACCGATCAGCGTCGCTCCTACCACCTGTGCCGGATTCATATGAAAGATACCGAATATCAAACCGGATATCAGAATAGCTGTCAACGGATTATACTTTTTCAAAAGAACTTTAGTGACTGCTCCACGAAATAGCAGCTCCTCCAAAATGGGTCCCAATATAGCTACACAAAGAATACCTAGCCAACCGGATTGCAGTAAGTCAAAAGTATTACTCAGCCAGTCAGGCAAAAATGTGAGATGAGACATTAGAAAGTCAATCAGGTAAATCATGGAAATCCCCATTATGGCACTCCAGAATAAATAGCTTGCAGACACAGGTGAATACAATTGCTTATCTTTCGTCAGATAACCTTTTTTCCATAAATAGATCAGCATAAAAACAAATCCTGCCAGCAGAGTAGGAGCTAAAGCAAATTCATTTGCTCTGTCTATAGTACCGTATTTTACGTACGCATAAATCATAGTAAACGGCCCCACTGCCAATGCCCCGAGAATTTGCATCGCCAAGTAGATAAAAGCCAGTTTTATTGCAGTTTTCATCGTTGTTGTCCTTTTAGAGTCTACAAAGATATATTTTCTCTATTAAACCATCAAACTGTAGCTCCTATACCACAAAGAACTGCCATCAACATGGAGAGGGAAATCACTAACAAAGAGATACTCATAAATGCCTTTTTCATAATCGTCAACCTTTATATGTTTTGTTATTCAATAATAATTTATCGTTTTTCGATATGCAAATAAAAAGGTATTTTTTGAGACTAACAAGAAAAACAGAAAATATTTATCGAAAAACAATAAAATAAGTACGTTTTTCGATAATAATGCAAAAAATATAGAGGTAAAAGACTATTCTTTACGGATATTAAAGATAGCGGGAAGCATTTTCAGCATCCTTATGGAGCTGAGCAATTAGTTCGTCTATGGAATCGAACTTCAATTCGGAGCGCAGGTAGCGGACAAAAAAAAGGCGAATATGCTGTTCGTAAATGTCCGAATGGAAATTAAAGATATTCACTTCAATGCTACGGTCGGTGCCATTAGCCATTGTAGGACGGTAGCCGATACTAAGCATACCGCCATAAGTCTGCCCCGCAACAATGACACGGACAGCATATACCCCATCGGAAGGAACCAATTTATCAGGATCATCCACCCGAAGATTTGCGGTGGGGAAACCTATTTTACGTCCGACGCGATAACCGCTTACCACCGAGCCATTCAAAAAGTAATCATAACCCAGACAATCGGCCGCTTCCGAAACATTACCTTCCAATAACAGTTGGCGGATGACAGAGGAACTTACCGTAGTCTCCTTATTTATATATGCACGCGCAAGAATAACTTTTATCCCCAATTCCTGTCCATAGCGCACATAGTCATCAAACCCTTCGCTACGGTTGTGTCCGAAACGATGGTCGTAGCCTATGACAAGAGCACGTATGTTATAATGATTACGAAGGAAAAGCATAAACTCCCGTGCCGACAATATAGCAATTTCAGGAGTAAAATCAAGCATCATGCAGTAATCCAAACCGGTTTCAGCAAGTAAGGAAACCTTTTCTTCATATGTAGTCAGTAGTTCGGGGCGATACTCCGGCTGCACAACTTTGCGCGGATGCACCGGAAAAGTCACCACCCCCGAAGCAAAACCGCATGCAACAGCTGCTTCACGCACCTGTTCTATCAGGTAGCGATGTCCTCGATGCACTCCGTCAAAAAAGCCTATGGTAGCAACACAAGGCTGAGGAAGCACTTCCGGTATGTTACGAAGCAACTGCACTACTTTAATTATTAATTATCAATTGTCAATTGAATAAATGGCTCCAGTCTTCACATGCTTTCGGCGTATAGGTAGAAATACCCAATGTTTCCGCCACACGGCAATTCTCGGCAGAATCATCTATAAAGAAAGTCTCTCTCGGATCTATGCCTGTTTCTTCCAACAGTTTCTCAAAAATAGCAACGTCCGGCTTTACCATCTTCATTTCATAAGAAAGGAAAATCTTCTCAAAATAATCTTCTACCCGGAAAGCCTTGTAGTGGAAAGCATGCTTACACGACCACTTCCAGTGAATTTCATTGGTGTTGCTCAACAGATAGACCACATATTTCTCACGCAGTTTCAACAACAAATCCAATTTATAGGTAGGAATACCTCCCAAAAAACTATTCCAGGCAGCATCTATACGGGCATCGGTCACAATCTTCCCTATTTGCTCGCGGATCTCATTCCGGAACTCCGCACTGGTAATCAATCCTTTTTCATGCTGCAAGAAGAAACCTTGCTGATGACAAACATCAAGCATAGCCTCTACATTAGGCATGCCTAACTTTGCAAAATTCTCGATACAACGCTGACGGTCCAAGTCGATCAACACACCGCCAAAATCAATAATAAGGTTTTTAATTCCTTTTTCTTTCATTTTACTTCTGAGTTAAACGTCGGATGAAACGTATCGCCTCACCCACCCATAATACCAGTGAAGTGGAAGCAATAATAATCACCCAAGTGACTAAATCAAGCGGCACAGTACGGAATACGGCACCACCGAATTGTACAATAAGGAACTGTCCTATTAAGATAGCAAGTACTATCAGTTCCATACCATACGATTTGGAAATCCCTTTGAAAGCGGAGTCTGTAGTACCAAACACACGCGCATTGAAAAGGTTCCAGAATTGCAGCATCACGAAAAATGTGAAGAATATGGTCAGGCGTTCCGGTGTCATACCGCCCTCGGCATGATTAAACCAGTACAACATTCCCATGAGTATAATCAGGAAAGCACCACCTACACCTAAAATATAGGAGCGCATGGCTTTCGAAATAATAAAGTCATTGCTACTGCGAGGCTTCTCTTGCATGACACTCTCGCTGGGCGGAATAGAAGCCAGAGCCAAAGCGGCAAAAGTATCCATAATAAGATTTACCCATAACATTTGAGTTACAGTAAGCGGTAATTCCGTACCTATCAAGGAGCCAAGCAAAACGATAAGCAAGGCCACAAAATTAATAGTCAACTGGAAAACGATGAAACGTTGGATATTCTTGTACAGCGAACGTCCCCACATCACGGCAGTGCCGATACTATTAAAAGAATCGTCAAGCAGAGTTATATCACTGGCTTCCTTGGCCACTGACGTTCCCGTACCCATAGACAGACCCACCTGTGCATGGTTCAATGCAGGGGCATCATTCGTACCGTCTCCCGTTACGGCTACCACCGCACCTTTTTGTTGTAACAACTGTACCAGGCGTTGCTTATCTGTAGGCCGCGCACGCGACATAATTTTCAGATCCATCACACGGTCGAGTGCTTCTTCATCTGCCAGTTCCGCAAAGGCAGCACCTGTTATCCGGTTACGTTCCGTATCTTCCGGTTTCCACAGACCAATCTGGCGTGCAATTTCCGTAGCCGTACCCGGTGTATCTCCCGTTACAATCTTGATATCGATACCGGCCGACTGGCATTTCGATACCGCCGCAGGCACATCCTGACGAATAGGATCACTGATAGCAACCACACCCAGGAATGACAAATCATGATCGGCAACCAATTCCACACAATCTCTTGTATCCGTATCTTCTACGATCTTGAAAGCAAAACCAAGGGTACGCATCGCCATGTTCTGATAACCCAGCAATTGTTTTTCTACCGTAGAGCGATACTCTACCGCATCGACCCGTTTGCCATCCAGAATAACATCTTTACATTTGCCTAAAACAATTTCAGGAGCACCTTTCACGTACAATACCTTCTTACCCATCAAAGGAGACTTCACCAAAGTCGCCATGAATTTACGTTCGGTAGAGAAAGTCAACTGATCCACAACCGGAGCATTCTCACGTAATTCCAGATAATCCCTGTTCCTGCTGTTCAACCATAAAAGCAAGGCTACCTCTGTCGGATTCCCTACTCCTTTCGGTTTTTCACCTTCGGCTATCTCTTCCAGAAAAGCTGTAGAATTGGTACTAATACCTTCCACCACCAATTTGCTGATATCATCTTCACCGACTTCTCCGCCATTTTTCAAACCATAGAAACTCGGTTCATAAACTTGCATCAGATTTTGAGTCAATGTACCTGTCTTATCCGTACAAATCACAGTGATGGCACCCATCGTCTCGCAAGCATGCATTTTCCGAACCAGATTGTTGGTAGAAAGCATACGGCGCATATTCAATGCCAGACTCAATGTCACACTCATCGGCAACCCTTCGGGCACTGCAACCACAATCAGGGTTACTGCCATCATAAAGTATTGCAAGGTAGCTTTCAATGCCGGAAGCCAGTCTGCAAAAGTATGGAAAGTAGAGAAAGGATATACCAGTATTACATCTTTAATAAAGAAAATGGCAAATGCCAATCCGGCTACCGAGAAACCGATCTTACCAATCAGATTGGCAAGCTTGGTAAGCTGTATGTTCAGCGGAGTAGGCTCCGTACTCTGTTCCGTACTCTGCCGGGCTACCTTTCCGATTTCCGTATCATCCCCCACACTAAGCACCCGCATTGTTCCATGACCGTCTACAACCGTAGTACCACGCAACACACGATTGGAAGCATATGTAGCTTCTTCATCAAAATCTGCTTCTACAGTCGTTTTACTAACTACAGGTTCACCAGTCAGATTGGATTCATTGATTTGCAAAGAAATAGCTTCCAGCAGTTCACCGTCAGCAGGAATTTCTTCTCCTGTTTCCAGAACGATAATATCTCCTACTACCACATCTTTCCGGGGAATCTCCTGCACGCGACCATTACGGATAACTTTCACCAAAGTTTCCTCATTGACCGCATTCAGCAAATCAAATTTTTTATTAGCATCATATTCAAAGAAGAAGCCGATTCCGGTAGCCAGCAATATGGCGGCAATAATACCGATTGTTTCGGCATATTCATTCTCTACGATCGAGATGATCAAAGAAAATAGTGCAGCAACTAAAAGCACCCTGACAACAGGGTCTTCAAACTTTTCAAGATATAACTTCCATAGGGAGGGACGCTTGGGAGGCGTTAACAGATTGACTCCGTACTTCTCGCGGCTTTTTCTTACTTCGTCGTCAGTAAGTCCGCCATGATAAAAATCATCCTTCATTGCAGTCATGCAAATTGTTAGCTTTAATTAAGAGCCACAAAAGTACAATATTAATTTGGGATACCGAATGTTATTAAATCTTTTTATAGGTTAGTCTTACCATCAATCTCTGTGCCCTGTTCCTTAATCTGACGACCATTGATCGGAAGTATAAACCAGAATGTAGATCCCTTACCATATTCAGATTCCACACCAATCTTCCCCCCCAGTTTACGGATAATCATTTCACAAATAGCCAATCCCAGACCAGTACCTTTTTTATTCTGTTCCACCCGAACAAAGCGTTCAAAAATATGATTAACCTTGTCTTCCGGAATACCGCTACCGGTATCTTTCACATAGAAATAAAGACCTTCAGCACAACGGTTATAGCCAAAAGTAATGCTACCCTCATCTGTAAACTTCACAGCATTGGTCATGAAATTGGAAACGACCTGTTGCAAACGGTTTCTGTCTGTATACATAATACATTCATCCGCAGGAGTTTCTCTGATAATCTGGATAACAGCAGCTTTATCTTCCAGTCTCATACGGAACAATTGTTCTATATCAAGCATCAGTTGCTTGACGTCCACCTCAGAGAACGTAAACTCCAATGTACCTGCTTCTATTTTAGAAAGGTCAAGAATATCAGCAATCAATTGCTGCAATAACTCGTTATTAGAATGAACTATTTCCAAAAACTGTGTCTTCTCCTCTTCCGTACTGGCAGAAGCCAGCAATTCGGAAAAGCCGACGATAGCATTCAGTGGCGTACGTATCTCATGGCTCATATTAGCAAGAAAAGCAGATTTGGAACGATCTGCATTCTCCGCTTTTTCACGAGCTTTATGCAATTCCACTTCTGCTTTCTTCAAGCGTGTAATATCATGTACAGTAATTACCATGCCTTCCTTGTCATCTATCTCCATATATTCGCCGGAAACATACGTATCACATTCAGATACCTCTCCTCGCCTATCCCGTATATCGAGTGTAGCCTCCAAGTCTGTAAAACTACTTTTTGCACGATAAGTCTCTTCTATCTTTCTCCGGATAGGGCAACTGCCGCAAAGTTCATGCGTTCCGCATCCTCCTTCGGCGGACAATGCGTTATTACAACGCAGCAAATCTCCTACACGGGGTAATCTACCTTCCGGCTTACGGGCTTTGGTGATATCATAATAGTTTGTCCGGGTAACAACAAAATCCCTGTTTATCAAAAGAATAAAAGCATGAACATTTTGCATAATGGAACGAAACAGTTCTTCTGAGCTGCGCAATGCTTTTCTGGCGTTTCCTGCTTTAAGCAGCAGACGTCTACTTCTACCGAGTTCAAACACATACAATAGCAATACTCCCACAAGTACCGCCATACCGATCAGAATTAGTATCGTCATAAAGAGTTCATTTACAATAAAAACGAAACAAATATATCTCTTTCAAATCAAAACCGGAAACAAAAGAGCGGTATTTATTGTTATTTATAAAGAAAACCTAAAAAATAGTTTTATGGACAAGTACATTTGCACAGTTTGTGACTACGTTTACGATCCCGAAATGGGCGATCCGGAAAACGGCATTGAGCCGGGAACATCGTTTGAAGACCTTCCTGAAGATTGGGTTTGCCCGCTATGTGGAGTCGGAAAAGAAGAATTTGAGAAAGCGTCTTAAGACGCTTTCTTTTCTTTTACATCACTACTTGCTTCTACTACATTTACCACATAATCGCCCAGCTTTTCGCACTCTGCGATAATATCCATATAGTAAACGCCCATCTGATAATCATATTCTTTATTATTTACATCCAGAATATTCTGATTCTTCAGCTGATTGCGATAGTTATTAATTTCATTCTCAATATTGAATGACTTATTCACGTCAATACTTTGGTGGTCGGAGCGTTCCACAACGACAATCATTTGTGCCAACGCATCATCCGTCAGTTTCATCATAAAGTGAATATGATCATATTGCTTTTCTGTGAAGTCCTGATTGGTCTGACGTTTACGATTGATAGTACGAGCAAGATTATAGCAACTATCACCAATACTTTCAATTTCCGTGACCTCACGAAGCATGGCACGAATCTGCAGCTTACTTTCTGAACTCAAACGTCCGTCGGACACCTGGTTCAGATAATTGGCTATCTCCAATTCCATATTATCGCTGATATTCTCATATTTCTCGATACGGCTGAACAGCTTATTATAATCATCATCCTTATCCGTATGCAACAGGTCCTGTACCATATTGAACATACGATGAGTACGCTCTGCAAACAGATGAATTTCTTTACGTGCCTGCAATATGGAAAGCTCCGCTGTAGAAAGCATACCACCGGAAATAAAGCGAAGACGATATTCCTCGTCGGCTTCTTTCTGCGGAATAATGGCGCAAACCGTACGTTCTATCAATTTCACAAACCAGATCAACAACAATACATTGCAGATGTTGAAGCAAGTGTGAAATGCTGATAACTTAAATGAAACTGCTACGGCAGGGTCTTTCGTTCCCATCACGTTTTCCACAAACCACGATACGGCACTCGTAAACGGAGTGAAAAGACAAAGCACCCAGATAACACCGAAGACATTGAATACCAGGTGAGCCAATGCAGCCCTCCTCGCCTGCGTATTACCGGTTAAAGCAGCAAGATTGGCAGTAATAGTAGTACCGATATTCTCACCCAATACTAATGCCGCCCCCAATTCAAAGCTTATCCATCCATTGGCACACATGATAAGCGTAATAGCCATCGTCGCTGCCGATGCCTGCACAACCATAGTCAAAATAGTACCAATAAACACAAACAACAGAATAGAAATATATCCCATATCGGTATAACTCTGTACAAAAGCCAGCATTTCCGGATTTGCTTTCAAATCCGGTGCATTGGATTGTAACATAGAAAGTCCCATAAAAAGGAAAGAGAAACCGAAAATAAATTCACCGATAGACTTACGATGACTTTTTTGAGAGAAGAGAAGAGGGATGCCAAAGGCAAGTAGAGGAAGTGCGAAAGCGGCTATATCAACTTTGAAGCCTAATGCCGAGATAATCCATGCTGTAACGGTAGTACCGATATTGGCTCCCATTATTACACCAATGGATTGGGATAAAGTGAGTAGTCCGGCGTTTACAAAACTCACCACCATAACGGTAGTTGCAGAAGAAGATTGAATCAGTGCTGTGATCAGCACACCCGTCAGCACCCCGGTTACCCGGTTGGTAGTCATTGCCGTTAGAATTTTCCGGAGCCTGTCGCCGGCAAACTTTTGAAGTCCTTCACTCATTATCTTCATTCCGTACAAGAATAATGCCAGTGAGCCAAGCAGCTTTAAAAAATCATAAAAAGAATATTCCATCTTTAATTAATTAGAAGGTTTTATGCCACATCTGTTATTATATCTATATTTAACGTATTAATCACCTAAAAAGGAGACGTCATGAAACACATGTTACAAATTTGTTGCAAAAATAATAATATTTCTAAAGAATTCCCCATCGGGAGTTCACTTTTGGATATTTATTACGGTTTTAATCTTAATTTTCCCTATCAGGTTGTCAGTGCGAAAGTTAATAACCGGTCCGAAGGATTGAATTTCCGGGTATATAATAATAAAGATGTAGAATTCCTCGATATACGCGACTCATCCGGCTTGCGGACATACGTACGCAGCCTTTGTTTCGTACTTTATAAAGCTGTCAGCGAACTGTTTCCCGATGGCAAACTTTTTGTGGAACACCCTGTCTCCAAAGGATATTTTTGCAATCTCCGCATCGGACGCCCAATTACCCTGGAAGATGTATCCGCCATTAAAAAGCGTATGCAGGAAATCATAGATGAAAATATCACATACCGCCGCACAGAATGTCATACCACCGAAGCAGTACGCATCTTCAATGAACGGGGAATGACGGACAAAGTGAAACTACTGGAAACCTCAGGTTCTATCTATACCTATTATTATTCGTTAGGCGACACCATCGACTATTATTATGGTAACCTGTTACCCAGTACCGGTTTTATCTGGCTGTTCGATATCGTAAAATACTACGATGGCTTGTTACTGCGCATACCCAACAAAGCAAATCCCAATGTTTTGGAAGAAGTTGTCAAGCAAGAAAAAATGCTCGATGTCTTCAAAGAACATCTCCGTTGGAACTACATCATGGGATTGGGCAATGTAGGAGACTTCAATCTTGCCTGTGAACAGGGGCATGCCACCGACCTGATCAACGTAGCCGAAGCACTGCAAGAAAAAAAGATAGCCCAAATTGCCGATGATATTTATCACCGTGGTGAAAATGGCAATCGTGTGAAACTGGTACTTATCTCCGGTCCCTCTTCTTCGGGTAAGACCACTTTCAGCAAACGTCTTTCCGTACAGCTTATGACGAACGGACTTCGCCCATATCCTATAGCCTTGGATAATTACTTTGTGAACCGGGAAGATACCCCAAGAGATGCGAATGGCGATTATGATTACGAATCACTTTACGCACTCGATCTCAAAAAGTTTGAGGAAGACCTGAAAGCTCTGTTAAGAGGTGAAGAAATAGACTTGCCGAGTTTCAACTTCACCACCGGGCAGCGTGAATATAAAGGTGACAAGTTACGGATAGACGAGCATACCATCCTTATTCTGGAAGGTATTCATGCACTGAATCCTGAACTCACCCCGCAAATACCGGCAGAGAATAAATACAAAATCTATGTGTCCGCCCTGACTACTATTTCCCTGGACGACCATAACTGGATTCCCACTACGGACAACCGTTTGTTGCGCCGTATTATCCGAGACTTCAACTACCGCGGCTACTCGGCACGGGAAACCATTTCCCGCTGGCCCAGTGTACGAGCCGGAGAAGACAAATGGATATTCCCTTATCAGGAAAATGCTGATGTGATGTTCAACTCCGCACTGTTGTTTGAATTTGCCGTACTGCGCTGCCATGCCGAACCCATATTGACCAGTGTGCCTCGCAACTGCCCTGAGTATGCCGAAGCGTACCGTTTGTTGAAGTTCATCAAATATTTTACACCCATACAAGACAAAGAAATACCGTTTACCTCATTATTACGTGAATTTTTAGGCGGAAGTAGTTTCAAATACTAAAAGATTATTTTACTTTTGCTTGCAAATTCATATAAATAGTTATGCTCATGAAACAATTTGCTTTCATTCTATCTCTCGTATTGTGTTTAAGCACAGTGACTTTCGCGCAAAGCACCAGCCGCGCCGATGAGCTAATGCAACAGGCACAAACTAACCTGAAACAAAAAGAATATATTAAAGCCCGTTACCTTTTCCTGCAAGCTTACAATGCTTTCTCCTCGCAAGAAAAGTATGACAAAGCTGTAGAGTGCGGTGTTAACGCCAGTGCCCTCTATCATCGGGAAAACTATTATAAGGAAGCTTTCGAGCTGTTGCGCGGTGCGGAACTATTGGTTACAGGAGGCGAACAGAAAAGTGGCAAGGCTATGCCGGATCTGCGCTTCCGTATCAATAAGGAGCGCCTGCAAATGTACATCAACCTTAAGAACCCTGCCCGAGCCAAAGAGCAACTGACCAAGCTGGAAGAAACTGCTAAAGCAGCCAAAAATGACTCTCTCAATAATGATTTGCTCTATACTCAGGCCAATTATTATTATACTTTCGGCATGAATTCGCAAGGAGATGCCTATATCAACCGCCTGATCGGTCAATATAAGGAACAGAAAAACTACGCTAAAGTAGACGAGTCTTATAAGACATTGATCGACATTGCCCGCAAAGCAAATAATGCCGGACTGGTGGCCCGCACTTATGACAAGTACATTCTTTGGACGGATTCTGTAAAAGCACTTACCGCCCAGGATGAACTGAATGTTCTGAAACGGAAGTATGACGAGAGCCTGCAAACTATCGAAGAGAAAGACAGCTCTCTCTCCGCCAAGCAGTACATCATCATTGGTCTTTGCATCCTCGCCGGACTCCTTGCTGCTGTATTAGTACTGGCCGGCATCGTATTGCTGCGTTTCGTTCTCCTTACCCGGAAGCAAAAGAAAGCCATCCAGATTGCGAACGAGCACAATGAACTGAAAACCCAGTTTATCCAGAATATCTCAGCACAAATGGAGCCAACCCTGAATACTCTGGATGGAACGCAACCGGGCGTTCGTGCCCTGAAGGGTTTTGCAGAACACATTCAAGAGCTGTCTGACTTGGAAAACACCTTATCAGAGGCTTACGAAATGCGTGAAATCAGCATCAATACTTTCTGCGAAAGTGTTATGGATAAGATTAAAAGCGGCTTGAAACCAGACATAACTACTGCCGTCAATGCACCGAAGCTCAGTGTAAAAACGAATCCGGAACAACTTGAACGCATTCTTCTCCACTTGCTGAACAATGCCGCCGAGTTTACTCCCGAAGGTGGTAAAATCTGGTTGGACTTCAAAAAACGTGGAGCACACACTCATCAGTTCATCATAAGCGACACAGGAACCGGCATTGCCGAAGAAGAACAAGCAGACCTATTCAAGCCTTTCACTAAAGTGAAAGACCTTACAGAAGGTGACGGTTTGGGACTACCTATCTGTTCTCTAATTGCTACTAAAATGAATGGTAGCCTGACGCTGGACAGCAGTTATACCAAGGGGTGCCGTTTTGTATTGGAACTACATACCTGATAAAAAATACACCTAAAATTAATAAGCCCCTATTTCTGATTTATTTTCAGGAATAGGGGTTGTTTATTTTCCACACCTACATTACATTGTTTTATCACCAGAAACGGGTACTTTTGCAGGCTGCAACAACAAATGATAAATCAATGAAAACCACTATCTTAGCTATGTTATTACTTGCATCTTGTATATTAGCGGCTTGTACTCGTTCCAGCCCGAACATCCAACTTGTACAAGCCGATTCTCTCATACAAAAGTTCCCTGACAGCGCTTTACATTTCTTACAGGGTATTCAACCAAAGGGATTACACTTAGCAGCCGACCGCGCATATTATGCACTATTATTGACACAAGTCAAAGACAAGAATTTCATCCATCAAACTGAGGATTCTCTAATACGTATTGCAGTGCAATATTATGATTCCACTAAAAATACAGTCATGCAGGCAAGGGCACATTATTATTTAGGATGCATTTGGAGAAACAAAGACGATCATCCAGAAGCTCTAAAAGAATTCTTTAAAGCCATAACCTATTCAAAAAGAATCTTTGACAATAGTTTAACAGGGCATATATACAACAATATAGCCTATTTATACTATTTACAAAGATTAAATGAACAAGCCGATTCAATCTATCAAATAACAGAAAAATTAGCAATATTGGAGAAAGACTCTATCCTTTGGGCTGATGCACTATCCCAACGAGGGATGATAAACATAAGAAAAGGAAGAGAATGCTATCAAAAAGCAGAAGAAAAAATACTCCATGCTTTCAATATTTCATGTAACATGAATCAAAGAAGTATGATAGCCAAAACAGCTTATTCATTAAGTCTATTATACGGACGTATGAACATGGGGGAAAAAGCTGTTGAATTCGCAAAACTCAATATCAACAATCAAGATAATTCAAATGCACTGGACAGGGCCTATCTGGTTTTGGGTGACGCTTATTACAAAATATCTCAATATGATTCCGCCTCAATTTACTTAAATAAAAGCCTTCATAGCGAAGACCACTATACCAAAGCAGGTGCCTATATGCGTTTAGCTGATATTGCCAAAAAGCAGGGATTATTGGAAAAGGCACTTGAGATGGAAAGAAAATACTCTTCTTATCTGGATAGCGCCCAACAAAAGCAACAGAGTGCTGAAATCGTTACAGCTGAGAAAAATATACTAATACAGCGCAAACAATCAGAATTCAAAGCAAACTTAGATCAAGTTTATTATTATATAGCCATAGGAATAGTGATTTTCTTGACACTATTTCTCGCATTATGGAAAAGACACAAAAAAGAAGTAATCAACTTCAAACGAAAAGAAATAGAAATAAACAAGCAGACAGAAGAACTGCTTCAACAGAAAAATGAGCAAATCAACTTTCTACAAAAAGAGATCGCCCTACATAACTACAGCCAAACAGAAAAACAAATCCTAGAAGAAGAACTATACACTTTAAAAACAGAACGTCAAGCATTACTTAAAGAATCCTATGAACACTCTGAAGTATATGTAAAAATGAAACGAATCATCCAATCATATAAGAAAACAGATAAATCGAGCGAGTATTTCGATGAAGAAGATTGGAGGCAGCTAATTGCAGAAACTGATATACGCTGGAATAACATAACTATCCGTCTTGCTACAAAATATCCCCTGTCGCAAGATGAAATACACCTTTGCTGTCTATATCTGACAGACATACCTACCAGCCATTTCAGATATATTATGGAATGTAGCAGAGATGCCATATATAAAAAGACTAAGAAAATATTAGAACAGAAAATGAAATACACCGATAAATCAATGTCACTTCGTGATATTCTGGAGAAACTTCTATAAAAATAAGAGCAAATTCCAGATTATAGAACCTTTTCCCTACATTTCTACACTTTTTATACACTCTCATTGGATAATTTCTCTCTAAATTTGCTGCCGTCGTAACAAATTAAAAGTATATCTTATGAAAAAGTTATTATTTGCATTTTTTGTATTAACTGTAGTATTGGGCAGTATTTCATTGCAAGCCCAGGATCGTTTTTCATTTGCCGATGATGATGAAAGGGAGATTCCCTTAGACCCGGTAGGATCTAAAGAAGGTGGTCCTATAGCTCGGAGCATCATCATCCAACCCGCCAGTGCCTATGTTAATAGTGATATAGTCACTGTAGTTTTCAACAAGGATTTGCCTTCTGCAAGTATTACCATTACAAATGTTTCTACAGGAGCAGTCGTTTATTCTGAGATTTATTCCATGCCTACACTTATCACAATCAATGTAAGTGCAGAAAATTCCGGAGAATATCAGATAGAGATTGTATCAGATGAAATTCGCTTAAGCGGATACTTTACTCTTTAACAAAGAACCTAACCTAAACTTTAACTATAAATTCAGACTATGCTGGGAGATGATTATGCCACCAGTGAAGTAGTCCATCACTTTTTACGGTCATTGACCGTAAAAGTGAGCAGGACTACTATATGCCGTCTGCTCGACAATCCGTTGGGCAACACCATGCAAGGTATTAGTGACGCTTTAGATGCACTTCATGTAAAGAACGTAGTTTACCAACTTCAACCCCAATATCTGGAGAAGCTGCACGGCCCGTTCATTACCCAATTGGAAACAAGCCATTCTACATTCTGTCTTGTTGAAAAGATAGAACAGGATCGGCTCATTATCACTACTTCCGAAGTCAGCCACATGCCCATAAGTAGAAAATTATTTATTCACCAATGGACAGGAGTTGTCCTGTTGGGTGAAACCACTCGGGAAACCATCTGTGAATCTCATTGCCTGATCAAAAATATTAATTATATGTGTCGGCAACACAGAATACTAATTGCCGGGATCATATCTGTCCTCTTAGTTTTCTCTTCAATCTGGAGCAGAAATTATCCCCCCGGATTACCACTCTATCTCTCTGCATTAACTTGCGGTATTCTCATTTCTACTATAATCCTATACAAAGAAATGGTAGACCATCATTTTCTACACCGTTTCTGCCATATAGGTAAAGTTATAGATTGCAATGAAGTACTCAAATCCAAGGGTGCAAGTATTGCAGGAATAGGAATTGGAGAGCTATCGTGGATGTATTTCACCACTATGTTCTTCTTCACAGCCGTCTGTCCCGAAGAGTTTCATTTTTTGGCTGCCCTGTCTGTTTTCATAGCAATTGCATTTACGCTATACTCTATTATATATCAGATATTCTTTATTCATAAAGCCTGTCTATTTTGTATGCTCACCACCTTCTCGGTCTGGCTGACAGCAGCATCGCTTTATATCATACGGAATAACTTTGAATGGAGATTTTCCATCCGGATTCTCTTTTCTATGATTGCAGTCAGCGTTATCTGCCTGATATTCTGGATACAGGCAAAAGCACTTGTTTCTTCAGACAAGGAGAAGCGTTTCATGAAGGTCAAATTATCCGGTCTACTCAATCCAATCACTTTCCAGAAGCTACTGGCGTTAAAGCCTAAAGTCAGAACGATGATCCATCCTGATATAGCTTTACACAATTCTGCCGATCATACAAAAGACAGACTGATGGTAGTTGTGAATCCCAACTGCAAGGCATGCGCCAAAGTTCACCACCACATTCGGGAGATCTCAGCGGATATATCCATCTCATTAGTCATATACACCAATGATCGTCTGGGAGCACATATTGCACAGACAATTCTCTCCGCCTATCTCTCCGAAGGTTGGGAAAAGGCTACTTATTTACTGGAGGAATGGTTCGAGATTCAGGAAATACCGGGTGTAGAGAAATACTACATCAATGACGTTGCACAGCTACTTTGGAGACAGCAACAAGAATATTGTGAGCGAAATAATATCAGTCATACACCAGCGGTTATTGTCAACGGACACTATATGCCAAGCGTTTATCAATTGGCCGAATTGAAGTATTTATTAGTATCCTCGGATAACAGATAAGAAGCAAATAGAAGCTTTATAAAGAAAGTATTCTCCCTTTATAGAGAATCTTTTCTCAATATGGTGAGAGTTTCTTCTCAATACGATGAGAATAAACTCTTAATTATGTGAGAAAAGATTCTCAACGTGTTGAGAAAGATAAGAAGAAAGAGAACTCAAAAAACATACAGTTGCCTTGGTAATATTTCTCAAAAGAGATACCTTTGTATACTACTAACCAAATACTCATCAAAATGAAGCAGGGCATTTATGTTACAATATGGCTAATAAGTTTTCTTTTACTAAACTCATGTACACGACAGCACAATCACAATATACTGTTAGTACAAGCAGATTCGTTAATGGAAGAATATCCAGACAGTGCATTGCATATTCTGGAAAGCATAGAATCTCAACAACTGACAGTACACGCGGATCGCGCTTACTATGCTCTGCTACTGACACAAGCCAGAGACAAAAACTACATTGTACAAACAGATGATTCACTGATACGGACGGCTGTGCAGTATTATGATTCTATTGGAGATGTACAGATGCAGGCGAAAGCGTATTACCATTGGGGAGGAGTTTTAAGGGATCAAAGGAACTATTCTCATGCACTAAACCTATATGTAAATGCAAGCTATTATGCTAAGAACAGTGAAAGGTCAAAACTATTATCATTGATATATAATAATATTGGCAACATTTACTATCAAGAAAACCATTATAACAATGCGGATTCCATATATCAGTTGATGCAGCAGCAAGCGACCTTGCAGAAAGACACAATCAACTTGGTTGAAGCCTTATCCAAACGCGGAAGTATAAATATAGAAAAAGGAAAAGCACATTACCAGCAAGCTGAATCCTTACTATTACAAGCCTCAGAACTAGCAAGACATTTTTCCAACAATATGTTGAAAGCTGACATTGCATCTTCTTTAAGTGCCCTGTACAGTCGAATGCAAAAAAATAAAGAGGCTATAAAATACGCTAAAGAAAATTTCACCCTCTTAACTGATACTGTATTATATGCCAAAGGTTATCTTTTATTAGGAGACGTCTACTACAAAGCTCGGCTATATGATTCTGCTCATCTCTATTTCAATAAAGCCTTGCATACCCAAGAATACATCACCAAAGCCAACGCTTATATGCGCCTTGCCGATATTGCCAAGAAATTAAATAAATTAGAAGAATCACTAGAGCTCGAGAGACTTTATTCAGCATATCGAGATAGCGCGCACAATCAATTTCTCTCTATATCGCCAACAAATATATTTTATTCTCCCACTCCACCCAAATCTAAATCTGATTCTCCCTTGAAAAGATGGGTATCATATATCAGCATATGCATACTTATAACGGGGTGCTATCTACTTATAAAACGATATAAAAAAGTATCATCAGATAGAGAGAAATATAGCATAAAGCCTATAGAAATAGATATCGAAAAAGTTAAAGGTCAATTGCAAGAAACGACTTTCTATGGGAAAGCCAAAAGCATATTGAATCATCAAGATGAGATAAGTCCTAAATCAACAGAAAAACCAGAATTAACAAACGATGACCAGAAGTTGTTAATAAAGGAAATCAATTGTTTGATTCCTGAATATACTTCACACTTGAGAAAGAACTTCCCGGCACTGAATGATAAAGACATTTTCTTTTGTTGCATTCACTTGTCAGATTTTTCGATACAGGAACTTGGAATCATTTTGAACAGAACCCCTAATAGCATATATAAAAGACGAAGTGGTATTCTTGAAAAGAAAATGAAACTCAATAAAAATGATAATTTCGTCAAAGCTATCACTTCTATTTGAAAAAGATATCTCATATTACACAGAAACTACACTCGACAAGGCAAAACTACACAAAAACTACACACATTTAGGGTTGTTTTTATAAAAAACAATCTCTTAATTTGCACATATCACATAATAATAAAAAATAATTTTATGAAAACACTTTTGATCATATTAAGTACTGTATTTATTAGTATTTGTTCCATTCAGGCACAAGAAAATGGAAGTATGATAGAATATAACAATACAGAAAGAGAAATTCCATTAAAGGATTTCAAACCGGACAAACCTATAAGTAGAAGTATTATTCCGCAAGTTGCACACGCCTATTTATATAATAAAGTAATATCCATATCTTTTGAAGAAGTAATGCAGATAGTCACCATAAAAATTACCATAGAATCTATTGGTGAAACTGTTTATTCACAAGAATATATAAATCCGACAGTAGTCTCTATTGACTTAAATATGCAAGATTCAGATACATACCATATCGAAATTATTTCAGATGAGACCTATTTAAAAGGTGAATTTATACTTTAAGTATTAAAAGAGAAACATTATGTTGGAAGTTGATAACGCCGGTAAAGTACTCTACCACTATTTACATGCATTACACGTAAAAGTGAGTAAAACGACCGTATACCGTTTGCTCGACACACCGTTAGGCAACAGCATGCGGGGCATCAGTGATGCACTGGACTCACTCCACATCAACAATGCGGCATATCAACTTCCCAAAGAATTTCTGGATGAATTGGAAGCTCCATGTATTGTCATCATGAATGATAACGATTCCCCCTTTTGCCTGATTGAAAAAATAGAAGAAACGCATATCACCCTATCCCACAGCCAACGCCTGAGAGTAAGCAAACAGCAGTTCTTACAGAAATGGACAGGCAGTGTATTAGTGGGAGAAGTAACGGAAAGTACCATTCAGGAGAAGAACTGCAAGCTGAAAAATATAACAATGTGGATTCAACGCCACCAACTATTGTTAGCCGGTATCATTGCCATTCTATTGATATTATACAGCACAAAGCGTAATTACTCAACAGGAATATCACCCTATTTGCTTACATTATGCATAGGGGTCCTTGTATCTTCCGCAATACTATATAAAGAAACTGTCAACAGTAGGTTCTTGCATCGTTTCTGTCATATTGGCAAAATGATTGATTGCAATGAAGTTCTACATTCCAAAGGTTCTCATATCATAGGAATGGGGTTGGGAGAATTATCGCTACTCTACTTCAGTGTTTTATTGTTATTCGCCCTTATCTGTCCGTATGAATTTTACGGCATTAGCGTAACATGCAATATTATCGCAATAGGATTTACATTCTATTCTGTAATCTATCAGCTATTCATTATTCGCAAAGGATGTATGCTCTGCATGCTTATTAATCTGACTGTATGGAGCAGTTGCGTAACACTTTATATTCTACAAGGACAATTCAATAGGGAATTTTCACTCTCTGCCATGCTCTCTTTTATAGCAATCGCCTGTATTTGTTTAGCCGGGTGGTTACAAATCAGAGCCCTATTAAAGGTAAAAGAAGAAAGGAAGCAGTTAAAAGTACAATTTTCAAAACTATTGAATCCTGATAGCTTTCAGAAGCTATTGTTTGCAGAAACTCAGATTGAAGCAATGGTCAATAAAGAAATAGCATTGCATAACCAGATTTCAAGCACAACACAGTTGATGATTGTAACTAATCCCAACTGCAAGAATTGCGCCAGAATGCATTCGCACATCAAAGAAATTGCCTCCAATGTTTCTATATCATTAGTACTCCTAACTTTTCCAAAAGACGGGATTGGAGAGAAAGTAGCCAAAACCATTATCGCAACTTACCGTACAGACGGATGGGAGCAAGCAATAACAGCATTGGAAGAATGGTACAAAAATCATAATATAAAAGAAGTTGACAAATATGCTATCACTGTAGAAGAACAAAGGATATGGAAACAACAGCAAATCTATTGTTCGCAACAACATATCAGTCAAACGCCTTCTATAATTATTGACGGATATTATGTACCGGAATTCTATCAACTAAAAGAGTTGAAATATGTATTGACATAAAGATATTGTTTTGCAAAACAGAAGTCAATAGGGTGATACTTTAAGCTTCCCACTGTTAACATTATTATTGACCTTAATTCTTTAAAAGCATGAAGAATTTTGAAAATTTTGAAGCATTCAAGATGAGTAAGACTCAAATGAATGAAATCACTGGCGGTGCTGAAGTCTACTGTACTACCTTTAACGGAGAGAAAGAAGCTACTTTTGAAAACACAAGTGTTGAAGACGCACAAGCTGGTGCAGATGCAGCTTGGGGCAAAGGTAAGGCTATATGTGAAGAAGTCATAAAGGTTTAAATCTTTAAAACAGGAGCTCTCTAAAAGAGCTCCTACAATACCGTTATATGATGAAAATCATTCTACCACTCACCGCTATATTATGTAGTTTAAGCATACTCTACTCTTCAATAATAGATGAAGGGAAAAGAAACATAGAAGTCATTTTACATTTAGATGATGACATGACAGAAGAGGAACAAGAAGTATATCTTTGGTCCTTCTGTTCGTGGATATCTGGTTCAGAACAGGCATTTTGGGACTCAGCCAAAATAGAGAAAGGTCAAAAAACAGTCAGACTTCATGGATTTGTCCCTTATGGTAATACATTAAGACTCGCCTTTTCCAAGGAAGGTCCACAAAGTTTATACATCCATGCACTTCCTAATGATACTGTTGAACTTGCTCTCACCGCCAAAGATAGAAATACATTATGGAAAAATGCCATAAAAGGTAAATATCATAATATTTGCACTGATTTTGAAAAAAAAGCGAGAAGTTATTGGGTAAAAATAGGAGAAGCATCGGAAGATAGTATTTCATACTACAATCGTTTACTAAAGGAATTCTATATTAGAAACATCTATAACAACCCCCACCAAGAACTTGCTAAAATGAGTTGCGCAATGATTAAAATGTTCTTCAAAGATTCTTTAACAGTTGATAGTCTACAGGCTTTGAGAGAATATATTGCACTAAAGTTCCCGAACTATCCTGCAGCAGCATTGACTTATGAGAATGCCCCTGTCCAAAGTGAACGAACCCAATATACCCGACGAAGACTAAACGAAATAGACATAAAAAGAGAAAAATATGAAAGAACCAAACAGAGTACTCAAATTGGAAGTAAATTATCACTAAAATTACCCTCTATAACAGAAGAAGAAATATCACTTTCCGATTTAAAAAGCAAATTCATATTTGTAGATATATGGGCCAGTTGGTGTAAACCATGTAGAGCACAAATACCATATATAAAAGAAGTTTTAAAAAAATATCCAAACGACATTAAAATTTATGCCGTTTCTATCGATATAGGACATAATACCTGGAGGAATGCAATAGAAAAAGACCAGACACAAGAATTCATTCATGTAATAGGAACAGATCAGGATCGTAGAAATGTGCGATCTGTTGAAGTATTGGGAATAGAAAGGATTCCGAGGAATTTTCTATTAGACCGTAATTGCAGAATTATTGCAAAAGATTTGCACGATGAACAACTGATGCAAACCTTAGATAGTTTAACAAAACAATGAAGCACTTCCCTCACTACATCCAGCACGACGCCATGGACTGCGGCCCCACCTGCCTCCGCATGGTGGCCGCCTACTACGGCAAACGCTATTCGCTGGAAGGATTAAGGGAAAAATCATTCATCACCCGTGAGGGGGTATCCATGCTTGGCATCAGTGAAGCGGCAGAAAAGATTGGTTTTCGCAGTATCTGCGTACAAGTGGGGTATGAAAAGTTACAAGAAGCTCCTCTACCCTGCATCATACACTGGAACCAGCAACACTTTGTCGTGGTATATAAGCTCAACGACAAGCATGTTTGGGTGGCCGATCCCGGAGCAGGAAAGCTGAAATACACCAAAGAAGAATTCTGCAATTGCTGGCTGAGTTCCCGAAAGAACGAAGAAGACACAGGAGTAGCATTATTGTTGGAACCCACACCGGAATTTTATACAATAGAAGACGAGGGAGACGAAGTGAATCGCAAAGGTTTTAGCTTCCTCTACTCCTATCTCCGCCCGTACCGGGGGCTGGTGGGACAACTCCTTCTAGGTCTGCTACTGGGCAGCATGATACAACTCATGTTACCTTTCCTCACACAATCTGTAGTAGACTTTGGTATCAATAACCAGAATCTCGGTTTTATCTATCTGGTACTGATTGCCCAGTTGATGCTGTCTTTCAGCAGCAGCGCCGTAGATTTTATACGGGGTTGGATACTGCTGCATCTGGGCACACGCATCAACATCGCCCTCATATCGGACTTCCTTATCAAACTGATGAAGATGCCCATCGCCTACTTCGACAGCAAAATGACAGGAGACATCCTGCAACGCATCAACGACCACAAACGCATACAGGATTTCCTGACGGGAAGCAGCCTCAGCGTCATCTTTTCCGTATTCAATATTATCATCTTCGGCATTGTGCTGCTGGTGTACAGCGGCATGATATTCCTTATTTTCATGGGAGGAAGCACCCTGTACGTCACATACGTCTGGCTCTTCATGAAGAAGCGCGCCGAACTGGACCACAAGCGTTTCGCCCAGCAAAGTGCCAACCAAAGTACGGTAGTGCAACTGGTGAACGGCATGCAGGAGATAAAGCTCAGTGCCTGCGAGCAACAGAAACGTTGGGAATGGGAGCGGATACAAGCTAAACTATTCAGAGTAAACATTAAGAGCCTTGCCTTGCGACAGTATCAGGATTCGGGAGCGGTGCTGATTAATCAAAGCAAGAACTTGCTGATTACCGCACTCGTAGCGAGCTTGGTAGTGAAAGGGGAAATGACACTGGGTATGATGCTGTCCGTGCAATACATCATCGGACAGTTGAACAGTCCGGTAAATGAGCTCATCGCCTTTGCCCGCGATATGCAGGACGCACGGCTCAGCATGGACCGCCTCAGCGAAGTGCGCGACAAGCCGGATGAAGAAGACCCCACCCGCGAATTACTGCGGGAAATACCGGAAGGAAAAGAAATAAGACTCCAAAACCTTAACTTCAAATATGATCCGCTAAGCGAATACCCGACGCTGGACGACATCAACCTAGTGATTCCGCCGGGCAAGCAAACGGCCATCGTGGGTATGAGCGGAAGCGGAAAGACAACACTCGTTAAACTACTGTTAGGATTCTACCCGCCCGCAAGCGGCGATATCTTCATCGGGGATACTCCACTGGGAAGTTACAGTATTCGCGAGTGGCGCAAGCGGTGCGGCGTAGTAATGCAGGATGGTTTCATCTTCTCCGACAGTATTGCCGGTAACATTGCACCCGGAGTAGAGCATATCGACAAGAAACGTCTGCGCCATGCTGCTGAAGTGGCAAATATACACGATTTCATAGAAGAATTGCCTTTAGCATACAATACTAAGATAGGACAGGAAGGGCACGGATTAAGTCAGGGACAGAAACAACGCATACTCATAGCCCGCGCCGTGTACAAAGACCCGGAATTCATCTTCTTCGACGAAGCAACCAATGCACTGGATGCCAACAACGAACGCACTATCATGAACAACCTGCAAACCTTCTTCAAAGGCAGGACATCCGTAGTGGTAGCCCACCGGTTGAGCACCGTAAGGAATGCGGAACAAATCATCGTCATAGAACAGGGCAGGATAGCAGAGACCGGAACGCATGAAGCGCTGATTGCTCTGGAAGGAAGATATTACAAGCTGGTGAAGAACCAATTGGAACTTTAATAAGTGGAGAGTTGAAAATGGAGAGTTGAGAGTTATGAAGAAACAAGAAGAAAAGGACATAGAATTGAGGTGTGAGGAGGTGCAGGAGATATTGACGCGACCGCCACACGCATTGATCAGGTGGGGAATAACCGTATTCTTCGGGGTATTGGCACTGCTTTTCATCGGCGGCTCTTTCTTCAAATACCCGGATATAGTAAGTGCCGGAATCACCATCACCACAGAGCATCCGCCCGTATGGATCGTGGCAAGAGGAAGTGGAAAAATTCAGGAGGTATATCGAAAAGACCGTGAAACCATAAAAGCAGGAGATATCATAGCTGTACTGGAGAATCCTGCCATCACTGCCCATGTATTGGAACTGAAAGAAAGGATTACTTCTTTCATTCTGACGGATAGTTGTATCTGCCAAACCGTGTTTCCAGAGAAACCGGAACTCGGAAACATTCAGAATGCTTATGCCTCTTTCATCAAATGCTTGACAGATTATCGTAATTTTCTGTCGATAGACCTCTACGCCCAGAAAGAGCAGGCCGCCTGCAAAGAACTGCAAGAGTATCAGAAGTACATCCGGCATCTGAATAAACAAGCAGAACTTGATGAAGAACAGGTACAGATAGCTTCCGCTACCCATAGCCGGGAAAAGAAACTCTTCGACAAAGGATTAATATCGAAAGCTGATTATGAAGAAGCACAACAAACCTATCTGAATCGCAGGCAAGGGAGAGAGCAACTAATGACTTCACTTTCATCTGCCAGAATACAAGAGGCGCAATTACAACAGAATATTGTAGAAATCCGTATGGAACGTAATCGGGAAGCCAATACAATAAGCACTTCGTTAAAATCAGCCCTCAATGATTTACAGGTAAGCATCAGCGATTGGGAGTTGGGATATCTCTTTACCAGCCCTGCCAGTGGTATATTATCTTACAATAATATCTGGCAGAAGAACCAGAATGTCAATGCGGGAGATAAAGTGTTCTCTATTGTAGCCTCTACTCCCGGTGACATTATAGGAAAAATAAAATTACCCGTCAGCGGATCAGGCAAAGTATGCCCCGGACAAAGAGTGAATATCAGTGTGACAGGGTATCCATACATGGAATTCGGCTTCCTCACCGGAGAAGTGCTGTCTGTTTCACTATTAGCAAGCGAGGACAATATGTACACTGTCACGGTAAGTCTGCCACAAAATTTATGCACCTCATATGGCAAGCAGTTGGACTTTAAAGGAGAACTTTCCGGCACAGCAGAGGTCATGACAGACGAACGGAGCGTAACTGCACGTCTACTCAGTCCGCTCCGCTATCTGTGGGAAAAATATCTATAAAAAATCTTTTATTTCAACCAAGTCGCTCGTTTCCACAAGTATTCCAGCGGACCGTGTGCATGACGGCTCATCCACCAACGGCAGAAAGCAAGCTGCACGATGAAGAGCACTACTCCTACCAGGAAGCTGGCTGTTATACCCAACTGAGAGTGAAGTGCAAGACCCCAATTATAGAACAACAACGAACCGATAATACTCTGAGTAATATAATTTGTAAGACTCATCTTACCGTAAGGAGTAATCTTCATCAACCAGTCATGCAGGTTTGTCCGATAGAAAGCAAAGATAACACCCGACACCAATATCAGCATAAATGCAAATTTGGACAAGGAAGTTATGATTAGTAACAAAGGAGTAAGAATAGACTTACTAACGATGAAACCCGGCAACATATTACCCAATCCATATAGGGGGAAGAAAGCGATAAGAGCGCCACAAAGTACCTTATTCCAGAATTTCAGATTTTCCTTCAGGAAAAGTCCCCGACGTCCTATCAGCAAGCCGAACAGGAAAAGAGCGGCAGTCTGGAATACACGTCCGTGATCCCAAGCCCATGCAAGACTGGCAATCTGCCCTTCCCATAAATTCACACGCAGAGTTTCAAGGAAAGTGCCGTGACTCTGCACTTGAAAAGCAGCTCCCCAGTAACTACCTGTCGGAATAGAGGGAGTCACAAAAGAAGGATCTATGCAGGCACATATCACATAATAAAGTGGTAATGGTTGTATCAAAAGTACACATGCCAGAATAAACAACCATTTATCTTTCAGCCTGCAGGTAAGTGGTAAGATGAATCCGACTAACGAATAGAGCACCAATACTTCGGCCGTGAAAAAAGCTGCATTTATATTACCAAGAATGAACAATAAGATCAATCGCCAGCAAAAACGCAAACGAAAATCATTGCCACGCATACGCTGGTTATTATCCTGGATGAAGAAACTAAAACCAAAAAGTAAAGCAAACACAGCGTAAGCCTTTCCTCCGAACATGAAAAAGAGTCCGTCCCAAATGGCTTTATCAGAAAAGTTAAGCCATGCACTTTGAGTACTTGTATCAGGAAATGAATAGAAATTAAAGTGTTCGATGGAGTGTAATACAATGATGCCCATAACGGCGAGTCCACGCAGCACGTCAGCTACGTCAATACGGGTGTGTGTTTCCAATTTCTGTACCATAATCAGTATAAATTCATTAGCAATCTGCTCTTTTTAATGTTAAAATCGCAAATATAGAATTTATTATCCACTTTTGGAGGCAAATTCCCAATTTCTTCCAGAATTGCCCGTCATCTTTGCAATAAAATCAACAATAATCAGAAACTCTAAAAAATAAGTAACTATGAAATTGAAAATGTATTTAGCCCTATTAGTTATGGGGATGTTAAGCCTACAAAGCTGCAGTGATGACGATGACGATCTCCCAAGTTCTAAAGTTCCCGAAGCTGTACGCACGGCATTCGATAGTAGTTTTTCTAACACCGCTAACCTGAGTTGGGAAACAAAAACTGTCTCGCAAGAGCAATATTACAAAGCTGAATTCAATAACAAGAGTGACAACGGATATAAAACAGAAGCTTGGTACAAGGCAGATGGTTCGTGGCATATGACGGAGACAGAAATGCCATATAGTGCCATTCCACAAGCAGTAAGGACCTCCTTTGAGAGCAGTGAATACGCCACTTGGCAAAAAGATAATGAAGTGGAACGCATTGAACGTGCAGGAACCGAAAAAGAGGTTATCTACATCATAGAAGTGGAATCTGCACAGGATATAGATATGGACTTACATTATTCAGCAGACGGAATTCTTATTAAAGCCGTAAATGATGACGGTAACGGCAATAATGAATCATTGCTGCCGGATGCTCCATCCAATATGGTTACTGCCGTAACAGAACTTATACAGAAGAATTATCCTAACGCCCGTATTATTGAGATTGAGCAGGAGAAAGGAATGATTGAAGTGGACATCATACACGAAAATCAAAGTAAAGAAGTATTGCTTAGTACAAACTATGAATGGATTTCCACCTCATGGGATGTATATGTACTTCCAGTAAAAGTAACAGATGCCATTAAAGCGTCACAATATAGCGGCTATGTAGTAGATGATGCCGAATATTTTGAAACTCCTGCCGGGAACTACTACTGGATAGAGCTGGAGCAAGGCGAAAAGGAAGTGAAAGTTAAGATCAACGAAGACGGACAGTTTATCTGATAACACCGATTAGATAATAAACGAAAAGGGGCAGCCATAGCTGCCCCTTTCGTTTATTAGAGTATATGATCAGTCAGCGGAAGAATTTAATGCTTTCAGTAATTCACCCTTCACCGCATCCGTTCCCGGAAAACCGACCGACCGATAAGTTTGTTTTCCTTCACGGTCGAGTACCAGATAGGTAGGTACACCACGAACCTCAAATTTATTGCAGATAGCCGCCCATTGTGCATTGGTAAGTCGATAATGTTCACCATGAATATCGGGTATCATATTATTCCATGTTGTCTCCGGAGAATTTTCACCGGCAATAAAGACATACACGATATCCTTATCTATCAGTTCTTCCTTCATGGGCTTCATCATCTTCATTGCCATCTTACAAGGACCACACCAGGTAGCCCAGAAATCAACAAGCACCACTTTACCTTTGAACGGAGCGACCATAGCTTCAAACAGTTCATCATCTTTAACGTCTGCAGCCAAAGTACGAACCGTGAAACCACGTTTACTCTTATTCTCTTCTATCCTCCGAAGCAGTTCCGTATTCATTGCGGTCAATCGGTTCAGAAAATAGGAATTTTCAATTGCATGCAACGCAGCAAAATCATCTTCAGATAAAGGTGTAAAATCTTCCAGTTTCGAAACACATTGCATGGCTTTCTGTACATCATAATAGATACCTTGGCTACCAATCAGTTCTTCAACCGCTTTTCGGTTAGCTTCCATTCCTTGTCTACCAAATTCCTGAAAAAGAGCATCATATTTATTCCTCAGTTCTTTCATTACCGAAGAATCATACGATGACGGATTATCGCGATATTTCTTCATCGTCTCCTTATCTTTAGGGGCCACTTTAGGGGAATTGAGTAAATAATCAAAGATGTCACCTCGCTTTACAGACGGCAAGCTTATATACCCGGTATTAACTACCCTGGAAGGATAATTAAAACAATACACAGACTTGGGTGAATTGATATAACCAAATTCACTTAGAAAATCGAAATAGTCATTTGATGGTTCAGGAGAACGATACTCTTTACTTGCATCACGCACAGACAGCCCCTTTTGCTGAGCATAAGCCTGCAATAGCTGATAATCATATCCACATAACAACCCATACAATGCATCTTTATTCAGCACCGTCAACAGTTCCGCATAAGCCTTACTTATCTTCTTATTAGCGTGGATCGCCTTGTCTGCTTCCTCATACTTCTGCATACAATATGCCTTGTACTGGTCCGGATTCATGTCATACAAGTCTTTCAGCTCAACAGAACAAAGAGGAATCTCTAATCCGGAATTCATCTCCGTATTCAATCCGGCATTCAGTCCTTCAAAATAAACCTTCTTCCCTTCAGGTTTCGCATCTTTCCGCAAACGACTGGAAGCACGCGTCATCTCACGAAGATTTACAGTAATCTTGGTTTCGCCACCTGGAGACAATAAAAAAGAAATAACAGAGCCACCCACACTTAAATAGGCCACAGAAGGATGTGAAACAGGCATTTCCGTATGAAAATTTCCTGCTTCATCCAACTTTAACTCTGTATTCTTTTGTCCATAAGCAGATAAAAAATCAGCTGAATGTAGTTCGACTTTCATGCGAAATGAAGGCTTATAATCCAGAATACGCCCACTGATGATAGCGGTTCCCTCTTTGATTTCAGGCGTCGGCAAAGCAACAGCAGTCGCTTTGCCGGCTTTCCCTAAGTCTTTAGGCAATTGGAGTTTGGGCAACTTCCCGATCAGGCTGATACCAAAAAGATTAAAGTCTCTTTCACCTTCACCTTCCACAAAATCAAACGACTTTACAGATGCCGGCAGAGGTGGAAATATCAAAGAAAAAGTAGCCTCACCCGACTCAGGCATCCAAAATTCCTGGCCCAACTCTATGCCTACTCCCTGCCGCACCTGGTAACGTTCACCATTATCTGCAACCAGACAAGTAGCAGGAGCAATACGTATCCAGTTCTTTGGAATAAATTTTGCATCCACATCAACCACGGTAGCTGTATCCGACAAATGAATAGCAGCTATCTCAATGGTTTCCGTTGCCTTTGCTATAAACGGAGGCCGATTAATCGTCTTTTGTGCATGCAATACACTCCAGGACAAAAGACAAAATAAGAATAGTAGTTTTTTCATTAGACTCATTCTTAAATTGATACTATCGCAACGCTTCCACCTCTTCCGGAGTCAACGGTATCTTCTTGCCTAAGCGGCGGGCACCGGTTTCTGTAATAAGATAATCTTCTTCATTGCGGATACCGCCGAAGTCACGATATTCTTCCACTTTGTCATAATTGATAAAGTCTGTGAATTTCTTTCCTTCTTTCCACATGTCAATCAATTCAGGAATAAAGTAGATACCCGGCTCAACAGTATGTACAAAGCCCGGTTCCAAAGGAATAGCAAGGCGTTGAGACTTACGTCCGAACTGTGTGCTCTTGGGTTGACCGTCATACCCTACCCACACTTCTCCCAAGTTTTCCATATCATGCACGTCCAGTCCCATCATGTGTCCCAGACCGTGAGGATAGAACAATGCATGAGCACCTTCGCGCACTGCATCATCTGCATTTCCTTTCATCAGGCCCAGTCCTTTCAAACCTTCTACCATTACGCGGGCAGATAAGTCGTACACTTCCATATAAGGGATACCCGGACGGAGAGCCTTTACAGATTCCAGATGCATAGCATTCTGAATTTCGTAAACGGCACGTTGTTTTGAAGTAAACGTTTTATCGGCAGGTACAGTAGACGACATGTCACCGCAATAACCCGACGGAAGTTCCGCACCGGCGTCGATCAGGAACAAGTCACCCGATTTAATTTTATTACCATGATAATGATTATGCAAAGTCTGTCCGTTGATTGTGGCAATCGTAGGGAAAGAAAGTTCGCAATTATTCATTTCGGCTACACGGTTCATCTCTGCCACAACTTCATATTCGTACATACCCGGCCGAATCACTTCCATCGCCTTGATATGCATGTCGGCAGTCACATCACATGCTTTTTCTATTTCTGCAATCTCTTCAGCAGATTTATAATTACGCTGTGCCACCACCGCACGGATAAACGGTACGGAACCTTCCTGGCGTGCAGGCGGAACACCCAGCCAATCCATGAGTTTCAACTTATGTTCGGGACGGTAAGGCGGAAGATAATGTACCGTCTGCCCCTTTTGTACGGCTTTGTGCAGATAGCTGATAATTCCGGCAGAAGGAAGTGTCTCCCGAATACCTACCCGTTCGCTCTTCTCTTTCAGAGTTGGCTGTGTGCCCATCCACACAATATGGTCGATAGTCAGTTCGTCCCCGAAAATGATTTCTTTGTTCTCATCGATGTCAATGATAGCGGAAAGTCCGGCAAACGACAAGCCGAAATAGTAGAGAAAGGTAGAATCCTGACGATAACGGAAAGCATTATCTTCATAATTCAGTCCTTGTTCGTCATTTCCCAAGAATAGTAACACTCCGGAGCCAACATTTTTTTTCAGCAGGGCTCTGCGCTGCACATAAGTTTCTTTATCAAACATAACGTTGCAATTTTTTAAGTTGATACGCACAAAGATAATGCAAACCAAAAGCAGCACAAAATAAGCTTGCTTATTTTTTAATGCTGATGTGCAGCTTATCTTCGCTTTTAACGAAGATAATGTAAATTAGGCGCCAAACTTTCATGCTTGCATGAAAAACTTATACCGAGAACATTTCGCGTTCCCGAACTATTCACTATTTTTGCAAAAAGTGCGAAGATAAGCTGCGCCTCGGCATAAAAAATGAACTCGTTCATTTTATTCTGTCTCGGTTTGCATTATCTTTGTGGCGAGTAAAAGAAAAGAATAAGTATGGCACAAGGTTCCAGACAAGTACAAACTCAAGCGCAGCAACAGGTACAGACACTGTCGCCCCAGCAGATTCTGGTAGTGAAGCTACTGGAATTGCCCGCTGTAGAACTGGAAGACCGTATACATGCGGAACTTCTGGAAAATCCGGCTCTGGAAGAAGGAAAGGAAGATACGGCAAGTGACGACTTTTCTGAAAATTCCGATACGGGAGGTTCCGCAGAAGACAACGGAGCCAATGAATATGATTCATTAAGCGACTATCTGAGCGAAGACGATATCCCCGACTACAAATTGCAGGAAAACAACCGTAGCAAAGGTGAACAGGCTGAAGAAATACCTTTCTCCGATGCTACTTCTTTTTACGAAACTCTGAAGGAGCAACTAAGCGAACGTGACCTGACCGAGCATCAGCGTGAACTGGCGGAATATCTGATCGGATCATTGGATGACGACGGCCTGCTACGTAAGTCTCTGGATAGCATCTGTGATGAACTTGCCATCTACGCCGGCATCGAATGCACCCAGGAGGAATTGGAAGAAGCACTGAAGATTATCCAGGACTTTGACCCCGCCGGACTTGGCGCACGCAACCTGCAAGAATGCCTGCTCATTCAGATTCATCGCAAGATAGAACAACAGCACTTCACCCCGAACCCTCTACTTTATATAGAAGAAGCGATCATCTCCGAATGTTACGAAGAATTCACCCGTAAGCATTGGGACAAGATACAGCAGAAGCTCGGACTGGAAGAAGACGCTTTTGAACAGGCTATCAAAGAGATCTGCAAACTCAATCCGCGTCCGGGTGCCTCCCTGGGTGAAGCCATCGGCCGGAACATGCAACAGATCATCCCCGACTTCATTGTAGATACATACGACGATGGTACCATCAATCTGGCTCTGAACAACCGGAACGTTCCGGAACTGCGTATGAGCCGCGACTTCACCGAGATGGTGGAAGAACATACCAAAAACAGGGCTAACCAGTCGAAAGAGTCGAAAGAAGCCATGATGTTCCTGAAGCAGAAAATGGATGCAGCACAAGGCTTTATCGATGCCGTGAAGCAACGTCAGAATACATTAATGACTACTATGCAAGCCATTATCGACCTGCAACGTCCGTTCTTCCTCGAAGGAGACGAATCATTGCTGCGTCCTATGATATTGAAAGATGTTGCCGAACGTACCGGACTGGACATTTCAACCATTTCCCGCGTCAGCAACAGCAAATATGTGCAAACCAACTACGGCATCTATTCACTGAAATTTTTCTTCAATGACGGATATGTCACCGAGGACGGTGAAGAAATGTCTGTACGCGAGATTCGTAAGATATTGAAGGAATGCATTGACAATGAAGATAAAAAGAAACCTTATACGGATGATGAACTGACGGATATACTGAAAGAAAAAGGATATCCGATAGCACGCCGCACGGTAGCCAAGTACAGGCAACAGTTGAACATACCGGTGGCAAGGCTGAGAAAGTAATTATAAAATGATAAGGTGGTAAATGATTAATGAATCCAATTGTAAAATTATAAATTAAAATGGTTGAAGAACAACATATTGTGGCAGACAGGAGCTTAATCCGGACAGCCCGGGTGATATCGGCTATATTCACGCCGTTTTCTATCCCGTTCCTGGCGTTTCTGATTCTGTTCCTTTTCTCATATCTGCGCATCATGCCTATACAGTATAAGCTGATTGTGCTGGGAGTAGTGTACTGCTTCACCATTCTTATGCCTACGCTCACCATCTTCCTGTTCCGTAAGATCAACGGTTTCAGTCCCGAAGACTTAGGAGAACGTAAACGGCGTTTTATGCCATTCCTACTTACTATTACTTCATACGTATTCTGTCTGGTGATGATGCATCGCCTGAATATTCCCTGGTACATGACAGGTATTATTCTTGCTGCATTGATCATGATGGTTATCTGTATTGTTGTCAATCTGAAATGGAAGTTAAGCGAGCATATGGCAGGTGTAGGGGCTATTGTAGGAGGATTGGTATCTTTCAGTGCCCTGTTCGGATACAATCCGGTATGGTGGCTATGTTTGTTCATCCTGATTGCAGGTGTCTTGGGCACAGCACGTATTATTTTACAGCATCATACATTGGGAGAGGTACTGGTAGGTTTTGCCGTAGGATTGATTTGCTCCTTATTGGTGCTTCATCCACTGAGTAATATCCTGTTCCGCATTTTCTTATTCTAAGATAAGTAAAGAATTAAGAGTGAACAAAGAATCGTAATTTATAATTAGTAATTTGTAATTAATATAAGTATTAACCTTTAAAAATAATGATCATGAATTTCCCAGAAAATGTAAAGTACACCAAAGAACACGAGTGGATACGCCTTGAAGGCGATGTAGCTTATGTAGGTATCACCGATTACGCTCAGGAACAATTGGGCGATATCGTATTCGTAGATATCCAGGCAGAGGGTGAAACATTGGCAGCCGACGAAGTATTCGGAACCATTGAAGTAGTAAAAACCATTTCGGATCTTTTCTTGCCCGTAGGCGGAGAAATCCTGGAACAAAACGAGGCTCTTGCCGACCAACCGGAACTGGTAAACAAAGATCCGTACGGCGAAGGCTGGCTCATCAAAATGAAACCGGATGCTGATGCAGACTTCGATTCATTGCTGGATGCTGCTGCCTACAAAGCGTTGATTAACGATTAACTATTAGTGATTAGTGATTAGCAAATTGATATTGAGAAGCTTGCTAATCACTAATCACTAAACACTAATAACTAAATAATTATGTCTCCATTAGTAAGCATCATCATGGGCAGCACCTCCGACCTTCCTGTTATGGAAAAGGCCGCTCAACTGCTGAATGATTTACATGTACCGTTCGAAATGAACGCTCTTTCTGCACACCGCACTCCGGAAGCAGTAGAGAATTTTGCAAAGAACGCCCGCGGACGCGGCGTTAAAGTGATAATCGCAGCTGCCGGCATGGCTGCTGCTCTGCCCGGAGTCATCGCTGCCAACACAACACTGCCTGTTATCGGAGTTCCCGTTAAAGGTTCTGTGCTGGATGGCGTAGATGCCCTGTACTCTATCATCCAGATGCCTCCCGGAATCCCTGTAGCCACAGTTGCCATCAATGGTGCCATGAATGCTGCCATTCTTGCTGTACAAATGCTGGCTTTGAGCGATACCGATCTCGCTGAAACTTTTGCAGCCTACAAAGAAGGGCTGAAAAAGAAAATCGTAAAGGCGAACGAAGAACTGAAAGAAGTAAAGTACGAATACAAAGTTAATTAATGTGGATTTATTCAACTATTCCCGTCGGGAAACATCAGAAGTAAATATTGGAGCCACCCCTATGGGCGGCTCCAATCCTATACGCATACAGAGTATGACAAACACCGCTACGCAGGATACAGAAGCCAGCGTAGCACAGGCCAAACTAATTGTAAATGCCGGAGGTGAATATGTACGTCTGACAGCACAAGGCATTAAAGAAGCGGAAAACCTGATGAACATCAATGCCGGTTTACGCCGGGATGGATATATGGTTCCACTGGTTGCCGACATCCACTTCAACCCAAAGGTAGCAGATGTAGCAGCACAGTATGTTGAGAAAGTACGTATCAATCCGGGAAACTATGTAGATGCCGCACGCACCTTCAAGCATCTGGAATATACAGACGAAGAATATGCACAAGAATTGCAGAAGATACATGACCGGTTCGTTCCTTTCCTGAATATCTGCAAGGAGAATCATACAGCCATCCGTATCGGAGTAAATCATGGTTCACTGTCCGACCGCATTATGTCTCGCTACGGCGATACACCGGAAGGTATGGTGGAATCATGCATGGAATTCCTGCGCATCTGTATAAAAGAAAATTTCACAGATGTTGTCATCTCTATCAAAGCCTCCAATACAGTAGTAATGGTGAAAACGGTTCGCCTGCTGGCTGCCGTAATGGAAAAGGAAGGAATGCAATTCCCATTGCATCTTGGTGTTACAGAAGCCGGTGATGGTGAGGACGGACGTATCAAGTCTGCCCTGGGCATCGGCGCATTACTAGCCGACGGTCTGGGTGATACCATTCGTGTTTCTCTGAGCGAAGCTCCGGAAGCAGAAATACCTGTAGCACGAAAGTTGGTGGATTATATCATGCAGCACCAGGATCATCCTTACATACCCGGAGTGGAAGCAGAAGGTTTCAATTATCTTTCTCCGGTACGACGTGAAACAACTGCCGTACGCAACATAGGCGGGAATCACCTGCCTGTAGTCATTGCCGAACGCATGGACGGAAAATTCGATACGAACCCTCAATTCATTCCGGATTACATCTATGCCGGACGTGCCTTACCAGAAATTCGTGAAGAAGGAGTGGAATACATTCTGGATGCGGATGTATGGGAAGAAGAGCCCGGAACCTATCCGGCTTTCAATTACCAGCAGATGCCACTTATGGGCAATTGCCAAGCCGATTTGAAATTCATGTTTATGCCTTACATGGCACAAACAGAAGAAGTGATTGCTTGTCTGAAACATCATCCGGAAGTAGTCATTATATCACAGAGTAACCATCCTAACCGACTTGGAGAACATCGTGCCTTAGTTCACCAATTGATGCAGGAAGGACTGAAAAATCCGGTTGTATTCTTCCAGCACTATGCTGAAAATGAAGCGGAGGACTTGCAGATAAAATCTGCTGCTGACATGGGAGCACTTATCTTCGACGGCCTTTGCGATGGTATTTTCCTGTTCAACCAGGGAGATCTCAGTCATGCTGTAGTAGATGCCACAGCCTTTGGTATTCTGCAAGCAGGACGTATACGCACCAGCAAAACGGAATATATCTCCTGTCCCGGATGCGGACGCACCCTGTTCAATCTTCAAAGTACCATAGCACGTGTAAAAGCCGCTACTTCACACCTGAAAGGATTGAAAATAGGTATTATGGGCTGCATCGTCAATGGTCCCGGAGAAATGGCTGATGCTGACTATGGCTACGTAGGTGCCGGACGTGGGAAAATCAGTCTGTATAAGAAGAAAGAATGCATTGAAAAGAATATTCCCGAAGAAGAAGCTGTAGAAAAGCTGATTGAGCTGATTAAAGCTAACGGGGATTATGAAGAAAAATAGTTTAAAGAAAAATGAGGTTGTGTCAAAATGCTGGCAAAACCTCATTTTTCTTTAAACTATTTCTTCTGACTGAACAGCCAACTCATAAAGTCGGGATAATTGAAAGCCGGATTCCAGCTACCATGATTACATCCCGGGAACTCGATGTATTCCACATCAGCACCTGCCTTCTTCAAAGTCCTGTATGCCGCACGCGAACCTTCAGGTGTAACCACATTGTCAGCATCACCATGGAAAATACGAAACTTTACAGACTTAGCAGCTTTCAGGCGCGCCACATTTACTGTACCGCAAATAGGCACAGCAGCAGCAAATATCTCCGGGAAACGGACAGCCATGTCAAAGGTTCCCATTCCTCCCATGGAAAGTCCAACGATATAGATACGTGATTTATCAACCTGAGGCATTGCCAGATAAGTATCCAGCAAATCCTTCACTGTCTGAAAAATCGGAGTTATCGGTTCATTCAACGGCATCTCATTCGGCAGAAATGATTCAGGACGTGCCGAGTATGCCCAATAGCCCGTTTCGGGACACTGTGGTGCAAGCACGAATGCCGGGTATTTCTCCCGGTTCACCGGATTCAAAAACATTTGTCCACCATGGGTCAATTGCCTCTCATTATCATTACCGCGCTCCCCTGCACCATGCAGAAAAAGCACCAAAGGATACTTCTCACTCTTTTTCATATTTTCCGGTTGCAGCAAGCGATACTGCAAGGTATCTCCCCGGGAAGAGATAAAGATTTCTTTCTGGTACGTTTCCTGAGCAGGCAAAGGTAACAGGAAGAAAAGAAGACAAATAGCACTGATTAATCGTTTCATAGCATTGTTATTTTACATGTTTCACTTCTGAACGTAAAGATACGCCATTCTCATTAAATGCTTCCACACAGAAGTAATAATCCTGATCGGTAGTAAGAGATTTCATAAATAATTCATTATTGCCATATACCATCCAGGAGCTATAAAGTTTATCGGGAGCAATACCCCATAACACATTATATCCTTGTGCACCTTTGACCGGTTCCCAACTGATAGTAATATCACGACGGTCCGCACGGCGATCAAGGGCTAATTTCTTCGGTTGTTGCGGTGTTTTCCCCATACCCAATCCGAATACCCGAAGTTCAGAAATTGCCAAGTTCGGGGTCGGTACATCTATGTTCTTATAGCGGATATAACGCGCAGATTGGGATTGTCCGAGTTCAACATAATCATTCGGGGTATCTTTATAACTTTCTTTACGGTCAACCAATATATCCCAACTCTGTCCATCCAGTGACCCCTCAATCACATAGCGGTGACGAAGCCCTTCATAACGACCATACATATCACTTTGGTAATCATGATAGTTGATCTGAATAGCAGATACAGTAGCCGGTTTTTCCAGATCGATCATTACCCATTGGCGTTCATCGTTAGCCTCAGCCAACCAGAATGTCTTAGTCAGTTCATCAGTCAATGCAGAAGGTTGAAACTCTCCTTTCACAGTAGAAGCGGTAACCGGCTTGCCGTAAGAGAGCAACATCCACCCTCGGAACTGCCCTGCCTTACCCGGCACGGCAGGAGCATAACGGGGATAATCTCCAAAACGGGTATCCACATACATAATACCATCTCTATCGAATCCGGCGGGAAACATGCAGAGACGACGTTCCCAGTTCACATTAATGGAAAGAGACATCGAAGCAAAATGCCAATACTGCCCGCCGGGACCAAGCACAGTGCTTCCATGCCCGGCACCATTCATATAACCACCCGGTTTATAAGATACCGGATTATGTTTCTGGTAGGTATAAGGTCCCATCGGATGATCTGCTACGTATACTCCGTCCGCATAAACATTGAATTCCGTACCCGGCGCACCATATTGCATATAGTATTTACCATTATGTTTTGTCAACCAAGGGCCTTCAATGTAACCGCCCAATACTGTATCCGTATGATTCTCACCAAAACGCTCCCAACCATGTTTAGGCATATCCAGATTGAATAGTTCTTTCGTCTCCCCTTTCTTTGTGAAACGGTGATTTTTATCCAATTCCATACCCCGGATAGGGTAAACATTGGAAGATCCCCAGAACATATAAGCTTTCCCATCGTCATCAATAAACAAATCAGGATCTTGCAGATTATGCAGAATGGCAGGCGTAGCTTCCCAATCACCGGAAGCAGGATCATCGGTATAAAGGATGCTCATAGAACCTGAAGGATCGCCTGCAACATAAAGCACAGAATCCTTATAATTGTGTGCAGCCGGAGCATTGCATCCCTGAGGATACCAATTCTTACCGGGACGTACAAATTCCCAGTTCAATAAATCCTTGGAACGCCAATAGCCATGCGAACGCGTTACGAACATATAATATTCTCCGCGAAAATCCACTACTGCCGGATCGGCCCCCGAACGGTAAGAAATATCCCGGTCGGAATTATAAATCATATAGGTATAATCTATATTCAAGGGATTACAATATGTATCCTGACGCATATCCTGCGCCGGAAGAGTAGTCCACGCAATCAGGCAGACTATAGTCAATAACAGATGTTTCATTCTTTCGTTCTTTATATTACTTGCACAAATTCTGAGGAACTTCATATTGTTTCTGTAAACGTGCAAGTTCTGCCATTAGTTCAGCAGTTACTTTCTCCATTCCTTGCTTTCCGTACAGATTGTGCATTTCTGTCGGATCAGTTTTCAGATCATACAGTTCCCATTTGTCTTCCACATAAAAGTGCATCAATTTGTAGCGTTCCATCTTTACACCATAATGGGCACGGACACTATGAAATCCAGGAAATTCATAATAATGATAATAGAGCGATTTACGCCAATCACGCGGTTTCTTTCCCGTCTCTACCAACTCCCGGAACGATACGCCCTGCATATCCCGTGGCACTTCGATACCACACATATCCAGAAAAGTAGGAGCAAAGTCTATGTTCTGCGTCAGTCCTGTTACCTGAGTTTCCGGCTTGATATGTCCGGGCCAGCGCATAACCATCGGCATGCCGAAAGATTCTTCGTACATGAAACGCTTATCAAACCAACCATGTTCTCCCAAATAGAAGCCCTGATCGGTAGTATAGACTACAATCGTATTTTTATCCAGTCCGGTACATTTCAGATAATCAAGAATCTCTCCCACACTTTCGTCTACACTCGCTACAACTCCCATATAATCTTGCAAGTAACGCTGGTATTTCCATTCCGCGACTTCTTTGAATGAACGTTTTCTGGAGTGGAATTCATTATTTCTATCACGATATGCATCAAGAAAACGACGGCATTCATCCGGTTCCATTGTCCCCAGAAAAGCATGCGGCCAAGGGTCGAACAGTAAACTGTCACTATCCATACCAGTAACCATCTTCAGATCGTGTCCTTCGTACATGTCACAATAGATATTCATCTTTTGCATCTGTGCCGCATAACGACCCTCATAAACATCAAAATAATTATCAGGAAGTGGAAAAGTAGTATGCTCATACAGATGGTAATGTCTTTCTGCAGGTACCCAGTTTCTATGAACAGCTTTGTGATGCATCATCAGAAAGAAAGGCTTGTTCTTGTCTTTCCGTCCGTCGAGCCATTCTTCCGTATATTTAGTAATCAAATCCGTCACATACCCCAAATGACGTGTGGTATCATTTTCAGTAATAAAATGCGGATTACAATATTCTCCCTGATCATCCAGAATCATCCAATGATCGAAACCTGTAGGCTTAGAAATAAGATGCCACTTACCAATAACAGCTGTCTCGTAACCATTTGCCTGCAATATCTTTGGAAGGGTCTGTTGCGTACCGTCAAAACCTTTCGCCCAGTTCTTCATGAAACCATTCTTATGGCTATGTTTACCGGTAAGTATGGCAGCACGACTCGGCCCGGAAATAGAATTGCAACAATAGTTATTCTGGAAAACCGCTCCTTCATGCCCGATACGGTCAATATTCGGAGTCGGCGCCACTTTCCCTATAGGATGACCATAAATACTCATAGCCTGACGGGCGTGGTCATCACTCATAATAAAAATGATATTGGGGCGTTCGTTACGGACTTCCTGCTCTTGACCTTGCACAATGGAGGAAGGTACAAAAGGTAAAACGACAAGCCCCAAGGATAATTTAGAAATCATGGTACTATCGAATTGTCAGATTGGCCTGAATAGGCGCATGGTCGGATAAATAGCCATTGTCCGGCTTGTCTGCTATCACTCTGAATTTATTGGCCACCACTTGTCCATTGACAAAAATAAAATCGATCAACTGGCGTTCTTCAACCGGGATGCGCCCAAAATCATGAAAGCTCCACGTAGGACCATAAACTATGTCAGATGCGGAATAAGTATTCTGCATTCCCCCTTCCGTAAGAACAGAAATCGGATCTGAATCAACAGTACCATTAAAATCTCCCGTAATAACCACCGGTAAGTCCGAGGCTATCTCACGTATCTTTGCAAGCAACAAAACTGCACTTTCACGACGGGCAACCTTACCAATATGGTCGAAATGTGTATTAAAAGCAGCCAATTCTTTACCACTGACTTTATCTTTAAGAACAGCCCACGTCACAATGCGTTCGCAAGCAGCATCCCAGCCTTTTATTCCAATAGAATCGGGTGTTTCACTTAAACCGAAATTGCCACTCTTCATAAGATCGAAACGATCGGTCTTATAGAACAGAGAACAATATTCCCCTTTTTCTTTTCCATCGGCACGCCCCACACCTAAAACCGTATATTGCGGAAGGCGGTTCTTCAGATCGTCCAACTGGTTCTTTAATACTTCCTGCATACCTACTACATCCGGAGCATAATAAATAATCATTTGTGCCGCAGCATCTTTACGATACTTCCAGTTGTTCAAACTATCCGCTACATGATCCAGACGAATATTGAATGACATCACATCAACTTTAGCTTCCGGCTGCTTGCTGCACGAAGCAACAAGCAGAACGAAAGCAACTAATACACTATTAAAAAACATGTTTTTCATAATTATGAAACCTTTTTAATTTAAGTATGGTGTTTTAAATCCTAACTTCTTCAATCCTTTTTGTACATCCGGATGACTCATAAACAATTTCCATATTAAACCTGTACGATAATTTTCTATCATAACAATAATAGGTCCCTGGTCTATAGCCAGATAAGATGGCGCAAACCAGTCAGCAGTCAGGTTAAATGCATCCTTGAAACCATATTCTCCCCAAAGCTTATCGCCAAGCTCTTCATAGAAATAGCGCATGGCCTGCAATGAATATTCCGGTGCATAAGGAATAGACGACAAGGCGGCTGTTGGAGTAATAACACCGCGGTCATTACCAGGACAATGCGCAGAGTACCCTTTATCACCATCACTGGCTGTCAGTCCCCAGCACTGTTCTCCATACCCTTTATACCCCTTCGGATTATCTATGCAATAAGCACGATTAATCAGAGTATGTGCTTTCATCTGTTCTTCATAATCAGCATAATAATCTTTCAAGCCACGCGGATCAAGTCCCATATAAGAATAATGGGTAAAGAACAAAGGTCCGCCATAATCACTTCCCAATGGCAAGGTTATGTCGTAATACTTCTTACCATTCTTGAAAACGATAGAATTGGCCCACCCTTTATGATATACCGACTCTGCAATGGGATAAGTGGGTGAAGAAGCAGCAAGTATATATGTAATATGGCACTCATTATGCCCTTTTATCTGATGGTTCATCGACCAACCGTTATTGGGTGACCAATGCCAATAGAGTACATCTTCACCACCTTTAGTAAACCAATTCCATTCAGCCTGACGCCACAGGTCATTAATAAGACCGCGGATACGTCTTTCCACCTGATTATCTTTGTTGAAATACTGATGTGCAGCCAACAACCCTTCGAACATGAAAGCAGACTCTACCAGATCGGCACCATCATCTTTCCTGCTGAAAGAAATGGTTTCTCCGTTCTGCCCATTTATCCAATGCGCCCAAATGCCATGGTAACTGTCCGTATTCTTATCATTCAGAAAGCTGACTATTTTCAGCATACGCTCTGCCGCTTGTTCACGCGTTACAAATCCACGTTCTGCACCGACAATAATAGCCATTACCCCAAAGCCGGAACCACCAATGGTAACAATATCGTCATTACCGTTACTACGTTCGCGTGCCAAGCCCGAAACCGGATGTCCATAATCCCAGAAATAACGGAAAGTCTGTTTCTGCACGAGGGTCATCAGTTCTTCATCAGACAAGTTCTTCTCCTTCTTACCACCAGAAGCTGCCGGCAGCAGGCTAAACGGGTAAAGCAGAAGCATCACATATATTATAAGTCTCATCATATATTCTATTTATCAGTTTAGTGCAGGGCTTTCAAAACCTAACTTTTTCATTCCCTGCTGAATTTCCGGAATAGCCATAAATAAATTCCAAAGCATTCCTGTCCTATAATTTTCTATCATACAAATGATCGGTCCTTGGTCGATAGCTATACACTGGTTATCATACCAATTAGCTGTCAGGTTGAAAGCATCTACAAAACCATAATCTCTCCAGAGTTTATCACCCATCTTATAATAATAGAAGTGCAATGCAGACATCGACTCTTCCGGAGTATAAGGAAATGCAGACAATGCAGCCGTAGGAGCAATCACTCCTTTATCATTTGTAGGTGAATGTGCCGAATAACCATTATCACCATCACTAGCTGTCAACCCCCAACAAGAGGCTCCATAACCAGCATATCCCTTAGGATTCTCCTTACAATAATTATAATTGATCAGAGTATGGTTTTGATTCTGTTCCCAATAATCAGCATATTTATCTTTCAGTCCTTTCGGATTAATGCCCAAGAAGGAATATTGAGATAAGAATAACGGCCCACCCTTATCAGCTCCCAGCGGAAGCTTGTATCCATAGTAGGTATTACCATTCTTCAAACCGCCATTCCTTGCCCATCCAGCTTCATAAACCGCCTTATCGATAGGATGAGTAGGAGAAGAAGCTGCAAGCACATAAGTTATCAGGCACTCATTCCAACCTCTGATCGGAAGATTCTTCTCAAATCCATAGTTCGGACTCCAATGCCAATACAGAACAGACTCTCCACTTTTCTGAAACCAAGTCCATTCAATAGCTTCCCACAGGCGGGTTATATCAGAACGCAATTTACTCTCAGCTTCCGAACCCTCCTTGAAGTATGCACGTGCTGCAAGCAGTCCCTGGAAAAGTAAAGAGGTTTCTACCAGATCCGCACCATCATCTTTATCACCAAATGGCTTTGTCTCACCGGTTGCACCGTTAATCCAGTGTGCATAGGCTCCATGATAACTCGTACACTCTTTATCCAGGAAAGTTACAATCTTCTGCACTCTTTCAAGAGCTTCCTGTCGGGTTACAAATCCTCTTTCAGCCGCTACCAGCATCGCCATCACTCCAAATCCTGTTCCTCCGGTAGTAACAACATCACCGGAAGTTGTTCTTTCGCGTGCCATACCGGAATGTGCATGACCGAAGTTCCAGAAATACTTAAAAGTTTGTTTCTGCACCAAAGTTAATAAATCCTCGTCAGGAATGCGATCAAACTTATCCGAATCATCCATCCCTGTACGGATTTCATAGACTTTGCCATTGGTAAGAGATACTCCGGAGGTGGATTTCACCCCCGGATTGATCACCAGTTTATATGAGGAAAAACTTTTAAAGCCACCTGTTGGAGTCAATGAGAGTTTATCCTTTCCCTGTAGTTTTGAATCATATGCCACCGCCTGATCATTCAGTTTCAATATGATATTACTCTGAATCGTAGCTTCATCCACTGCATCTGTGAATGTAAGCACAATACTGGCATTGGGAGCTACATTTTCAAAGGAACTCTGATCCTGTTTTTCACCAATGGATATATTTTGCAGTTCAAATTTTCCGGGTGCTTCCGAAGCATCATCTTTACTGCAAGCAATCAGTAATAAGGACAGTATGAAATAAACAGCTCTCATATTCACTCTATTTCTAACGGTCATCATTCTTTACCTGAATAAAGTTGCTTGATATCAGAAGCAGATATAGCTCTGTCATAGAAGCGGAACTGGTCTAACTGTCCCGGAAAATTGGATGCCCAACTCTGTGCTCCTGCACCTTCTGTCAAACTGGGTTTTGTGCTAAACTGAAATGCTCCGATAGCAAATGTACCCAAATCTTTAAATTTAAGCTTTCCATAACCGGGTAGCTCTTTTGTAAATGCACTTTCACCATTCCGGTAAACTGTTACTGTCGAATTACTACCATCATAAACAAATGCCATATGAACCCATTCGGTACCAAAAACATTGTCTATCTTAGCTTCTACCCATCTCTCATCATTATCCTTCACGGATGTACAGTTATACAGATGCATCTTGAAGAAAGCCTGGGTCTCACTACTTGTATTTTCCAGATAGATATCAAAATTACCCCAGAAAGTCTTGGTATTAGGAATACTGAAGACACCATATGCAGAAGTATTTCTCGTTGTTTTCATCCAGAAAGCCACTGTACAACTTCCTAAATCGGGTATAGAATCGGTCAGATAAGAAGGAACACGGGCTAACAGATACGTATCTTTTGTACCTTGATAAGCTTGTCCGTTGATTCCATCAGTATAAGTAATATCCCCTCCGGCACTCATGAGGAAGGTGTAATTACCCTTATCACGCATATCATTCTCAAAAGGCAAGAACAATTTCATTGGTGAGAACACTTTGGGAGCAGAACTATCCAGATAATCAAAAGCCGGATGATCCATATCCTGAAAACAAGATTGCAAAGTGAGTGCTGACACACAAAATGCCAACAATAAATTAATATATCTTTTCATGGTCATTACTATATGAATTAATAATTAGGGTTTTGAACTAACACGCCATTTGATTTGTCAATTTCGTCCTGAGGCAAAGGCAACAATGCATGCTTATCCTGGTAACCAGTCTTTCCGGCTGCATGCAGCACTTCCTTCGCTATTCCCCAACGTACAAGATCATAGAAGCGATCGAATTCCATACCCAACTCAACACGACGTTCATGACGAATAGCTTCCCGCAATTCACTCTGATTATCAGTGGTAACCTCCGGCAAGATATTAGCATTCGTACCACGGGCACGGGCACGTACCATCTCAAGATATCTTCTTGCACTTGTATTATCACCCAGTTCGCAAGCAGCTTCCGCAGCCATCAGTACGACATCCGAATAACGGATCAGACGAATATTCACCCAATACCCACTCTTCGTATACTTTTCACGCAAAGCCGGATCTGTATACACTTTCTTATTAAAATACTTTGCTATCACATCGGCATTGGCAACCGGTTTTTCTCCATAAGGCTTATTTGCAGGAATGGTTGAAGGATCTTCTCCTGTTCTAATAAAATACAATAAAGTCTCATCCTTTCTCGGGTCACCTTCTTCGAATGCATCAGCCAATAATTGAGTAGGAGTATGTTGGCCCCAACCTAAATTCCATTCACCGGCCCCACGACAGCCCTGTACCTGAGCATACTGGCTACCAATTTCGTTGGACCCCGGAAGAGCAGCAGTAGCAGTACATTGAAGTTCCAGAACAGACTCACCGCAGTTTTCACCTTTCTCACGGAAAATATCTTCATAAGGTGTATTCAGATTATATAAACCGGAAGAAATAACGTCCTCTGCTGCCGCACGCATATTGTTCCAATCATTACGCATCATATAAGTACGGGCATGTAAGGCACGAGCCGCTCCCCAGCTAAGACGACCGACATATTGTGCTTCCCAAGTCCTCGGCAGGTAAGATTCTGCATTCGTCAGATCTTCATCAATCAAAGTATATATCTGAGCTACAGAAGATTTGGGAATATTGGCATCTGCTACACTCCCTACTTTAAAATCAATCAAGGGCACTTCGCCAAAAGCACGTACCAAATTGAAATAACAGAAAGCACGCATCAATAAAGCCTCTCCCTTATTAACTAAGTCACCGCCTGTCAATGAAGGATTCGACTTCATCTCCTCCAATACATCATTTGCTTTATGAATCAAGGTATAATTGGCATTCCAGTAACTTTTTACCATGCCGTTACTTGCAGCATATTCAAAATCATCAAACATTTTTCCTGTTGCAGATCCGTCAGACAGTGTACTACCCTTTTCCGCATCTTCCGAACGCATACCATGAATAGCCAATGCCGTATTTCCGGAAACAATATGATAACCGCGAAGCAAGGCATACATGTTAAAAATCTGTGTTTCATAAGTACCCCCAGTCAGATCATCTTCAGTCAATACTCCTTGCGGTTTTTGATCTAACAGGTCACTGCATGACATCTGGGAACATCCCAATGCCAAAGCCATCACATAATAAAATATCTTTTTCATACTGATCGTTTTTCTTTTATTAGATTTCATGTTTAGAATGATAAGTTAAAGCCTAATGTATAAACTACAGGCATCGGATAACCTCCACCATCTACACCAAACGCTGTTGCACTACCACCAACTTCAGGAGTATATCCGGTATTGCGGCTCCATGTTTTAGGATTCTGCACATTACCATAGATACGTAAAGATTGCAGTTTGATGCGGTTCAACAAACGGGGATCAAAAGTATATCCCAGCTCTATGTTACGGATACGGAAGAAACTACCGTCTTCTACATAATAAGAAGAAGCTTCCAGGTTTACAGAACGGGATGGATCAAGAATCGGATCCCAGTTGGATGTTCCTTCACCATGCCAACGATTCAAATGTCCTGTGCGATAGTTGAATTGTGCGTAAGCACTACTATCCCAGTTACGATAAACCTCATTTCCATAAACTCCCATCATATCTACACTCAAATCAAAATTCTTGTAACCCAGATTTACGCTAAAACCATAAGTAAAATCCGGAGTAGGATTACCAATCATAGTACGGTCTTTCTCTGAGATAATACCGTCACCATTTACATCGGCAAACTTCAAATCGCCCGGCTTCACAGAAGCTACTTGGTTAGGTGCTGAAGTTTCGATATCAGTTTCATTCTGATAAACACCTGCCACTTTGTATCCATAGAAGTAGCCGATAGGATATCCTTCAGATACACGGGAAACGCCATTAATTATTGAATAATCCTTGCTTATCAATGATACAACTTCATTATCAATAGTCGTCAGATTGGCTGAAACACCATAACGCCAGTTTTCACCGATTTTATCGCTCCAGGATGCTGCCAACTCAAAACCACGGTTACGAATCTCTCCTGTATTCTGCAATGCAGGAACCGTACCTGAAAGACCGGGAACACTTGTCAGCAAGTCTTTGGTTGTCTTATTGTAATAAACAGGAGAAATCTGCATGCGACCATCCAACAGATGCATATCAAAACCAACTTCCCATGAATAGTTACGCTCCCAACCCAATGTCTGTGAAATCAGTTTATCCGGTCCCTTACCTGCAATAACATTATCACCAAAGACAGCAGAACCTGAACTTGTAATATTAGGATAGGCCGGATAGCGGGAACCTCCTGTATTCTGGCTTCCCAAAACACCCCATGAGCCTTTCAGCTTCAGATAATCGATTACATTCTGTTTCTTCATGAATGCCTCTTCACTCATAACCCAACCGGCACCGAATGAATAAAAATTATCCCATGTATTTCCTGTTCTCTTAAATACGGAAGAACCGTCACGACGATAAGAAGCATTCAGCAAATAACGATTTTTATAGTTATACAATGCACGGAACAGATAGGACATTGTAAACCGTTTGTATTGGGATCCACCATTAGTAGCTGATGTAGCATCATCAATCATAGTAATCCACCACTTATCTATATCTTCGCCAATGGGAACACCATAACCCGGCAATTGGCTGCGACCACCCGATAAATCAGAATATTCATTATAATTCGTAGTAAGACCGGCAGTCAGAGTTAGACCATGATCACCAAACTGATTAATATAAGTCAATACATAATCGGACTGTGCAGCCATTGATGTAGACTTCGACTGACTGATACTTTCTTTATCCGTCAATCTTTCTTTACCACCTTCTACATCCGGGTTATACACATAAATAAGCGGAGAATAAGAACGTGACTGGCTGGAAGCATAATCCAAGGAGAAAGTAGCCTTAAAGGTTAAATTCTTCATCAAATCAAGTTCTCCGTAGATATTTCCTGCCATACGATAATTTGCAGATTTATTATGAGCACCTCTCAACACAGGTTCAATCATAGGATTCCAGACCTGAGCACGCTGAAAATCAGGAAGAGTATGTAAAAGTCCGCTTTCTGCATCATAAACAGGAGCAATCGGAGCTGCTTTCAAAGCAGAACCTACACCTTTTGCATCAGGATATAATGCACGTACACCGTTCACCTGGAAACCAAAACGTAAGAAGTCGGTTACTTTATGTTCACTATGCAAATTCACAGTAAACTTATTCAGCTTTTCACTCTTGATGGAACCTTCTTCCATTACATATCCCAAGCCCAGATAAAACTTACTTCTATCTCCCGAGGCTGTAATGCTAACCGTATTGTTAGTAAGGAAACCTGTTTGGAACATCTCATCCTGCCAGTCAGTATCTGCATTCCATACAGTATAATCGTACGGATCGCCACCCTGATTCATGCGTTGTTCATTATAAAGCATTTTGAACTGCTCTGCATTAGTCAGGCTAACGCGGTCTGTAACCTTTTTCCAACCCACCGAACCATTAATGCTGACCTGAGTCTTACCTTCTTTCGCTTTCTTAGTAGTAATGATAATAACACCATTAGCACCACGTACACCAAAAATAGCCAAGGAAGAAGGGTCTTTCAGGATTTCCATAGATTCAATATCCGCTGTATTCAGATAGTTGATGTTATCCGTAAACAGTCCGTCCACTACATACAAAGGAGTATAACCATTGATAGAGTTTGTACCGCGAACACGAATTTCCGGATCCTGCCCGGCACGTCCTGTATTGATAACCTGCACACCAGCGACCTTACCTTGAATAGAAGCCAAAGGATTGGTAGATGGTTTTGAAGCAATCTCGGCAGCTTTCACTGTTACAATAGAACCGGTCAAATCACGCTTCTTGGCGCTACCATAACCTACTACTACAACTTCTTCAATGAGCTGGCTATCCTCTTCCATCATAAGATTCACTGTAGAACGCCCATTAAGCGCCACTTCCTGTTCCTTCATACCAATATAGCTGAATATCAAAGTGGCATTCGCCGGTACGCCAGGAATCTGGTATTTTCCGTCGATATCCGTAATAGTTCCCATATTCTCCTGTCCTTTTACCCGAACAGAAGCACCTATAACAGTTTCGCCTGTCTTATCTGTAACGACACCCGAAACTGTAATCTTGTTCTGCGCCATCGAAACGACAGCAAACAGCAACATCACACATGTAATTAATAGATTTCTTTTCATTTTGTATTGATTTAAAATTGCTCTGCAAACGTATAGCAATAATTGATTTAAGTCAAAAAACAGGCTACCACAAGAGTACCACGCCTAAACATGGTACTACTTTATAACTACTACATGCTCGCAGAACTAATTAGTTATCAGATATTTATTTTTAATAAAGATTCTGTATTCCCTCTTTATCTATCTACTACCAGGCAGATGCTTATTGAAGCGAAAATAAGGCCTTATTCACATCACGGCTATCACCACCTATCATTACTTCAAAGTCACCCGGTTCGCACACAAAATCCAGATTGTAATTGTAGAACTTCAACATATCAGCTGTTAACTTGAAAGACACTTGTTTGGATTCACCGGCTTTCAAGAAGATTTTTTCAAAGCCTTTCAGTTCTTTCACCGGACGTGTTACACTGCCTATAAGATCGCGGATATATAGCTGCACTACTTCCGAACCGTCATACTTACCTGTATTGGTTACCGTTACAGTTGCCATAATCTCTCCATTGATATTCATGGACGATTTATCCAATGTAATATCACTATAAGAGAAAGTAGTATAGCTCAAGCCATATCCAAACGGATAAAGCGGTTCGTTATCTACATCCAGATAATTGCTACGGAACTTCTGGAACCAGGCCCCTTGAGGCAAAGGACGACCAGTATTCTTATGGTTATAGAACAAAGGAATCTGTCCTACACTCTTCGGAAAAGTAGTAGTAAGTTTGCCACTCGGATTTACATTTCCAAACAGTACATCACCAATGGCAAGAGCAGCTTCACTACCACCAAACCACACATTCAGAATAGCAGGTACATTTTCCTGCTCCCAATTCAATACTAACGGACGACCGGTAAACAACACCAATACCACCGGTTTGCCGGTTTTCAACAATTCCTGCAAAAGTACACGTTGCGTATCCGGCATTTCGAGGTCTGTACGGCAACTACTTTCACCGCTCATCTCGGAAGACTCACCCAAAGCAGCAACAATCACGTCAGACTTGGCAGCTACAGCAAGCGCCTCATCCAGCAGTTCCTTATCTGTACGATTGTCACGATGCAGAGTACGGCCAAACATAGTAGCACGTTCTTCGTATTCGGCATCACTCATCAGATTACTTCCTTTAGCCGTAAGAATTTTAGCCTTGCCTCCCACTACTTCTTTCAAGCCTTCAATCAAAGAAGGATATTTGTTCATCACAGCGGCCACACTCCACGTGCCCGGCATATTGCTACGGCTATCGGCCAAAGGACCTACTACAGCAATGGTACCTTTCTTTGCCAGAGGGAGTACACTATTCTCATTCTTCAAGAGAACAAAGCTTTCCGAAGCTGTCTTACGGGCTATAGCGCGGTGTTCTTTTGTAAAGATTTGTTTTTTAGGACGGGTTATATCACAATATTTATAGGGATTATCAAAAAGCCCCAGCTTATACTTAGCTTCCAGAATACGGCGACAAGCAGCATCAACAGCCTTTACTGAAACTTTTCCTTCTTCCAGAGATTTTTTAAGTGTGCTTGTAAAAGCATCGCTCACCATATCCATATCGACACCTGCATTCAGAGCCAGGGCTGCAACTGTTTGTGTATCACCCATACCATGATCGGTCATTTCAGTGATACCGGTATAGTCCGTCACAACGAACCCATCAAAATTCCACTGCTTACGAAGTACATCGGTCATCAGCCACTTATTTCCGGTAGCCGGTACACCATCCACTTCATTGAATGAAGCCATCACACTACCCACACCTTCTTCCACGGCAGCCTGATAAGGTAACATATATTCGTTGAACATACGTTGATGACTCATATCCACTGTATTATAGTCGCGTCCGGCTTCTGATGCCCCATATAACGCAAAGTGCTTCACGCAAGCCATAATTTCATCATTACTACTCATATCTTTCCCTTGATAACCACGTACCATAGCACGCGCAATCTCCGCTCCCAAGAAGGGATCTTCACCATTCCCTTCGGAAACTCGTCCCCAACGGGGATCACGGGAAACATCCACCATCGGACTGAATGTCCAGCAAATACCATCAGCACTGGCTTCGATAGCAGCAATACGTGCAGATTCTTCAATAGCTGTCATGTTCCAGGTACAGGATAATCCCAGAGGAATAGGAAATACCGTTTCGTATCCATGAATTACATCCATACCAAATAAAAGAGGAATACCCAGACGACTTTCTTCTACTGCCTGTTTCTGAACGTCACGAATACGCTCCACGCCTTTCAAGTTAAAGAGTCCGCCCACTTCACCGGCACGGATACGCTTAGCCACATTACTACTCTTGGCTTGTCCGGTGGTTATTTCACCCGTAACAGGCAAGTTCAACTGGCCGATTTTCTCTTCCAGAGTCATCTTCTTCATCAGATCATCAATAAAGCGATCCATATCGACAGGAGATTTTTGTGCTTGCATATTGGCAGATACCAGCACCAATAAAATTAAAAACGATTGTACCTTAAGGATTAATTGTCTCATGCTTTTCATTCTTTATTATTTTTGGAGAAAAATGATTTCGCTGCAAATAAAGAGAAAGCACCTTAAACCGCCACAATACAGAGCTACAACAAAAGTACCTTTAGTGCAAAACACAAAAAAAGGAGGTACTATTTTAGTACTTCCTTTCACATTATTACGTTAAGAATCAACTATTTAAAATTAATCATAAAATCCGTCAGACTATCTTCCTGAGATAGATTAAATTTCTTACGCAAGCGATACCTTGCTGCATCTACGCCTCTCACCGATATATTCAGCAGCTTGGCAATCTCCTTTGTCGGCATATTCAGGCGGAGTAAAGCACAGAAACGTAAATCACCTGCTGTCAGATCCGGATATTGTTGTTTCAGGTTTCGGAAGAAGTTCTCATGTATCCGGTCAAAATTCGCCTGAAACATATTCCAGTTTTCCTCATCTGAAACGATACTTTGATTAATCAATACTAAGAGCTTATCCAGATTCTTCCGCGTATACTGCCCTGATAACTTCTGCTGTTGTATTTCTTCTTTCAACGAATTCAAAAACTCCTGATGGGCAATATTGGTCATCACAACTCCGGACAGCTCTTTACTCTTAAAACGTAAATCAGCTTCCAGTTGCTCTTTTTCCAATTCAATAATCTTCTTTTCCTGTATTTCTATCTCAGCTTGATGGGCAATGCGTTGCTGTTCAATCACCCTGTCTTTCTTCTTCTTCACAGACTGATAAACGACGTATTGCAACAACAATAACAGCAACACCCCAATCAGAACATAACCGGTGATAGCCCAATATGATAGATACCAAGGCCTCAAAACTTCAAAAGGTAGCGTTACCGATGCCAATACTTCATTCTCATTATAAATCTCAGCTTTGAAAGCATACGCCCCAAATGGCAAACGGGTATATTTCTTCTGCAGGCTGCGGTCACCTTCCACCCACTGATCAGATAGTCCTTCCAATTTATACCTTACCTTGTAAGTATAGTCATTATAAACCGGATAGCATAAAGAGAAGCATACGGTATTCAAATCTGCATCAATCTTGTTCTCTTTTTGCACCGACAATCGTTTTACTTTTCCCGTCCACTCCGACTCAGTCGTTATAGCTGAGATCCACAAAGAGCGCCTAATAGAGGACTTGTACAAAAGAGAACTATCTGAATCAATCCGGGCAACAGCATTATTCAAGCAGAGATAAGAACTGCCACTCTCCTTGTCATAAACCATCGCCGCTCTCTCCTCTATCGACAAACCATCAAACAAAGAAAACGGAATACTATGTTCAATCCGGAAAACATTCATCTCACATTTCACTAAATATGCCATCTTACTGCTGACAAACCAGTATAGATTGCCTTTTGCATGACTCACACTATGTATTCCTTTCAAATCCGCCAATTGTTCATTCATCGATTCATAAGGAATAATAGAATCATTCATATCTTCGTAAGTGTAAAACGTTTCCCCATTTGAAAAAACAACCCGTCCGTTGATCTTAAACAAAGAGAAGTCCCCATCTTTCACATCACCCAGTTCCATATAGGTTCTGACATCTTCTACCCGTTTCAGATCCGGATTAATCCGAAAACGGAATAATCCTTTCCGTAAATGCTTCACCCAGATATTCCCCTGCGGATCCATCTCGATCTCCCGCACCATGTGGGTAAACCCGCCTAACGACCGCAGAAACCTCCAGATACCCGAAGGCTCCTCATTGTATAAATTCAGAAACGTATAGGTACCTTGCAATAAGAACGAACGTCCTTCCAGATTGACTTCTTTCATGCACATCGCTCCTCTCACATCCGAAATCAGCGATGCCTGCGAACCCGATATCTGAAAAGTTCCTTTATTATGTCCGCATAAAATCTGTTTTCCCCATTCACCAACGAACCATGCCTGCTCTTCCAGTCCCGGCACAAGTTCGGGGACTCTGTTCCTAATCCTGTAAAGTCCTTGATTGGAAGCGATATAAGCCTCATCCTCTTTCACCAGCACATCATAGACCATTCCTATTTTCCGGTAAGGGGGCTCATAATAATATACCAGGGAGTTATTTTGTATATAGGCTATACCTTCATCCAAAGCTGCCCAAACATTGTTATCGGCATCACAGTACAGCCCTAATATGGTATTATTTTGTAAGCGGCTGTCCGTATTCTCTTTCCAAAGTAAACGTCCTTTTTTATCTATTGCATAAATCCCATTAGAAAGCGTACCGATAATATAGCAACTGTCTTTTGTCATTACAGCCCGGTTCACAGAGTACTTTTCAAGCTCGGCATCACATTCTGTATGCCACTTCAGTATCTTTCCACTTTGATAAACAAAACCACCACTCTTTTGTGTCAGGAATAAAACGCCATCATTATACGGAAGTCCTGCCACCACATCACTGTTGCCCAATGATTTTCGTTCAATCAGATTTTCCAGCCCATTCTTTGCAAGAATAAAAAGCCCTCCGTTTATCTGTTGAGAATAAACCGTATCACCTACCTGAAATAAATTCAAAGGAAGAGTTTTTGTACGAATCCCCTTCACGGTATGCCCGTCATAAAAGAACAGAGAACCGAAAGACTGAAATACGATCTCCCCATGTGCCGACGTAATCGTCCAAATTTCATCATTATGAAACTGGAAATCTTTCACTTCATCTTTTAAAGAGTGGTACACAAGGCTATCCAATGAATTACGTTCGAAATATCCGAACTCCTCAAAAGAACCCACAAATATCTTGCCGTCTTTACCGATATATACAGAGCGTACTATATTCCTGGAAGGTAATTCATGAAGCTCCCAGCTATTTCCATCAAACTCCAGCAAACCTTTGTTATTGCCAATATACATAACTCCCCTATCATCCTGGGTGATAGACCAGTTCTGAATACCTGCATTATAATCTGATACGGAATAGCTCCTCACGATGGGAGAGAAAGGAATAGAGGAACCACGTGATAAGCTACTAAAAAGAGAAAATATGCAAAATAACAACAGAGATATTCTCATATATATTGATTTACAAGCAACCTGTCAGCAAAGGTAATTGTTTTCCACCAAAAAACCGGATAACTTTATGGATTATCTTTTCCGGGAAGGTAAAGATAGGCCGTAAAATTATCCGGTTACTTATTTTAAGAAGCTACAAGCTATAACCTAAACTACATAGTCAAAAATCATCAGACTGTTTTTTCGGTATGAATTAAAATTCACCAAGCTTGTTTCTTTGCCCTTCTCTTTTATGACCGTAGTCTCCGGCACGCTCAGCATTTTCTTATACTCCTCCGAGTTACCCAGTACCTTCGCTGCTTCATTCAGGTCATTATCATCCTTCAGTTGCTGGATGATGCCACCACGCTGGAAATAATATCGTTTGATGATATCTTGTGCTATCATGTTCTTGATATCTTTTGCAAAGTAATCCAGGTCACGGTCCAGATTATGACTAAGTTTTTGTTCAAGTGCCTTAAATTCTTCGGAAGCATCTTTCATATAGCCTTCAAATTCGGCCATCTCTTTCAAGTTCTTCAGAATCTTCTCGCTCTGCTGGTCATATTTAAAGTCCGCCTTCTTCACCATTTCCTTAAACTCTGCATAATCAGCATCCGTCACTTCGAAATTCTCGGGAGAAGCGATTGTGGGATGCTTCAAGCAGTATTGCGTAGCATAATTAAAGATCAGATTATCATTCACCAGATAGAACAAAATATTGGGTAACTTTTCCTGTTCCACTACAACGTCCGGTGTCACACCACCGCCATCACGCACTTCACGTCCGATAGCCGTATGGAATACAGTAGTCAAACTATCAGGAATACGTCCTACACTACCATCCGGATTACGATGCTTGTAATCTATCGCCTGTACACAACGACCACTGGGAATATAATACTTGGAAGTAGTCACCTTCATCGTACCACCATAAGGCAAAGTACGCGGAACCTGCACCAAACCTTTTCCAAACGTGCGATTGCCTACAATCACTGCACGGTCATAATCCTGCAAGGCACCCGCCAGAATTTCCGAAGCAGAAGCCGTACCGCTATTTACCAATACAGCAATAGGAATATCCGTATCCAACGGTTCGCGCAATGTCTTATACGTATTGCTGGCTTGTTTTATCTTACCTTTCGTGGTTACAATCGTCTTGCCACGGGGCAAAAAGTAATTGGCTATCTCTACAGCTTCTTCCAACAAACCACCGCCATTATTACGTAAATCGATCACCAATGAAGTGATACCTTGTTTCTTTAAATCAAGGAAAGCCTTCTTAAACTCTTTGGACGGATTTCCGGAAAAAGTACTCAGGTTGATATAACCGATATTGTTATCCAGTTTGCTGTAATAAGGAATAAGCGGCAACTGGATGTTCTTACGGACAATTGTAAAATCTAATGGCTTTGCCTCACCGGGACGCTCAACCTTCAGTTGGAAACTGGTCCCCACCTGCCCACGAAGCATTTTGCTCACATCCGTATTTCCGGTCAAATCCTTTCCATCTATTTCAAGCAAGATATCGCCAGCTTTCAATCCTACTTCCGCAGCAGGCATATTTTCGTAAGGTTCTACAATTACCGTACGCTTCAGTTTCGGCTCATATCGGATGATAGAACCTATACCTCCATAAGAAGCCTTAAGCATTTGTTCCAGTTCACTACGATCCTCCTCCGGATAAAACTCCGTATAGGGGTCCAGCGAATACAGCATCGCATCGATGCCCTCACGTATCGTCTTATTCGGGTCCAACGTATCTACATAGAACATATCCAGTTCCTTCACAATGGAGTTGAATATATCCAGGTTCTTTGCAATCTGGAAACTGCGGCTATCGCCACTCTTGAAACTAAAAAAGACAACTGCACCTACTACTAACAGTAAGGTAGCTATCCAGCGTACTTTCAGTATTTTCTTCATATCCTGTTTATTATAGTTCACTGATTCTCGTTTTGATATCTTCCCACCACTCGGCAGGCATTTCTGCACCGATCACCCGGATGATGCTTCCTGAAAGGATGGAACCTATCTTACCACATTTCTCCAGAGAATATCCGCAAGTCAGTCCATATAAGAAACCAGCAGCGAAATAATCACCTGCACCGGTCGTATCTATTACCCTGTCCACAGTGACAGCATGCACATGCACTTCCTCTGTCCCTTTACGAATGAGTGATCCTCTGGCACCCAACTTCACAATGGCGATGCTGCACATTTTAGCAATCACATCCAATGCTTCTTCCGGTTCTTTACCCGTAAATGCTTTTGCTTCCTCCTCATTGGCAAACACAATATCCACATACTTGTTTATCAATAAAGAGAAGAAATCATGGTCTTGCTCCACAATATTATAGCTTGCCATATCCAGGCAGATTTGCAATCCGGCTTCTTTTGCCAGTTCAATGGCACGAAGTATCATATCATGATCCTGCACCAGATAACCTTCAATGAACAAATAAGTATAGCCCTTAAACATCTCCCGTGAAAGGTCTTCAGCCTTTAATGTAGCGGCGGCCCCCAAATAAGTACCAAAAGTACGTTCCCCGTCAGGTGATATAAAAGTGGAAGCCACCCCCGAAGGTAACTCAGAAGAAACTAATAAATTTGCTTCCGTTCCCCGTTCCAACAAACTTTGCCGATAAAACTTTCCATAAGCATCATTACCAACCTTACCAATGAATCCTGTTCCTGCTCCGAGGCATGCCATACCACGAATTGCATTTCCTGCAGAGCCCCCGGTGGCCAGTTCTGTTTCCATTTCACTGAAACACTCATTGATTATCAGCAGTTTCGTTTCATCAATCAGAGTCATGCTCCCCTTGGGAAGTTCCATTTCGTTTAGAATTTGGTCGTCGTTGAGAGTAGCAAGAACATCAACAAGGGCGTTGCCCATTCCAATTATTTTGTCCATTTCGATTTTTTTTTTGCAAAGATATTGCATATTTCAAAATATCCTATTACTTTTGCACCGCATTTGAGAAAAAACAACATTCTTCCTTAGCTCAGTCGGTTAGAGCATCTGACTGTTAATCAGAGGGTCCTTGGTTCAAGTCCAAGAGGAAGAGCGAAAGAGAAACTTGAATGCATATTCTTCCTTAGCTCAGTCGGTTAGAGCATCTGACTGTTAATCAGAGGGTCCTTGGTTCAAGTCCAAGAGGAAGAGCGAAAAGGTTCGTCATTACGGCGAACCTTTTTTGTTTTCTGTCCCACGAATAGCTTTATCAAAGATACAGATTCGGCTGAATGCCGAATTCATTTTCCATATTAACATTATTTATACTATCCTTCGGCTACCGCCAATGTCAGCACACTAATGCGTACTCCTTCTACTTCATGAAAAACATCGGCACAAGCCGTAGTGGTAGAGCCGGTAGTCAACACATCATCAATGATCAGTACATGCTTTCCCACAAAATTCTCCGGATGGCGAAGCCGAAAGATGCCATCCACATTCTCCCAACGTTCATAAGTCGATTTACGGGTTTGCGTATCCGTATGCTTCTCACGTATCACCGAAGATACGTCCACAGGCAATCCTACTACCTGAGACACTCCACGGGCAATCCATTCACTTTGATTGTACCCGCGCGCCTTCCGCTTACGGGGATGCAGAGGTACAGGAATAATGACATCTATACCTTCAAAGAAATCTGTTGTAGCCAACTCTGCAGCCATAAAACGCCCCATTATTGCACCCAGTTCTTTTCGTCCTCCATACTTGAACTGATGCAGTATCTTGCGAAAGTCACTCCCTTTGCGATAGAAGAAATAAGAAGTGGCACGTTCCAAAGGAATCTTTCCCCAGAATATACGCTCCACAAGGTTATCTTTTACCTTATGGTAATTGGTACGGGGCATGTTAATGTTGCAATGCGTGCAAATAGCCTCTTCACCTTCTACAAGCGGAGCTCCACAAACCACACAACAACGTGGGAAAAAGAGATGAAACAGAGGGCCTAACCAGATTTTCACAGTATTTTTCATTAAGTAGTTTATTTATGTTACATCCCCAATGGAGGGACTTCTTGTATCAGTTGTTGCAACGTAGAATGCAGATGTCCGTTCGTAGCAATAATATGATGCCCTTCTATAAAACTTTCATTTCCATAGAAGTCGGTCACCCGACCACCTGCCTCCAATACAAGCAATGCGGCCGCCGAATAATCCCATTTACCAATAAACGCTTCCGCCCAGGCATCAAAACGTCCGGCAGCTACATAACATATCGCTAAGGCAGCAGAACCGGTCATACGAATGCCACCTACTTTACCATACAGGTTATGTATCAAGTGTTCTCCCGTGCGGGCATATTGACACGAGTTATAAGGCAGTTCAACTACCAGAAAGGCATCTTCCATCTGTTGTACATTGGAAACCTGTATCCGCTGACCATCTACGTAAGCGCCACCGTCTTTCCAACCATAGAAACACTCATCCCGGCAAGGATCGTACACCACACCCAACAAAAGTTCCTCCCTAGAGCGAAGGGCTATACATACACAGTAAGGTGCATTGTCATGGATATAATTCGTAGTCCCGTCCAGCGGGTCCACAACCCAGCAATAGGGTTCATCCTGATACACAGCCGAACCTTCTTCCGTAATAAAACCGGCTTCCGGCAACAATGCGGAGAGCTCGGCAACAATCTGCTTCTCCGATTCTTTATCTACGTAGGACACGTAGTCATGCGCATGTTTCTTTTCCACGCTCTCGCTACGGAATGTTTTTCTTTCTTCTTTCAAAAAACTTCCTGCATCCATAGCAATGCGGCAGACTTCCGCAGTAAGTGATGCTAAATCCATATTCGTACTTTTTTCTTCGTTATTCTATTATTTCCCGGGCAATCCAAGCACAAGCCTCAGCATCAGCCAATGCATGGTGATGCTGTTCCAACTCGTACCCAACATAGGCCGCTACCGTATGCAACTGATAACTGGGCAAACCTTTGATTCGCCTTCGTGCCGTACTCAAGGTACAATGAAATTCATAATCGGGGTAATCTAAACAGTAAGTCTTGAAAACCGCTTTCAAACAGCTTTCATCAAAACCTTTGTTATGCGCCACAAGCGGAAGCCCCTCTATAAGCGGTGCAATCTCCTGCCATACCACCGGAAATACCGGCGCTTCCGCTGTATCTGCCAATGTCAGCCCATGCACCCGGGTATTCCAATAGGAGTAATACTCCGGCTCAGGACGAATAAGACTATAGTAATTATCTACAATCTCCCCATCCCGTACAATCACTACTCCAACACTGCACACACTGGTGCGTTGTTCATTGGCAGTTTCAAAATCTATGGCAGCAAAGTTCTCCATAACAGTTCAAACAATTACCTAGCCTCGTCCGCCTGCTGATAGATCAGATTTCCTCGTTGGCTGATTGTCCATTTTCCATTCTCCTGGCGGACATTCTTTGTATCATCGTCTTCCACATTCCAGGCATAGTCTCCGCCCGGCAGCGAACGGCGATCCAATATTTCATTGGGTTGGTCACCAGAGAAGAATAATTCTACTTGCAATGAGTCGGAAGCAAAAACAATATACGCCGTATTTTCCTTATCTGCCACACTTTCCATGCGGACACCTTTTTCCCAAAGGCGAATGCAGTCTTTTTGCACTTCACTCCACGTATATCCGGCGGAAGCAATGCAGCCATGCTCGTCTTTATCATTACCTACGGCGTTACTTTCAGCCTTTTTATTTTTGGTATTACCACATGCTGTGAGTGCGACACTCGCACCCATTAAGAGCAATAAACAGATGTATCCTGCTTTCATAAGAATCATTCATTAATATTTCGTACGCCAAAAGTACAAATAAAGCCGAAAACTTCTCCATCTGCTTCACTCTTTTATTTTCCGGTCTACAATTCCAACTGGCTGAGCTGTCGCAGTTATAACTTGAGCCCAAGCTAATTTTATAAAAACAAAAAAAGACCGATTTTGCCTACATCCTACACCCGGGACATTAATATACTCATTAATAACATCTTGTGTGACATGAAAGATTAGCATGCGGGTGTAGGCAAAGCGTCTTCCTACACCGCATTTTTTCAATATATTTACTCACCTTCAATATAACATTCTATTTTTCAACATTATATACATTTCACACAGAACTCAACAAATTATCTTCAAACAGCACCTTTCTACGAGTAAATTAAGCTCATTCAGTGCTTTTTTCTTCAAAAATCCCGCAACATTACCATAATTCTTGCAAATAATGAAGGAGTACGGCACCAAACACACCGGAAAACGAGGGGTAACACAATCCTTTCCAAGGATTCAAGAACAGCAACAAAGTAGATAAATGCATATTTAGCCTAATGATTTTGCTCTTTTGAACCGGACAAAATGTTCTTTTGCCTAATTGAAAACTTCGTCCCTCAATTGCGGGCTGTCTGGTGGCCAATTGCGGGCTGTCCAGCCCCCATATCGAAACCGTCGGGCCCACAATTGAGGGACAAAGTTTTCAACCAGGCAAAAGTGCAAAATCAATAAGGTACAAGCAAGTTTACACTCAACCATTAGATATTTTTTCTTATGCATCTAGATATATTCGGTTTCATGGAATATATACTTAAAGGGCGTGAGCTATCTATTACTCTTCCACTCGGAGCAAGTAACCGTTTGCTGTCACTCCCTCTATTATCAAATGCGGATCAATCAAGTTATCCGGTGTATAGAAACGGATGACAGCTCTGCCGTTTTCATCGGTTTGCAGATTTGGATTCCAATAAACAGTGGTGCGTATGTCGGGTTTATCGTTCTCTTTAGGTTCGGACGTTTCGTACACAGGATGATAAAATTCAGCAGATTCGTAATAGCCCTGTTTAGTAAATAGAGACAATCCGGGAGAAGAGCCTCCAAGCCTTGTACCCGGTTTAAGCACAACCACAACAGCACCTCCTATCGCTTCACTTCCAAAATGGAGAGTTGCTGATTCAGGCCTTAAAAGTTCTATATTTTCAACCGCACTGGCGTCGATATTAGTTAATATCATCGCCCCTTCTTCAGACACACACTGCATTTCGTCAATCAGAAAAACAGGTGAAGATTTACAACCGAATATGTTTAAATCATAGCCTACTATTTGCGTCCGCGGTAATCGACCTAATAAATCAAAAGCACTGCCACTTCCTACTGACTGTTTCAACTGCTCCAACAGCTTACCCGAATATTGAGAATCAGAAAATTCAGCATAACTTCTATACGCACTTTGCCGCTCCGAAGCCGTGACTGTTACTTCCCGTAAACGAACCACTTGCATACCTTCTTCATTCTGATGAATATCACGGACTATCTGATCGTATCCGTCGAACTTTTTCTCATTTTCAGAAGTGACCGGAAACGGATGAGCGGGCTGAGTATAAGTTATAGAATCAATCTTCAGAGTAACGGTTGCTCGTCCGGCTTTACTTTTAGCTTGTGCCACAAAAGTAACCATATCACTATAATCGATATCTTCGAAGGCAAAACAACCTTTTTCATCTGTATTAGTAACCGAAGTTAATTTTAACTTGGGAGCAAATAATACTACCGGGCAGTCTTTCGCCACTCCACCGAAAAGTTTCGTAACCTTTCCACCAATTACCTGTTTCGTCTCCATCAGATAATCAATCCGTACGGTCGGCAATTGGCTTATGTCAGTATGCGAAAATCGGGACCATCCATGAGTCAGGAGCAAAAGTTCCATATGATAGCCTGTTCGCAAAGCCCTTTCAGAGAAGTAATAACCGGGATTATTTATATATCCTTTCAAATCGGACATCAATAAAAACGATGCACGAATGTGATCGGTCAGCGAGTCGGGAGTAATGACATTACGGTCAGTCAGGCTAACCGACAGAGAAGTTTCTACAGGATTTCCTTTTTTATCGGTGATACATAAAGGCAATTCAACCAATTTTCTCCGTTGTGCCAGAGGGGGCAAAGATGGCATCTCAAAATTCACGAGTTCTTCCGGAGCTTCAAATATTAATCGCCTGCTTAATACTGTACCGCTGTTATCCACCAATAATAGTTCCGTAATTCCTTCCTGTAATTCCGAATCGTTGAATTGCCCGAAAGTTTTCTTTGCAGTAAGCGGAATAAAAACATTAGGAATGCCCCGCGTATGTCCGACAAGGTAAAGCGTATCCTGCCATTGTGTATGCCGGGCTTTTAATAAATTATAGCGAACCGTTCCTTTCCTGTGATATACGCTCAATTGAATTCCGCCGGATTTCACCTCCGGCAACGAAAACCTGCGATAAAAAGAGCCATTCCGGGAGGCTGTAACCTGATACTTTTCTCCGGCAGAAGGAGTGAAAGAGAATACTCCCATACCGTCGTGTTCAGTCTGGACAGTGGAAATGGTATCTCCGGAATCGTTGAGTAAATAACCCTGCAAATCACAACAGTTTCCATCTGGCTGTTGCGCTTTAAAAGCTACCCGCTGATTGCATCCGTCCAATAAGTCACCCCCTTCCGGGAAAAAGCTTAATGCAAATTCCTGCTTTCTGTTTCCCAATAGAGGTACATGAAAAGTCCGGTCGTATTGATAAGGGCCATCTGCAAAAGTAACCTCTATCGTCCGACTATCGCCCATATCGCCTATTAATGGTATATTAAAACCTATTTCCCCATTTGCATTAGTCCGTCTCAAATAGTGCTTTTCCGTCTTCCGGGCTGATATGATCCGGTTCTCCACCCGGACATCGGGTAGCGGTTTATTCTGCTCATCCGTAAAACGCACCGTAACAGTGCATTGTCCCTCTCCTTCTTCATAGTGAATGGAAGACTGAATGCTACGATCGAGCGAATTGCCTATCCGTAATTTATGATAGTAAAAATAGGCATCCCCTGCATTCATCATCCATTGGGTATAGGCACGTAGGTAATATTCTCCGGCAGGTATATCAGGAGGCAAAGTAATGCTGCCATAAAAACTCCCGTTTTTCCTCTTTATCTTGTATCGATTCTGTATCCTGTCATCACTGCTTACCAGTTCTATATATATGAAATTACTGCCTGTGTACGGAATATGCGATATGGCATTTATCAGATAGCCTTTCCAATAAATTCTTTCACCGGCGGCATAATAGGGCTTATCCAGGTGCAGATAAAGCTTCTCTTGAGGATACTTGCTTAGCAACGTAAAATTATCACTAATCTTTTCTTTCAGATTCTGAGAATGCAGACTAGTACTTAGCATGCAGAATATCAAGAATAGATATACAAAGGGTGTGTGTTTCATCGTAATTTGTTTTTATGATAAGCTCACTCTTGAAAGTTAATTATGCAAATTAACGGACTTACGGATACAATAATGTTCGGTTTTAGCTAATTAAAATCCAGAAATATCTATAACGGACAGTTAGGGCCAAAAACACGAACTTATCCCCCACTAACTATTGTTATACCAACAACATTCAGTACATTTGCAGAAGAGAACTCCGTAAACAGAACTATTTGAAATAAAAAGATTAAAAAACTAATTACCAATCTTATGGAACACCCTCTTTCCCAATTCAAATACTGCCCCAAGTGTGGCTCCATACACTTTGAAATCAACAACGAAAAATCAAAACGCTGTGCCGACTGCGGATTTGTATATTACTTCAACCCCTCCGCCGCCACCGTAGCCTTGATTATGAACGAACAGAATGAATTGCTGGTATGCCGCCGCGCCAAAGACCCGGCTAAAGGGACACTCGATTTGCCCGGTGGTTTCATCGACATGGCCGAAACCGGAGAAGAAGGAGTGCGCCGTGAAGTGAAAGAAGAAACAGGCATGGAAGTGAATAAGGCGGAATATCTTTTTTCCTTACCTAACATATATGTGTATTCCGGTTTCCCTGTCCACACGCTGGATCTGTTTTTCCGTTGCACGGTAGCTGATACGCTGCATTACAAAGCAATGGATGACGCCGCAGACCTGTTTTTTATCCCATTGAAAGAGATACGCACAGAAGATTTCGGACTGGGGTCTATCCGGAAAGGATTAGGGATATTCCTGAAAGAAATGAGCGAATAATTATTCAACCGACACCTGTATATCCTAAAAAAGCCAAATAAGTGTAACAAATTCGACTTAAAACCCGTACTTTTGTAAAAACGCGTTGTATTATGAAGAATAAAATCTCCCGAATACTGTGCACGGCTCTCTGCTGTGCACCCCTGCTCGCTACAGCACAGACCAGCGAGAAAATCACTTCCCCCCAACGACTTTATCAGGAAGGACAATCATTGTTCCAACAAAAAGCTTACGCTGCCGCCATCCCGCCACTCCAGGCCTTTGTGCGCCAGGTAGACGCTGAAGGCAAACCATTGCCTGCCGAAGGCGAACGGATGGAGGCTGAATATATGCTGGTATGCGCCGCTTATGAACTGAAAGATACGAAAAGTATAGATAAATTGCGTGCCTATCTGGATGAGTACCCCGATACTCCATACGCTAATCGCATTTATGCACTCATGGCTTCCGTATACTTCTTCGAAGGAAACTATGATGCGGCTATGGCTATGTTCAATGCTTCCCGCCTCGACTTGCTTGGAAATGAAGAACGGGATGACATGACCTATCGCCTCGCCACCTGCTACCTGAAAACAGGAAATGTGAAAGAAGCCGCCATTTGGTTCGAGACGCTTCGTAGTACCAGCAAGAAATATGTTGCGGATTGCACTTATTACCTTTCATACATCCGTTATACCCAACAGCGCTACGATGACGCCCTGACTGGCTTCCTGTCCTTGCAGGATAATGAAAAGTATAAAGCATTGGCGCCTTATTATATAGCAGAAATTTATCTGATAAAGAAGAATTATGATAAGGCGGAAATCGTCGCACAGAATTACTTGTCTGCCTACCCCAACAATGAATATACCGCAGAAATGTATCGTGTTCTGGGTGATGCGGACTATCACTTCGGAAAATACCACGAAGCAATGGGAGCATTTGAAAAGTACCTGGCAAACAACAAAGAGGAAGCGCCCCGCCGGGATGCGCTCTACATGCTGGGACTTTCATATTATCACTCCGGTGTGTATACCAAAGCAGCCAATACCCTCGGGGAAGTAGCTACAGGGAATGATGCGCTTTCACAGAATGCCTATCTGCACATGGGCTTGTCGTACCTGCAAATGGGAGACAAGAACAAAGCGCGTATGGCATTTGAACAGGCTTCCGCCTCTAATGCAAACATGCAGATCAAGGAGCAGGCCGCATACAACTATGCCCTCTGTATTCACGAAACTTCTTATTCCGCTTTCGGTGAATCTGTCACCGTTTTCGAAAAGTTCCTCAATGAATTCCCCAATTCCCAGTATGTGGATAAAGTCAGCAGTTATCTGGTAGAGGTGTATATGAATACCCGCAGTTATGAAGCTGCCCTGAAATCCATCGAACGTATCACCCATCCGGGTGCTGCCATTCTGGAGGCTAAACAGAAAATCCTGTTCCACCTCGGCACCCAGTCTTTTGCAAATACACAATTCCAGGAAGCTATCGGTTATTTCAACCAGTCTATCGCTTTGGGGCAATACAACTTGCAAACCAAAGCGGATGCCATCTATTGGAGAGGTGAATCTTATTATCGCCTGAACCGGATGCAGGAAGCTGCCCGTAACTTTAACGAATATCTGAACCTGACTCCGGACAGGAATACGGAGACTTATGCATTGGCATATTATAATCTGGCTTATATTGCTTTCCACGAAAAGGATTATACGCTTGCACAAAACCGCTTCCTGAAGTTTACACAACTGGAAAAAGGAGAAAATGCCACCGCACTTGCCGACGCCTATAACCGTATAGGCGACTGCCACCTACATGTTCGCCGTTTTGATGAAGCCAAACAATACTATAATAAAGCTGAGAATATGGGAACTCCCGCAGGAGACTACTCATTCTATCAGTTGGCTTTAGTAGCCGGCCTACAAAAAGATTATGACGGCAAAGTGGCATTACTCAACCGTCTGTCCGGCAAATATCCGAATTCTCCTTACGCCATAAATGCACTTTATGAAAAAGGACGTTCGTATGTACAGACTAACAACAGCCGCCAGGCCATCGCAGCCTTCAAAGAGTTACTGGATAAATATCCGGAAAGCCCGGTCAGCCGGAAAGCTGCCGCTGAAATTGGCTTGCTGTACTATCAGAACGATGATTATGATCGTGCGATAGAAGCATACAAGCATGTTGTAACACAATATCCGGGTAGCGAGGAAGCACGTCTTGCCATGCGAGACTTGAAATCCATTTATGTGGATGCCAACCGCGTAGATGAGTTTGCCGAGCTGGCGGCTAAAGTACCGGGGGAAATTCGTTTCGACGCCAGCGAACAGGACTCACTGACTTACATCGCTGCTGAAAAGGTATACATGAAAGGAGACATTGCACCAGCCAAGGCAAGCTTTACACGCTATCTGCTAAGTTATCCCAACGGTGCATTCAGCCTGAATGCGCACTATTATTTGTGTGTCATCGGCAAAGAGCAGAAAGATGAAGAAGCAGTACTGGAACACGCCGGTAAGCTGTTGGAATATCCGGACACTCCCTACTCACAGGAAGCACTTATCGCACGGGCTGAAATACTATTCAACCGTAAACATTTCGACCAGGCACTTACCGACTACAAGCAGTTGAAGGCAAAAGCGACCACCACCGAACGTCGCCAGCTTGCAGCAACCGGTATGCTACGCAGTGCAGCCATGATGCAGGATGATGTAGAAACAATCGCTGCTGCTACAGACATGCTTGCCGAGGCTAAGCTGACACCGGAACTGCGCAACGAAGCCCTGTATTTCCGCGCTAAAGCATACTTGAACCAACAGGCCGACAAAAAAGCGATGAACGATCTTCAGGCATTGGCTAAAGATACACGCACTCTCTATGGAGCCGAAGCTAAATACTTGGTTGCCCTGCAACTGTATAAAGCCCATGAGTATGCTGCCGCCGAGAAAGAAATACTTAACTTCATCGAACAAAGTACACCACACGCTTACTGGCTGGCACGCAGCTTTATTTTGCTGTCTGATGTATATGTAGCCATGGATAAGAAACTGGATGCACGCCAATACTTATTGAGCCTGCAGCAGAATTACCATGCTGACGATGACATTGAACAGATGATCAATGAAAGACTGGAAAAACTGAAATAAAGGAATAAGGACACAAGTTGACAAGATACGAGGCCTTGTCAACTTGTCAACTAAAACCTCGTCAACTATAAATATGAAAAAGGTACAATATATATTCGGAGCATTGGCACTAATAGCCTTCCCGAACTGGGCACAGGCCCAAACGCAAGCTAAAGACACTACCCTGAGCCGCACGGTCGTGGTAGAACAAGAATATAATCCGGACATCATGGATGCTTCCAAGGTAAATGTATTGCCACAAGTGGCACCGCCAACTGTCAGCAAAAAAGCAGTGGAATATGATGCAAGGTTAGTACCGGAAGGAAATATCCCCGCAAGTACCATGCAAGTTTATACCGGAGCAGAAAGCCAGGACAAAGCACAGCGCGGATACGCGCGCCTGGGATATGGAAATTATGGGAATCTGGACGCACGCGCCAATTACTTATTTATCCTTCCCAATAGCGATAAGCTAAATCTGAACTTCCACATGAACGGCATGGACGGCAAATTAAAAGTACCCGATTTTGCGGAGAAATGGGATGCACGTTACTATCGTACACGCGTTGGCATGGACTATGTACATGCTTTCCGGAAAGTGGACTTAAATGTAGCCGGCAACTTCGGTCTGAGCAATTTCAACTTTATGCCCTATAGTATAAACAACAAACAGAAATTCCTGTCGGGCGATGTACATTTCGGAGTCAAGTCGACAAGTGAAGACTTGCCTTTTCAGTTTCATGCCGAAACGAACCTGATGTTCTATGAACGCCAGTATGACCTGTCTCAGAAAGATGGACAGGAAGCAATGGTACGGACCAAAGCAGGTGCAGTGGGTTCTATCTCCGAAGAGCAATCTGTAGGAGTAGACCTGGCAATGGACAATGTATTTTATAAGAACAATCTTTTTGATGATTATACATCTGTAGAACTCAATCCTTACTACTTGTATCAGAATGATGACTGGAAAATCCGACTTGGCGCCCATGTGGATTTTGCTTTCGGATTTGGCAAGAAGTTCCGGGTATCACCGGACGTCACTGCCCAATATATCTTCTCTGACAGTTACATTCTTTATGCCCAGGCCACAGGCGGACGCCGAACCAATGACTTCCGCAGACTGGAAACCGTTTCGCCTTACGGACAGAGTGAAATGCAACTGGATGCCACTTACGAGCAACTGAATGCCGCACTCGGATTCAAGACCAGTCCTGTAACAGGTTTATGGTTCAACCTCTATGGTGGATACCAGGATTTAAAGAATAACCTTGCCTCTGTCGGAGTTTCAAGCTATTTCGTAGATACCAACAACCAATCGTATCTCCAACTGTTCCAAAGAAACATGCATAACATCTATGCAGGTGCCGAGGTCAGCTACAGCTATAAAGACATTCTCTCTTTTTCCGCCTCAGGTGTTTACCGTGACTGGAAAGTTGCAAAGGTAGAAGAGGATAACGGAGATTGGCTACTTGCCTATATGCCCTCTTTCGAAGCAAACATTCACGCAGATATCCGACCGATCTCCTCAGTCCTGATCAGCCTCGGATACCAGCACATCACTCGTGAGACAATAGAAAACGAGCGGGTAGATCCCGTTGGTAATCTTTACCTTGGTGGTAGCTACGAAGTTTTCAAAGGTATCTCTATTTACGCTCGTGTAAACAATTTATTGAACAAAGACTATCAATATTATTGGGGATATCCTACAGAAGGTATCAATTTCGTGGGTGGTGTGAGTTTCCGTTTTTAACAAGCAACGAGGCAAAAAAAGTCATTTTTACTAAAAAAGAATATATTCTCCACATATTATAAGGTGGAAACAATTGTTTTTTTCTACTTTTGCGGGCGAATTCAGTGACAGGAGTCACTATAAAACAGAAATTTATGCCAAAAAACCTTGTCATTGTCGAGTCACCGGCAAAAGCAAAAACAATTGAGAAGTTCCTGGGAAAAGATTATAAGGTTCTTTCCAGTTATGGTCATATACGCGATTTGAAGAAAAAAGAATTCAGTATTGACGTTGAAAAGAACTTTGAACCGGACTATGAAATCCCGGAAGATAAAAAAACGCTGGTAAAGACACTGAAATCTGAAGCGAAAGAAGCAGATACCGTATGGTTGGCTTCCGATGAGGACCGCGAGGGAGAAGCCATCGCGTGGCACTTGTATGAGGTATTGAAACTCAATCCGGAACATACTAAACGCATCGTATTCCATGAAATTACCAAAACCGCTATATTAAAGGCTATTGAGCAGCCTCGAAACATTGACATCAATCTTGTCAATGCACAACAGGCTCGCCGCATCCTCGACCGTATCGTGGGTTTTGAATTATCGCCCGTACTGTGGAAGAAAGTAAAACCTGCACTTTCTGCCGGACGTGTACAATCAGTAGCCGTACGCCTCATCGTAGAGCGCGAACGTGAAATACATGCTTTCCAAAGTGAAGCATCTTATAAGGTCACTGCCATTTTCCTGGTTCCCGACACCGACGGCAAACTTGTAGAGATGAAAGCAGAACTTGCACGCCGCCTCAAGACTAAAGCAGAAGCTCAGAAACTATTGGAGCATTGCCAGGCAGCAATGTTTACCATTGAAGACATTACAACCCGCCCGGTAAAGAAAAGTCCGGCCGCACCGTTCACCACTTCTACCCTGCAACAGGAAGCTGCACGTAAACTCGGCTTCACGGTTGCTCAAACCATGATGGTGGCTCAGAGACTGTATGAATCCGGACGTATCACTTATATGCGTACCGACTCGGTAAACTTATCGGAATACGCAATCAACGGCAGTAAAGAAGCCATCGCCAACATGATGGGGGACAAATATGTGCATCCACGTCACTTCAGCACCAAGACTAAAGGGGCACAGGAAGCACACGAGGCTATCCGTCCTACATATATGGAACAGGCGCAAATAGAAGGTAGTGCACAGGAGAAGAAATTATATGACCTGATCTGGAAACGCACTATAGCTTCCCAGATGGCAGATGCCGAACTGGAAAAGACAACAGCAACCATCAGCATCAGCAATGCATCTGATACATTCAATGCGACCGGAGAAGTGGTAAAATTCGACGGTTTCCTGCGTGTATACAGAGAATCTTATGATGATGATGTGGAGCAGGAAGATGAAAGCCGTCTGTTACCTCCTTTGAAGAAGGGACAGAAACTACAGTACCAGAATATAACTGCTACGGAACGTTTCACGCAACATCCACCCCGTTATACTGAAGCAAGCCTGGTACGCAAACTGGAAGAGTTGGGTATCGGTCGTCCTTCAACTTATGCACCTACTATTTCTACTGTACAGCAGCGTGAGTATGTAGAGAAGGGAGATAAGACCGGCGAAGAGCGTTTATACAATGTGATTACCTTGAAAGAAGATAAGATTGCAGATGATACACGCACTGAGATTACCGGGGCTGAGAAAGCCAAACTGTTACCTACAGATACCGGTACAGTTGTAACCGACTTTCTGATGCAATACTTCCCCAGCATCATGGACTACAACTTCACGGCAAGCGTAGAAAAACAATTCGACGAGATAGCAGAAGGTGATACAAAATGGACGACTATCATGAAGACGTTCTATAAAACGTTCCATCCATCTGTAGAAAGTACCCTCGCTGCCAAGAATGCACATAAGACCGGAGAACGCTTATTGGGAGACGATCCTGTCAGTGGCAAACCTGTTTCAGTCAAGATTGGACGTTTCGGTCCGGTAGTACAGATAGGAAGTGCGGAAGATGAAGAGAAACCTCGTTTTTCTCCTCTGAAGAAAGGTATGTCTATCGAGACTATTACCCTGGAAGAGGCTATGGAACTGTTCAAATTGCCACGTACCCTTGGAGAACATGAGGGTAAAACTGTCAGCGTCAATGCCGGACGTTTCGGTCCGTATATTTATTATAACGGAACCTATACCTCACTTCCCAAAGGAGCAGATCCTATGGAAATAGAATTGGAAGAGGCTCTGGAACTGATCAAGGAAAAAGCAGAAGCGGAAGCCAAGAAGCATCTTAAAAAATTCGAAGAAGAACCGGAATTGGAAATTATGAACGGAAGATATGGCCCTTATATCGCTTATAAAGGCAGCAATTATAAGATCCCCAAAGATATCGTTCCGGAAGATTTAAGTCTGGATGCCTGCTTGGAAATCGTCAAACTGCAAAGTGAAAAAGCTGCATCAGCTCCAGCAAAACCGAAACGTGGAAAATATGCCAAGAAGAAAGCATAAAGCGATTCATCATAAAACATCAGCCCCGGAATGAGAGAATCATTCCGGGGCTGATGTTTTATAATATTATCTGTAATTACATTCTGTCCGGTACTTCGATACCCAACAATCCCATGCCTAGGCGAACTACTTTAGCTACATTCTCCGACAAAGCAAGGCGGAATACTTTCACTGCTTCATCCTCTTCGCGCAGAATACTGAAATCGTGGTAGAACTGATTGTATTCTTTCACCAGATCATAAGTATAGTTGGCAATGATAGACGGACTGTAATCTGAGCCTGCCTGCTTCACAACAGCAGCGAAATCAGCCACCATTTGGATAAGCCCTTCCTCTTTCTCACTCAACTCGATACCTACAGGGATTTCAGCCGGAACTGCGATACCGGCTTCAGCCGCCTTACGCAATACAGATTGAATACGCGCATACGTATATTGAATGAACGGTCCTGTATTCCCATTAAAGTCAATTGACTCTTTTGGATTGAACGTCATATTCTTGCGGGCATCCACTTTGAGAATAAAGTATTTCAAAGCACCCAATCCTACAATTCGGGCAATATTATCAGCCTCTTCCTGAGTCAAACCATCCAGTTTTCCCAGTTCATTTGAAGTTTCCTTAGCAGTGTTCACCATTTCCTCAATCAAGTCATCGGCATCTACTACTGTACCTTCACGACTCTTCATCTTACCCTCAGGCAACTCGACCATACCATAAGAAAAATGCACAAGCCCCTTTCCCCATTCGAAACCGAGTTTATCAAGCAAGATAGAAAGCACCTGGAAATGGTAGTTCTGTTCATTACCTACTACATAAATCATTTTGTCAATAGGATAATCTGCAAAACGTAATTTAGCTGTACCGATATCTTGGGTCATATAAACTGAAGTTCCATCGGCACGGAGCAACAATTTGTGATCCAAGCCTTCCGGAGTAAGGTCAGCCCATACAGAGCCGTCCTCTTTCTTATAGAAGAAACCTTTTTCAAGACCTTCCATAACTTTCTCTTTACCTTCAAGATAGGTATTTGACTCATAATATATTTTGTCAAAGCCCACACCCATCTTACGATAAGTTTCATCAAAACCTTCGTACACCCAATTATTCATTTTTGTCCAAAGTGCACGTACTTCCGGATCACCGGCCTCCCATTTTACCAGCATTTCACGAGCTTCGTTCATCAAAGGAGAGGCAGCTTCTGCTTTCGCTTTAGCTTCTTCCTCCGTCACACCTTCAGCCTGGAATCTGGCCATCAAATCTTTAACTTCGGCTTTATAGTGTTTATCGAAAGCTACATAATAGTCACCTACCAAATGATCGCCCTTTTTACCGGATGATTCAGGAGTTTCACCATTTCCATATTTGGACCATGCCAACATGGATTTGCAGATATGAATACCACGGTCGTTCACGATATTCGTCTTTACCACTTTGTTACCGTTCGCCATAACTATGTTGGCCAAGGCATTACCCAAAAGGTTATTGCGCACATGACCCAAGTGAAGTGGTTTGTTGGTATTAGGTGAAGAATATTCTATCATAACCAGCGGAGAATGATCCGTGGCAGCAGTAATACCGTACTGTTTATCGGCATGAATGTTGTTCAGTAACTCAATCCAGGCAGAAGAAGCAATGGTCAGGTTCAGGAAACCTTTGATGACATTGAACGCAGCAACGGAAGGTTCATTAGCTTTCAGGTATTCACCAATCTCTTGTGCTGTCTGCTCCGGTCCTTTCTTTGACATGCGCAGGAAAGGAAAAACAACCAGCGTGAGGTGTCCCTCAAATTCTTTCTTGGTTTTTTGCAGTTGCACCTGTGCGGCAGGCACATCCTGTCCGTACAGTGCTTTCAGTCCATTGATTACGGACGTTACCAGTTTATCTTCTATATTCATGATTTAAAAGTATTTTCCGAGTGCAAAGATACTATATTTTGGCGAATTAAGTACTCCGTTTGTAGGGATAATAAAAAAGGAGGTGCTGCTGCATCTCCTTTCCTATTCTTTATTCGTAGCCGTCTTTATCCGATGGCCAAAGTCAACTCCATACCAGGTTTAAACTTAGCAACTTTCTTTGCAGGAATCGTAATGCTCTGTTTGGTAGAAGGATTAATGCCCAGACGTGCTGCTCTTTCTGACACAGCAAACGTACCGAAGCCAACCAATGATACTTTATCACCAGCCTTTAGAGCCTTTGTGATTGATGCCATGAAAGCATCCAATGCTTTCTTAGAATCCGCTTTTGTCAAACCGGACTCTGCTGCCATAGCGCTGATAAGTTCTGACTTGTTCATAAATTTAAAATTTAATAATTAATATGTTACACAAAAGATATCTGCAATAGAATTTCACAAAGCTCTACAAAAATAGAGCAATATTTCTGAATATCAAATAAAAACATTAAAAAAAGATTGGATTTTGGCGAAAAAAAAGGAATAGAAAGCCGTTTTTCTGTTATAGAACAGAATTTATTCGTATTTTTGCAACTCAATGAATGAAATAACAGATTATGAATGCCATACCAACAGTTACTAAGAACCTATTAATCATTAATGTACTGGTCTTTCTTGCGACCATTGTTGCTCAAAGTTACGGCCTGGATTTAGCCCGTTATCTGGGACTTCACTTTTTTCTTGCCGATAATTTTAATATAGCACAGCTCATCACATACATGTTCATGCATGGAGGCTTTACGCATCTATTTTTTAACATGTTCGCATTGTGGATGTTTGGCCGTATCCTCGAACAAGTGTGGGGACCGAAACGTTTTCTGTTTTACTACCTGGTATGTGGCATCGGCGCAGGATTTATACAGGAAATCGTTCAATATGTACATTACGAAATGGTGCTTTCTGCATACACCAGCGTCAACACGGGCTATTCTGTCATTCCGATGGGAGAATATCTCAACATGATGACTACTGTAGGAGCGTCGGGAGCTATATATGCCATCCTGCTGGGATTCGGAATGCTGTTCCCCAACCAGCCGTTATTTATCTTCCCGCTGCCATTCCCGATCAAGGCTAAGTATTTCGTTATCGGATACGCATTGATTGAACTGTATGCAGGATTTGCTAACAATCCGGGTGACAATGTAGCTCACTTTGCACACTTGGGTGGTATGATATTCGGTTTTATACTGATCATGTATTGGAGAAAAAAAGACAGAGGAAATGGGTACTATTACAACTGATCTTAAAGAAGCTTTTCGGAGAGGGAATATTTATATCCAACTGATTTATATCAACGTAGCCGTCTTCGTGGTTACTACGCTGACGGAAGTTATTTTGCAGCTATTCAACCGTAGTCTTGGAGGGGTATTTGAATGGTTGGAACTTCCTGCTTCATTTACCCAATTCATCATACAGCCTTGGTCACTGTTCACATACATGTTTATGCATGCAGGTTTTCTGCATATTCTGTTCAACATGCTATGGCTATATTGGTTTGGCGCATTGTTCCTGATGTTCTTCTCTGCAAAGCATTTGCGGGGAGTTTATATATTGGGAGGTATTTGCGGCGGATTGCTGTATATGGTGGCATATAACGTTTTTCCGTATTTCCGTCCGATGGTTGACTACTCATTTATGCTGGGAGCATCTGCTTCTGTGCTTGCTATTGTAGCTGCGACCGCATATCGTGAGCCGAACTACCCGATACGATTATTCCTATTTGGCACGATACGACTGAAATATCTGGCACTGATTGTTATCGGTACTGATTTACTGTTCATCACATCCAGCAATGCAGGTGGACATATCGCCCATTTGGGTGGCGCATTAGCAGGAGTCTGGTTTGCAGCAGGACTGAGTAAAGGAAGAGACATTACGTCCTGGATCAATAAGATTCTGGATGCTATCGTTTCAGTATTCAGCTTCAAGCCTCGCAAACCCAAAATGAAAGTGCATTATGGTAACAGTCGTCAGAAAGACTACGATTACAACGCCCGCAAGAAAGTTCAGTCAGAAGAAATAGATCGCATCCTCGATAAACTAAAAAAATCGGGATACGAAAGCCTGACTACGGAAGAAAAGAAAAGTCTTTTCGACGCGAGCAAACGATAATATAGAAATATGGGAATAAGGCATATTGGCAGATTCGTCGCTTATCTGATTTTAGCGGTCAACATCTTCTTCATAGGTTTGTTGCTTCTTACCGCTTACAGCCCGTATATTAAGCCGGCCGCACATCCCGTGGAATCTTGTTTCGGACTGGCATTTCCTATCTTTCTGGTGATTAATATTTGTTTTCTGGTCTTTTGGCTTATTATCCAGAACTATAAGTTTTCATTAGTCACATTGATAAGTCTTCTTCTATGCTATCCGCAGATACGGACTTATTTTCCTATTAATTTTCATACGAACAAGTTACCGGAAAACAGCTTCAAAGTTTTATCGTACAATATAATGGGATTCGATGGAGCCGTTAAGAAAGACGGAGAGAACCCTATTCTAAATTATCTGAAAAACAGTGGAGCAGACATCCTATGCCTACAAGAGTACCAGACCATTGAATCTTCTCATTATCTCAGCCAGAAAGATGTCGAGAAAGCTCTGAAAGATTATCCTTATCATAAGATTCAAACTGTAGGAAGCGGAAAAGGCCATACCAACCGGATAGCCTGTTATTCCAAATACCCCATACTTTCGTCCCGCAGATTAGATTATGTCAGCGAATACAATGGCTCTGCGGTTTATGAGCTAAAAATAGGAGAAGATACTGTAATGCTTATCAACAACCATCTGGAATCTAATAAACTGACGAAAGAAGATAAAGTTGTCTATGAAAGTATGCTCAAATCTCCCGAAACGAAAAAGGTAAAAAGCGGTGCCCGCCTGCTTATCCGCAAACTGGCAGAAGCTTCTGCCATCCGTGGTTCGCAAGCCGACAGCATCGCACAAAAAATTGCAGCGTCACAGCACCCTTACATTATCGTATGCGGTGACTTTAACGATACACCCATCTCCTACGCTCACAGAGTTATCGGCCAGGGACTGAATGATACTTTCACACAATCAGGTCGCGGACTGGGTATCTCTTACAATCAAAACAAATTCTACTTCAGGATTGACAATATCCTAGCAAGTAAAAATCTAAAATCTTATAACTGTACGGTAGACCGATCTATAAAAGAGTCTGACCATTATCCAATCTGGTGTTATCTGAAGAAAAAAGAATAAAGAAAAAATGATTAATATCTAATACTTAAAACTATGTTTAAGAAGTGTATTTTTATTTTAGCTACAACTTGTATGATGTACTCCTGTACCACACAAACGGAAACGAATCCGTTTTTGTCTGAGTTCCAAACCGAACATGGCGTACCGCCCTTCGATAAAATTAAACTGGAACATTACGAACCCGCCTTTTTGAAAGGGATCGAAGAACAAAACGCGAATATCGATGCAATAGTGAATAATTCTGAAACACCTACTTTTGAAAATGTAATCGTTGCTCTCGACAATAGCGCCCCGATACTGGACAGGGTTAGTGCTATTTTCTATAATATGACGGATGCCGAAAAAACACCCGGCCTGAATGAACTGTCCATAAAAATAGCTCCGACATTATCAGAGCACAGCGATAATATCTCATTGAACCAAGAGCTCTTTAAAAAAGTAAATGCCGTATACCAACAAAAAGAATCTTTGAAACTGACCACTGAACAAGAGCGTCTGTTGGAAGAGACTTATAAAGACTTTGTTCGCTCCGGTGCAAACCTTTCTTCCGAAAAGCAGGCACGTCTGCGTGAGATCAACAAACAGTTATCCACATTAGGTCTTACATTCAGCGATAATATTCTGAATGAAAATAATGCTTTCAAACTATACATCGACAAAGAAAAAGATCTTGCCGGACTGCCCGAATGGTTCCGCCAAAGTGCAGCAGAAGAAGCAAAGGCAGACGGTCAGGAAGGAAAATGGCTGTTCACTTTAGGAAATGCCAGCCGACTCCCATTCCTGCAATACTCAGAAAACCGCCCGTTGCGTGAACAGATATACAAGGCTTATATTAATCGCGGTAACAACAATGATAAGAACGATAACAAGAAAATCATTACGGACATTGTAAGTCTTCGCCTTGAGAAAGCACAATTACTGGGCTTTGACTGTTATTCCAATTTCGTTCTGGATAACACAATGGCTAAGAACTCCACTACTGTAATGAATTTCCTGAATAACCTGTGGAGCTACTCCTTACCGAAAGCAAAAGCCGAAGCTGCTGATTTGCAAAAGATCATGGATAAAGAAGGCAAAGGAGAAAAACTGGAAGCATGGGACTGGTGGTATTATACTGAAAAGCTTCGCAAAGAGAAATATAATCTTGAAGAAGATGAAATCAAGCCTTACTTTAAACTGGAAAACGTACGTGAAGGAGCTTTCGCAGTTGCCAACAAGCTCTATGGCATTACATTAACGAAGCTGGAAGGTATTCCCGTATATCATCCTGACGTAGAAGTATTCGAAGTAAAAGACGCAGATGGCTCTCATATGGGTATCTTCTATGTAGACTACTTCCCACGCCCGGGCAAGAGCGGTGGTGCATGGATGAGTAACTATCGTGAACAACAAGGCGATATTCGTCCACTGGTATGCAACGTATGCAGCTTCACTAAACCTGTAGGCGACACTCCGTCACTGCTGACAATTGACGAGGTAGAAACTCTGTTCCATGAATTTGGGCACGCTCTGCACGGATTATTGACTAAATGCAACTATAAAGGCATTTCCGGAACAAATGTCGTACGTGACTTTGTTGAATTGCCCTCCCAGATAAATGAACATTGGGCTACTGAACCTGAAGTACTGAAAATGTATGCCAAGCATTATCAGACAGGAGAAACCATTCCCGACAGCCTTATCGAAAAGATTCTGAATCAGAAAACCTTCAATCAAGGCTTCATGACCACAGAATTACTGGCTGCAGCTATTCTGGATATGAATCTGCACAACCTGACTGACACCAAGAATCTGGATGTATTGGCATACGAGAAAGAAGCCATGAATCAATTGAATCTTATCCCCGAAATAGCCCCGCGTTATCGTACCACCTACTTCAATCATATCATCGGTGGTTATGCTGCAGGCTACTACAGCTATTTATGGGCAAACGTATTGGATAACGATGCTTTTGAAGCTTTTAAAGAGCATGGTATCTTCGACAAAAAGACAGCAGATCTTTTCCGGTATAATGTTCTTGAAAAAGGTAACAGCGAAGACCCGATGACACTTTACAAGAATTTCCGTGGTGCTGAGCCTCAACTGGAACCAATGTTAAAAAATCGTGGAATGAAGTAAAATTAGTACTATACAAAGGCAGCAAAATCATTGCCAGATGCAAATATTTGAGTTCCTTTTACTTCCGAATGTGAAAAAAAAACTATATTTGCAGCCTTGTACGCTATAGAAATCAATTAATAAAGTAATCATAATAAACTAAAAGTAACATGCAAAACAAAGGATTTGTAAAGGTTTTTGCAATTTTGCTCACACTGGTATGTGTGTTCTACCTTTCCTTCTCTTTTGTGACTCGCCATTATAACAATAAGGCAAAAGAGTACGCAAAAGGCGATCTGAAGTTAGAGCAGGACTACCTGGATTCTCTGTCAAACGAGAAAGTGTGGTTCGGCAATTGGACACTGAAACAGTGTCGTGAGATGGAGATCAGTTTAGGTTTGGACTTAAAGGGTGGTATGAACGTTATCCTTGAAGTTTCTGTTCCTGATGTTATCAAAGCATTGGCGGACAACAAAACCGACGAAGCATTCAACCAAGCATTGGCAACTGCCGCCAAACAGGCTATTAGCAGCCAGGATGACGTCATTACCCTGTTTGTTAGAGAGTATCACAGAATTGCTCCGGATGCACGTCTTTCCGAACTTTTCGCCACTCAACAATTAAAAGACAAAGTTAACCAAAAGACTTCTGACGCTGAAGTAGAAAAAGTACTACGTTCGGAAGTAAAAGCCGCAGTTGATAACTCATACAATGTACTCCGTACTCGTATCGACCGCTTTGGTGTGGTTCAGCCCAACATTCAGAGTCTGGAAGACAAGATGGGACGTATCATGGTGGAACTTCCGGGTATCAAAGAGCCAGAGCGTGTAAGAAAATTACTACAAGGTTCTGCTAATCTGGAGTTTTGGGAAACATACAACGCAAAGGATGTTGCACCTTATCTGCAAGCTGCTGATAACAAACTCCGCAGCATTTTAGCTAATGAAGCACCGGCTGACAGTGCAGCTGTTGACAGCACTGCTGCTCCAGTTATGGCACAAGCTACCAGCACTGCCGATAGTCTTGCTGCAGCATTGAAAGGTGAAAACAAAGCACAAACTGTCGATCTTGCACAAATCAAGAAAGAACATCCGTTGCTGGCCGTTCTGCAGGTTAACTCCAGCGGACAAGGCCCGGTTGTAGCTTATGCTAACTATAAGGATACTGCTGAGATCAACAAGTATCTTTCTATGAGAGAAATTCAAGCTGAACTCCCGAAAGACCTCCGTCTGAAATGGGGCGTTTCTGCTTATGAATATGATCCGAAGGGTCAGACTTTCGAACTTTATGCTATCCGTTCAACCGAACGTAACGGACGTGCGCCATTGGAAGGTGACGTTGTTGTTAGCGCTAAAGACGAATACGACCAATTTGGTAAACCAGCTGTAAGTATGTCTATGAACACAGACGGTTCACGCCGCTGGGCTCAGTTGACTAAGCAAAACATTGGTAAGAGCATTGCTATCGTATTGGATGGTTATGTATATTCCGCACCGAATGTAAATACTGAAATTACAGGTGGTAACTCACAAATTACCGGACACTTCACTCCTGAGCAAGCAAAAGACTTAGCGAACGTATTGAAGTCAGGTAAGATGCCGGCTCCTGCACGTATCGTTCAGGAGGATATCGTAGGTCCGTCTTTGGGACAGGCTTCCATCAACGCCGGTGTATTCTCATTCATCGTGGCATTGGTACTGTTGATGGTTTATATGTGTACCATGTATGGCTTCATTCCGGGTATGGTTGCCAATGGTGCATTGGTACTGAACATGTTCTTTACGTTGGGGATCCTTTCGTCTTTCCAGGCGGCCTTGACAATGTCCGGTATTGCCGGTATGGTGTTGGCATTGGGTATGGCTGTGGATGCTAATGTATTGATTTACGAACGTACCAAAGAAGAATTGCGTGCAGGTAAGGGGGTGAAGAAAGCACTCGCAGATGGTTACTCCAACGCATTCTCAGCTATCTTCGACTCTAACTTAACTTCTATTATTACAGGTATAATCCTGTTCAACTTCGGTACAGGTCCTATCCGTGGTTTCGCCACGACTTTAATTATCGGTATCTTGATTTCATTCTTTACCGCTGTGTTTATGACACGTTTGGTTTATGAGTACTTCATGAATAAAGATAAATGGTTGAACCTGACCTTCTCTTCCAAGATCTCCAAGAACTTGATGGCGAATGTACATTTTGACTTCATGGGTGGCAACAAGAAGTGGTTGACAATTACAGGTGTTATTCTTGTAATCTGTATCGGTTCACTCTTTGTACGCGGTCTAAGCCAAAGTATCGACTTCACAGGTGGACGTAACTTCAAGGTACAATTTGAGAATGCGGTAGAACCAGAACAAGTACGCGAGTTAATCTCCAGTAAATTTGGTGACGCTAACGTTAGTGTAATCGCTATCGGTACAGATAAGAAAACTGTACGTATCAGTACAAACTATCGTATTGAAGAAGACGGCAACAATGTTGACTCTGAAATAGAAGCATATCTTTATGAGACATTGAAGCCCGTATTGACGCAAAACATTACTCTGGAAACATTTATCGATCGTGAAAACCATACTGGTGGTAGTATCGTCAGCTCACAGAAAGTAGGTCCGAGCATTGCAGATGATATCAAGACTTCCGCTATGTGGTCTGTAGTACTTGCTTTGATTGCAATTGGCCTGTACATCTTGATTCGTTTCCGTAACATTGCATATAGTGTGGGTTCTGTAGCTGCACTGACAAGTGATACATTGATGATCTTGGGTGCTTATTCTCTCTGCTGGGGCTGGATGCCATTCTCACTGGAAATTGACCAGACATTCATCGGTGCTATTCTGACAGCTATCGGTTACTCTATCAATGACAAGGTGGTAATCTTCGACCGTGTACGTGAGTTCTTCGGCCTGTATCCGAAACGCGACAAGAAACAGTTGTTCAATGACTCATTGAACACTACTCTGGCACGTACTATCAATACTTCATTGAGTACATTAATCGTATTGCTGTGTATCTTCATCCTTGGTGGTGACTCTATCCGCAGCTTCGCATTCGCAATGATCCTCGGTGTTGTAATTGGTACATTGTCTTCTTTGTTCATTGCATCTCCTATCGCATACATGATGTTGAAGAACAAAAAAATAGCTGAGCCGGCTGCTGAAGTAGCTAAATAAGGACTATACAAGTTAACGATAAAAAAGGGAAGCCGAACGAATCGACTTCCCTTTTTATTTTGTAGTCCCGAGGGGAATCGAACCCCTATCTAAAGTTTAGGAAACTTCTATTCTATCCGTTGAACTACAGGACCAGCAACATTTGCGGTTGCAAAGATAAGGCATTCTCCCGATTTCACAAGGCCGAACGAAGATTTTATCGAGAAGTCAAGAAAATACAAGCAACACAAGATTTTATCAAAGTGTAAAGTCAAAACAGCTTCATACAGCATTAATTTAAGCGCTTATACTTACATTTAGTCAACACATGCATCAGTAGAACAAATGATAATATGCAACTTTTATTCGTTCAAGTCAGACACATAGTCAAAGTTTTGCTCACTCCAAATATCAAAAAACACTCATTTCTCAATTCTTTTAGAACACAATCACAGATTAACTCAAAAAGATTTTGCCAAGTCGCATAACTTTCCGACATTTGCAAACGTGCCTATAAAAAGCGTAGTACTTTTTGTAAGTACCCCAACCAACATGAGAACAGATTTTAAGTGATCCTATAAATTAATCATAGTAATACGAAATTATGGCAAACGACATGATGGTAAAAGAACTGGATCAAGTGGTAGTCCGCTTTTCCGGAGACTCCGGCGATGGTATGCAGCTCGCCGGCAACATCTTTTCAACAGTATCGGCTACGGTGGGAAATGACATCAGTACTTTCCCCGACTATCCCGCAGATATCCGCGCCCCGCAAGGCTCTCTGACCGGCGTATCAGGTTTCCAGGTACACATCGGCGCCAGCAAAGTATTCACCCCGGGTGATAAATGCGATGTATTGGTAGCTATGAACGCTGCCGCATTGAAAACACAGTATAAGTTTGCTAAGTCTACTGCTTGCATCATTATCGACACAGACTGTTTCCAGGCTTCCGATTTACAGAAAGCCGCTTTCAAGACTGACAATCCTATCGAAGAAATGGGTATCAAGCAAGATGTTATTGCCGCTCCTATTTCTCAAATGGTGAAAGACTGTCTGGCAGAAACAGGTATGGACAACAAAGCAATGCTGAAATGCCGCAACATGTTCGCTCTCGGCCTGGTATGCTGGTTGTTCAATCGCGACCTGAAGATTGCGGAAGATTTCCTTAGAGAGAAGTTTGCAAAAAAGCCGGAAATAGCAGAAGCCAACATCAAGGTAATTCACGCCGGTTACGACTATGGTCACAATACACACGCTTCCGTAGCACATACTTATAAGATAGAAAGTAAGATAAAGACGCCCGGAATATATATGGATATCATGGGCAACAAAGCTACAGCCTACGGTTTCATTGCTGCTGCTGAAAAAGCAGGTCTGAAGTTATTCCTGGGTTCTTATCCCATCACTCCGGCTACGGACGTATTACATGAACTCTCCAAACATAAATCCTTAGGTGTCATTACCGTTCAATGCGAAGATGAGATTTCCGGCTGTGCTACGGCTATCGGTGCTTCTTTTGCTGGTGCATTGGCTGTAACTACCACTTCCGGTCCGGGTGTCTGCCTGAAATCAGAGGCTATGAACCTTGCAGTGATTACAGAACTTCCCTTGGTTGTTCTGGACGTACAACGCGGTGGTCCTTCCACAGGTTTGCCGACTAAATCGGAACAAACGGACTTGTTACAGGCTTTGTTTGGTCGTAACGGTGAGAGTCCAATGCCGGTTATTGCTGCAACCTCACCGACAAACTGCTTCGATGCAGCCTATGCAGCTTGTAAAATGGCTTTGGAACACATGACTCCGGTAGTTCTGTTAACAGACGGTTTCGTGGCCAACGGTTCCGGTTCATGGAAGCTGCCGAACCTGGATACATATCCTGAAATCAAACCTCAGTATGTTACTCCTGAAATGAAGGATAACTATACTCCTTATAAACGCAATCCTGAGAACCAAGTACGTTACTGGGCCGTTCCGGGACAAGAAGGCTATACTCATATCCTCGGTGGTCTGGAAAAAGACAGCAACACTGGTGCGATCTCTACCGATCCTGAAAACCACAATCTAATGTGCCACCTGCGTGCAGAAAAAGTTGCAAAGATTGCTGTACCCGATGTAGAAGTACAAGGCTGTGCAGATGATGCAGACCTGCTGATTGTAGGTTTTGGCGGTACTTACGGACACTTGTATTCTGCTATGGAAGAGATGAACAAAGCCGGACAAAAAGTAGCCTTAGCTCACTTCTCTTATATCAATCCTCTGCCTAAAAATACGGCTGAAGTATTGAAGAAATACAAGAAAGTGGTAGTTGCCGAACAGAATCTGGGACAATTTGCCGGTTATCTCCGCATGAAGGTGGATAATTTCACTCCGTATCAATTCAATGAAGTCAAGGGACAGCCGTTCGTAGTAAGCGAATTAGTGGCTGCCTTCACCGAGATTTTAAATAAATAATAACCCCGTAAAGTATCGAAAGACATGAGCGAATATACAGCTAAAGATTTCAAAAAAGGACAGCCTCGTTGGTGTCCGGGTTGCGGTGACCACTTCTTCTTGAATTCACTGCACAAAGCGTTGGCAGAAATCGGTGTTAAGCCTTGGGAAACTGCCGTTATCTCGGGTATCGGTTGCTCCAGCCGTCTGCCTTATTATATGAATACGTATGCGATGCAGACTATCCACGGACGTGCTGCCGCCATCTCTACCGGATGTAAAGTAACCAATCCTAACCTGAGCGTTTGGCAGGTTTCAGGTGATGGTGACGGTCTGGCTATCGGTGGTAACCACTTTATCCATGCTATCCGTCGTAATATAGATATCAACATTCTGTTGCTGAACAACCGCATCTACGGTCTGACAAAAGGACAATATTCCCCGACGTCTCCCCGTGGCTTCGTCAGCAAATCCTCTCCTTATGGTACAGTAGAAGATCCGTTCCACCCAGCTGAACTCTGCTTCGGTGCCCGTGGACGTTTCTTTGCACGCTGTGTAGCCACAGATGGTCCCGGCACAGGAGAAGTTCTGAAGGCTGCTGCTAACCATAAAGGAGCCGCTGTGTGTGAGATTTTGCAACACTGCGTTATCTTCAATGACGGAACCTACGACTCTGTATACAACAAAGACGGACGTGCCAAGAATGCTATCTACCTGGAACACGGTAAGCCAATGCTTTTCGGTGAGAACAAAGAGTTTGGATTGATGCAGGAAGGTTTCGGACTGAAAGTTGTAAAGTTGGGCGAGAACGGTATCACAGAAAAGGATATCCTCATTCATGATGCACACTGCATGGATAATACATTGCAACTGAAATTGGCTTTGATGGAAGGTCCTGACTTCCCGGTTGCTCTCGGTGTAATCCGCGATGTGGAAGCTCCGACTTATGACGATGCTGTAATGGAACAGATTGAAGAAGTATCAGCAAAGAAGAAGTATCACAACTTCAAGGAACTGTTGATGACGAATGATATTTGGGAAGTAAAGTAAGCGAATACACTATTCCTTTTCTAAAAAGCCTCATTACCGCTACTATTATATAGTACGGTAATGAGGCTTTTTAGAAATAATACAAATCAATAGTTGAAGACGGGTTATGAATAAAGTGTGATAAAGTGGTAGTGTGATAAAGTGATAGCGGGATACCCCAAATGGTAACTTTGTTCACTCCACACGGTAACTCCATTTACATGCAGAGGTAAAGACCGTTACACGCCGAGGTAAAGGCCGTTACAATAAGGGGTAAAGACCGTTACATACGGCGGTAAACGCTTTTACATCTTATGATAAGCACACGGTAAATACTATTAGCTGATTATCAACAAACTAACAAGAAAGTCATCAGCAACCTTTGATTCACATCTTTTCCGCAAAGAATCAATTCCGTCAACAGATAATCCCAAATATCATATACAATTTTGGGATTTAAACTTTAAAAGCCTATATTTGCCCTGAAATAAAGCAAGATGAAAACAAAACACTTATTCTGGATATTCCTGTTAATATCCGTAATCAGCTTCACGAGTTGTGATGACGACAAATTAGAGAACAACACTCCAACACCGTTCCGGATTGGAGTGCTATTTCTTCCCTTACGCTGATTCAAAGCACAAAGTTTCGGATCACCTCATTGCCAAAGGTATCTACAGCTTTTCGTCAAAAACAGAACATGTCACGGAAGCTTCATCTTCTACCGATGCCATACCTTATCTCACATTGAACTATTCGGCCGATACAAAAGGAAACTTTACAGATGCAACAATTCCGCCCACACCGCATAATTTCAAGTTTGAAATGGAAAACGGTATCACGAGTTACGCTATACTTGGCCTCATACAACGCTACCTGGATGTAGATTGGAAAGAACTTGTCCCCAAAGACGCCTCTACAAGAAATGACATTATCATAAAACCACTTTTAACAATGACAGTGGATGATACCGACTATCCCATTATCGGGGCATTCAATACCATTCCGGCAATTCCAGAAGGAGTATTAGAATAGCTGCGCCTTCAAAGTTTTTTCTGCCCTTTCTCTTTGATAATAAAAGAATTAGTGTATATTTGCATCAGGCATACATTAACCTTTAACATCACTGTACTATGGGTAGAAGATTAATCTTTGACCGGTTTTCCCAGCAAGCTCTCCAGACCTTGCACCGGTATCGTGCCGTAATGTTCAGTCCCACCCTTTATTCATGTTTTTAGTTCGCGAGTGATATTTATTTTCAGTCATTTACTAAACATGAATAGATTATGGATAATAAACCTACCATAGCCGAAGTACAAGAATGGGTACTGAAGCTACACAACACGTGTGAGCAAACCATCACAAACGAAGAGCGCAAAGAACAGCACAAGTATGCCGTCATGGTGCAACGCCCGCAGGACAAGAAGTTCCTGGTGAAAATGCTGGATGAATCTTCGCAGATACGTGATCGCAAAAAACTTGCCGCCCGCATTAAGACTCTGATAGACCGCTATGGAGTACCTGAATTCCTGAACAAGCGGGATACTTTCCTCTTTAAAATGTACCAAGCCTTCGGACATCATTTCGACTTCATTGCCATACCTATTATAAAGAAACGCTTACGCATGGATACATCTAAAGTTATCCTTGATGAAGCGCGTCCCAAGTTAACCCGACACCTGTCTGAACGTGCACAGCAAAAGGTTGGACAAAATGTGAACCTACTGGGTGAAGTCGTTTTAGGCAATGGGGAAGCAGATCACCGTTACTATCATTACCTGGAAGCATTGGAAGCTCCGGATATTAACTATATCTCCGTAAAGATATCCGGCATCTATGCCCAGACGCATGCTTTGAATTATGAAGAGAGTTTCCCGGAACTGGTGAAACGCATGTCCGCTCTTTACCAAAAAGCAATAGACTTCCCCCATACAGATGAAAACGGAGTGAAACATGCGAAGTTTGTCAATCTGGATATGGAAGAATATAAAGATTCACACTTTACTTTACGCCTGTTTAAAACTGTACTAAGCAAACCGGAATTCAGAGACTATTCAGCCGGTATCGTTGTACAAGCTTATCTGCCCGATGCCTATGATTTCCAGACGGAATTGTTGGAATTTGCAAAGGCACGCGTGGCTGAGGGAGGTGCACCACTCAAAATGCGCCTTGTAAAAGGTTGCAATCTGGAAATGGAAACCGTGATTTCTTCCTTGCGCGGCTGGCCCAACCCCATACTTTCCACAAAAACGGAAGTAGATGCAAACTACCTGCATATTCTGGAACGCGCCCTGCTGCCCGAAAATGCAAAAGCGTTGCACATCGGAGTGGCTTCGCATAACCTGTTCACAATAGCCTACGCTTACCTGTTAAGCCAGAAAAACAACAGTTCAGAGTATATGACATTTGAGATGTTGGAAGGTATGGCCGACCATGTATGGCGTGCACAGTCGCAACTGGGTAATCACATCATACTATATGCACCGGTAGTGAAAGATGAACACTTCCTGAATGCAATCTCTTATTTGGTACGCCGCATGGACGAAAATACAGCTCCGGATAACTTCCTCACTCATTCATTCAATCTGAAACCGGGAACTGACACCTGGAATTTCCTGCAAAAACAGTTTGAAGAAGCATATCACAAGAAAGATAGCGTTTCTCATATTCCTACGCGCACGCAGAACAGGCTTTTACCGTATTCTCCCGTCCCCCCATCCGACGTAATGAAAAACGAACCGGATACGGATTTTGATCTGCCTCAAAACCAGAAATGGGTACGAAAGATCTTTGCCAAATGGAAAAAGTCTTCCGCCGATACTCCGGAAATCATTCCTCTGCAAATAGGAACCGAAGACATCATCTGTGAAAAACGCCATAAGTACATGGACCGCTGCCAGAATGATGAAGTATGTATTTGCGAAATGTCGCAAGCCAATACGGAACAAATAAAGCAAATCATCGGCATTGCAGAGAAAGATCCCGCAGGCTGGCGGAACACTACCTTAGAGGAACGTCATAGAATCATGTTCGAAGCAGCCAATCGTCTGGGTGGTATGCGCGGAGACCTGATAGGCAGCATGTGTGCTGTAACAGGTAAAACAGTGGTAGAAGGAGATGTAGAGGTATCCGAAGGTATCGACTACGCCCGCTTCTATACCACAACAATGAAAAAATTCGCCGCACTGCATGATGTGGACATCACCTCCAAAGGAACAATCCTCGTCATTTCGCCGTGGAACTTCCCATGTGCCATTCCTATCGGCGGCATTGTAGCCGGATTGGCCGGTGGCAATACCGTGATACTGAAACCCGCAACAGTAGCTGCTCCCGTAGCATGGCTATTTGCCAAGGCTTTCTGGGATGCAGGAGTGCCCAAAGAAGCATTGCAAGTCATTATAACCGACCGTGAAGCACTGAAAGAATTGACCACAGCTCCGGCTATCAAGCATATCATCCTGACAGGAGGTACGGATACAGCCCAAAGCATTGCACGTATCAACCCGTCTACCCCACTTTCTGCCGAAACCGGTGGAAAAAATGCTATTATCCTCACAGCCTCGGGCGACCGTGATCATGCCATCATGAATATCGTTACTTCTGCTTTCGGAAATGCCGGACAAAAGTGCTCAGCATGTTCCCTACTGCTTGTAGAACGCTCTGTATACGAAGACAAGAACTTCCAGGATAAGCTGAAGGATGCCGCCACCAGTATAAAAGTAGGCAGTGTATGGGAAGCCGGTAACGTAGTAGGCCCCATGATTACCAACCGGAACGACAAGTTATTGCAAGCCCTTACACTGGAACCCGGCGAGTCCTGGTTGGTTCCACCTAAGTTTATTGACGAGAAGCAATACATCCTCGCCCCTACCGTGAAGTGGGGAGTAAAACCGGGCAGTTATTCATTCCGCACCGAATTGTTCGGTCCCATGTTAAGTGTGGCTTGTATTGACAATCTTCAACAGGGAATAGAGTTGGTGAACAGCCTGGACTACGGTTTGACTTCCGGTCTGCAAAGCCTGGATGAAAACGAACAAAAACTCTGGAAGGACTCCATTCTGGCAGGTAATCTTTATATCAATCGTGGTATCACAGGTGCTATTGTCAACCGCCAACCTTTCGGTGGAATGAAACTATCTGCTTTCGGTGGTGGTGTAAAAGCAGGCGGACCGAACTATTGTGCCTGCCTTGTGAAGATTACCGACAAACCGGAAAGTAATACGGATTATAAGCAAAGTTATCCTCATGCTTATGAAGAAGAATTTGCGCATGCACGGGATATCAATAAGTTATATGGCGAACAGAATGCATTCCGTTATCTGCCATTAAAGAATATGGTACTCCGCCTTTTCCCGGGAGATAGTAACGAAGAAGCGGAAATGATTGCACTTGCCACAAAGCTCTGCCACACACCACTGACTATCAGCTTTGACCCGAATGATGATCGCACGACTGCATTATCATCTACCGGCTGTACACTAAAGAAAGAAACATTGGATGAATTCCTCAAAACAATGAGGAGCTATGAACGTATCCGCACTTGTGGCGCTGATATTCCGATGGAAATGTATGAAGAGGCAGCCCGTAGAAACAAATACATTGCCACGGCAAAACCTGTGAAAAACGGACGTGTAGAGTTAATACATTATATTAAAGAGCAAAGCATCTCCTTCGAATTCCATCGATATGGCAGCATTCTGGATGTGCCTCCCGTAGAATAACAATTAAAAAAACGTGGTCCGGCTTGCCTATCGAAAAGCGGACAGGTCAGGCCACGTCATTCCTCGTTCTCCACCGGCAATGGCAAAGAAACCGTAAATTCGCTATATTTTCCTTCCACACTCTCCACACTGACGTATCCTCCATGTTCACGAGCCACATTCATCACATAGTTCAGCCCCAAGCCGAAGCCGGATACTTTCTTCTTCGCATCCTCATTCCGGGTAATTACGCGTTCAAACTTATCAAATACAATCCGTTGAGCCGCAAGCGGAATACCGATACCATTATCCCGCACCTTGATCTGAGCATACTGTCCGGAAAGGCAGGAAGTAATCTGTATATCTATCGTATCCTTAGAGTATTTCACCGCATTGTCTATCAGGTTACTTAAAGCCTCTTTCAGATATTCTTCATCGGCATAGACTCCCTCTTCCTGTAAATCCACCTGAAATATAGTAGGCTTTTCTGCCTTAGCAGTGAACGTGTGTACCAGTTCATCCACCATAGGATGAAGTTGAATCCAGTTCTTGTCCAGCAATAATTGTCCATGTTCCAACTTAGAGATAGTCAGTACTTTATTGGCCAGTGCAAGCAAATGCTGAGCCTCCGCCTCCAGTATGTCGAAATGTTTTTCTTTCTTCTCAGGTTTATCATCTACTTTTCCACTACGAAGCACTTTGAGGCCAATTAGGATGGAACTGATCGGATTCTTCATGTCGTGAACCATAGCATAAGAGAAATCTTCACGCATTCGTGCCAGTTCGTCTTGCCGACGAATAATATCCACCTGCTTACGTATGGCAAATAATAGAAGTCCTAAAGCCACTATCGTTCCGAAGAACATATAAAGCAGCTTGCCGATGAACCCCGCACGAAGATTCTGGATATAAGCATGTACTCCCTGAGTATCATTCACAGGGCACACGAAAGTATAGTGCTGTTCCAATAGCTTCCGATAATCAGAAAAATACCGTAAATCCTGTTTCAATACGATGGAATCACTGTGTAAAGATACTGTATCCAAACGGAACTTGATCTGCTTCAAATTCACTTCATCCAGTTCATGACGAAAAAAGGCAGTCAGATCCTTAGTTTGTCCGGCTTCAAATGCATCCGTCGCACGGCCGTAAGCTTCGTGAATATTACGTATCACTTGCTGCCGGTTCAGCCCAAAACTTCGTCCCACCCAATTTCCAAGTAAGTACAGAACAGCGGCAGTTGCAGTTATTGTAAGGAGTATATAATACGACTTTTTCATCAAGCATTCTATATTTCAGGCAAATATAGATAAACTTTTCTTTTCATCTTAACATAAAGATAACATTCTGATAACCTAAATTAATTTCATACTCTTGTTATCTTTGCAGCGTAGAAATCAGTAAAAAGGAATTAATGGAAAAGAAAGACGCAAATAAGGAACCATTCAACCGCCCGGATGGAGTGGAAGTGAAACTCACGGCAAAGTCCATCAACATAAAAGGATTTCTGTTTTTCTTCATTCTGTTCCTGACAGGCAGCTATCTGTTTGTTTATGTATGGGATGAGCCTTCATCCTATAGTGCCGGTCGTTTATTGGGCACCGCTGTAAAAGGAATCAGTAGTCCCCTAGTTATGCTTTACATATTTTTACTCCTCGTGTTTTATATACTAATCCAGGCAGGGATTCTTTACTGGTTTAGCGGAAAAGATAAAAAGCTCCTACACTGGCATTTTGACTGGACTGGAGTAGGATTTTCTCTGACTCGTCCTATTCCATTGAAGTTCTATCGGGTATCCTTATTATTACCAGGCATCCTATTGGGAGTGATGCCTGCAATCCATGGATTCTGTACAGGAGAAGCCAACATATTCTTTTTGGGATTATTTGGCATTCTGGGTGGTACGGGAGATTTTCTTTTTTGGTACAGCCTTCGTGCCTTTGATGATGAAGACCTGCTCCTCTCCAGCAAAAAAGCCTTTCAGGCCACCATTATAAAACGCAATTACGGAAAAAATGACTAAAGTTCTCTCCCAACGTATAACAGAAAAAGTCCCCTCATACCCCAAAGGGCAGAGAGAACTTTTAATCATTAGAGAGGAAGGCTTATTCAACCTCCATTGTCAATCTATTAACATTCTTATTTAAGAACTTTAATCATTTGTTCTCCACTAGCAAGTACACCTCGTACAACATATACTCCAGCCGGCAAGTCCGACATATCTACAAACTCAACATTCATAACTTGCTTTATCAGAGTACCACTAACAGAATAGATATAAGCAGTTCCCACCTCTGGTAATACTACTTTCTGAAGTTGGCTGTCATAATATGCTTTCACACTGCCATCTTCTACTTTATCAATACTTGTCGGTACACCTACAATAACAGCATTAGATGCAGCCGTTTCTACACCGCCAACTACCGCAGTTACTGTATATGAGCCGTCTGCTGCATTTTCAACTGTATAATTGGTAGCTTGAATACCTTCTTTCAAGAGTGTACCGTCAATGTAAAGATTATAAGTTGTAGCAGGTTCTTCTGCACGAGTAACAGCTTGCTTATCGGCATCCTGCAGAACTGCGGAAATTCGCCAGTTGTAATCCAAATCCTTATTCATAGACTTCAACGTTCTCCAAGTAGTTCCATCGGTAGTAATCAGATTACCTTTTCCATCCACTGCCGGTCCTTCATCTGTCATATTGGGTTTCACTCCATTAATGTGGCTAACATAATATCCTACACAAACTTCATGACCAGCCGGAATTACTACCGGTTTATCCAAACGAACAACATTTTCTCCTGCTACCAGAGTCTTCACATCAACTTCTTGTTCATAAACTAAATTACGATCATAAAAGACAGCTATGGCAGAAGTCTGCAAATAAACATCACTCAAACTATATTTAATGTGAGTTATATATTTACCTACCTGATCAACCAAATCATCAGCATCATAAGCAATTACAAAGTATCCATATACCCCGCTACTCCTAGTCAATCCAATTGCTTTACTACCGGATGTCTTATCTTGATAGTTCATTTCATTAGCAGCTTCAGGCGATTGCCATGTCAAAGTCAGATTCTTATTCTCTAATGTACCGCTCAAACCGTAAGGAGCAGGTGCAAGATTAGGTTGCTTGTATTCAACAGTATAAGTATCAGAAAGAGCGGATTCCCATCCATTTGTATAAACAGCGGATACAGCATATTCATACTTACCGTAGTTCAACGTTGCAGTATACTCCGGATCTTCTGTTTCAGTAGCCAATGAACCGTTACAATAAACACGGAAGTTCTTTATAGTAGGCTTATTATCAGTTGCACGAGTCGCAACAACACCATTTACCCCAAAGGCTGTTGCCGATTTCAAGTCAGAGAATGATCTGCCTGACATTCTTTCAAGCGGAACCATTTGATTATTAACAGGTGCTGTCTTTCTAAGTGTAGTCGTAGCAGCCTTTTGTGAACCTTTCAAACGTACCTGTGCTCCTACTACAAAGTTACTATTAAATTCTGCATCGATCCGGCTGTAAGCAACCCAAGTTGTTCCATCCAAACTAAGCATATCACCTCCAGTCACACGTGGACCGGCATCAGCAGCAATAGGTTCTTTTCCATCAGCAAACAGAACAAAGTATCCCACATAAATAGAACTTCCTACAGGTACAGCTACCGGCTCATCGAATGCAACACTAAACATTTCACCTGTTTTGATAGAAGTAGCAGTCTTAGAAGCTAAGATTTTCTTATTGGCAGAGCACAGCACAACTTTCAGCTCCTTAACATCATCCGTTAAGTACAGATTAACACCTGTTATCTCATAATCTGCATAAAGAGCCAACTCTTCTTTGGTAAATTGTGCTCCGACATAAAGATCCACATCTTTTCCATCATTGGTCATACCCCATTTATACTTGGGTTCACCATAATGTTTCAATTCCATAGGCAAATCCGTATATACATCCCATTTCAAAGACAACTTTCCTTTATCGAAATCAGTTTCGGTAAAGGTAGGACGTACATATTCAGCCGGCAATTCAACTGTAGCTGTAGCAGAAGCGGAAGCCTTTGAAGAAAGACCATCTGCATAATTTGCCACAACTGTATAAGTATATGTACCTGGAGCTAATTCCTCCGTATAAGTTAAACCTGTTATTCCGGATTTGACTTCCACGCCATCACGATATACGGTATAGTCTTTCACTACCGGAGTCTTAATCTCACTCTGAGCTTCCACATCAGCACTTAGCATCCAGTTTGCATTAGCTGCTGCCTCAATATTAGTCCAACTGGGCACTGTAGTATCAAAATCAGATTTTGCCGTAGAAGTTGAAATAAAGCATGCACCGGAAATAGCCGGTCCACTATCCAACAACCCAGGGAAAAGATCTGCTGCATGAACCACATAATAACCATAAGACAATTCTGCACTCGGATCAATAACGTACGGAGTTGTTAAAGCCATTTTAGCCCATTTATGCACTTCCAGTGCAGCAATTTCTTCAGCTGATACCTGCTGAGAATATACAATTTTACTATTCTCAAGAATCACTAAACGCATTTCCGTTACTGCGGAATTCAGCATAACATTAATGGCTGTAATTTTATGATCAGCATAAGAAGCCAATTCATCACTGGAAAATGCATTTACTGCCCATATTTTACGCACTGTACCGGAAGTTCCTCCCATGGCCTTACCTTTTTCCCCATTACTCCAAGTCAATGTTTTATCAGCAAGAATCGGAGATTTCCAACTCAACGTCGCATTCAAACCATTAACCGCAGCTCTTACGTCCACTGCAATTGGGCGGGCATCCTCTACAGGAATATTGGTCAATGACAAAGGGAATGACTTTTCTTCCTTATCACCATAAACAGCCGACACACAATAATCATAAGTGCCCTTAGGTTCGTCTTTCAACAAGGCAGTTTTTTCCGTCAGCAAAGCTGTATTTACTTTAGTATCGCCACGATATACATTATATCCGTCAGGTTCTCCTGCAGCAGGTATATCAATATGAGCAGATACCAGGAAATTACCTTTCACCACGTTTTTCCAATTCTTTCCATCATACGAATATAAGTCACCCTTGCCCGTAACACCTGGTACGCGGTCCATAATGCCAACAAAAGTAAGGTTCGTACCATGAACAAATTTAGCAGCTACAGTCAATTCTACATCGTCACGCACAGTATAAGGTTCGTCCAACTTGATAGTCTGCATTTCTTTCAGTTTCAGATTCTCAAGATTCACCTTCTGTTCACGTACTACTTTATCATTCTCATACAGTAAAAGGCTAACCTCAAGCACTGCACTGTAATTACAAAATGAGATGGCATCAATTACTGAACCTTTATATTCTTTAAGATCATCCTTATCAAAACGGTTAGCAATATAAAGAACAGGAATCTCCCCATTCAAGCTTACTCCGCTCACACCGTTATAAGGTGTATCATTATGCCATTGCATTGTTTTAGCCTCGGCTGGACTTTTCCAATTCAATGATACACTTGCAACCTGACTTTCTCCTCTTAGAGTATGAGGAGCCCCCGTCTGCGCCATAGCAAAGTTGTAACCCAACAATGCAGTCAGCAGAAAAAACATTTTAAAAGTAATATTTCCCATAAGCAATCATTTTATTCCCAAAGAGAGAATACTCCTTTGAGATCGTTAAACAATAATAGGCAAAATTAATGGAAGACCCCATTTCATCGAAAAAAACCGAATAGACAAATGATGTACAAAACCCTTTTTTGTTATCTTTGTAGCATGAAAAATGCATTTTTAATATATTTATGTATATTCTTATTACAACAATCTGTTTTAGGAAGTAATTCATATCGATGGAAACCTATCGATGCTTCTTTTGACTCTTTAGGAAAGCAACTCGAACTGGTGGACTATAAGAATAATGAACGAATGCAGTTTTATCCACTTGTCACACGCATGTACCAGATAGCAAATCTAAAAAACAATAGAGACCTGCAAGCGCGTGCCTTATATTGGGATGCCTGGCTGAAATTTGAAACAAATACAGAAGAAACAGAAACCCTTATAGAAGAAGCATTAGAAAAAGTAGATTCCGTTAATTACACTTATGATCACGCCCGTATTTTCTTCGTTAAGGGAATGCTTTTGGCAAAACATAACAAATACCCACAAGCTTATCGCACATTTAAGAGACAAGAAAATTACTTTAAATCCATAAATGATTTATATAGTCTTGGTTATACATATGTCAATATAGGTTCGATTATGAGAAGAATCGGAGAATACCAAGAAGGATATAAATATTATCTGCAAGCCGACGAAATATTCAAGAAAGGTGGATTCATTGATGATAAGATTAAGAATCGACACAATATAGGAATCAGTCAATATCATCTTGGACACCCACAAAAAGGCATAGAGATATTGACTGCTTTACTCGATGAGAGAATAGCGCAAGAAGACCTTCCTTTCAGAACCGATGTACTGACCTCACTCTATTTTGTTTCGCAAACTCTGCCTGATAAAGAAAAGTACGCGCGCGAAGCATATAAAACCGCTCAAAAAATCACAAGTAAAACATCACAAACTTATACTCTCATTAATATGGGAGCATTATACATTTATAAGAATGAGAAAGATTCTGCTCTTTTTTATTTTCAAAAAGCACGCCATTCTGCCGAGGCCAACAAGGATGCCTTTTCAGCCATTCACACTCTATATGGTCTTGCGGAAATATACGATAGGAAAAACTTACCTGACAGTGCTTATCAGTACCTAAAACAATATTTGCAATATAAAGAAGAAACAACCGGATATGCCAAATCAAATGAAATCAATCAGTATGAAATGAAAATGGCAATCGAACAATATGAGAATGAATTGCATGAAGCTTCCGAGCGTATCGAACTCCATAAAAAATTAACTATAGCCAGCTTCTTAATAGGTTTAATGATTTGCTGTATTATTGGTTATATATTCTGGTTGTCACGAAAGAAGGAAAAGATTGCCAAGCAACTGAAAGAAGCAGAAAACCGCGAACTAAACGAACGCCTTCAACGCCAACAATTACAAAATGAAAAATATCATCTGGAGTTAGATCTAAAAAACAGGGAATTGACTTCAAACTCCATGATCTCTATCGAAAAGAATCGGGTGCTAAAAGGTTTACTAAAGCAAATAGAGGAACTGGAAGGTAGTAAAGAACTGTCTACGCCAGGAGGAAGAACACTAAAACAACAAATTAAATCACACTTGGATACAGAAGACGAATGGATGTTTTTCAAACATCACTTTGAAGAAGTACACCCCGATTTCTTTAAGAAATTATGTTCCATTCATCCCAATTTATCGGAAAATGAACTACGTTTATGTGCATATGTACGCACCGGTATGGAAACAAAACAAATAGCACAAATGCTTTCCGTCTTACCGGAAACAATAAATACAGGCCGATACAGAATTCGTAAGAAGATGCAACTCGGGCAAGATGTTACACTGGAAAACTATTTGCGGGATATCTAACTCAGATTTTATTCATTCTGCTTACCACCAATTTCTGAAGATTGGCAGTAAGCAGCTTGATAATATCTATTCTTTTTCGCCGAATGCCAAATCTCCTGCATCCCCTAACCCCGGAACGATATATGAATGCTCGTTTATCTCCGGATCGATGGCAGCACACCATATTGTAGTCTTGTCTTCAGGAAATGTTTCAGCAATGTGTTCCACAGCCTGACGGCTGGCAATAATGGAAGCGACATGTATCTCCGACGGGTGCCCTTTCGTCAGCATAGCCTGATAGCTCAGTTCCATACTACTACCCGTTGCCAGCATAGGGTCGGTAATAATCAGTGTCTTTCCATCGATGCGTGGTGAAGCGATGTACTCAATATGAATATCAAACTTCAGCGTATCCTTATACTTTCGGTAAGCAGAAACAAAAGCATTTTCCGCACCATCAAAGTAGCTTAGAAAACCTTGATGAAAAGGTAATCCGGCACGCAGAATGGTACTTAATACCAGCTGATTATCCGGGGTCTGCACAGGTGCTATCCCCAGCGGAGTCTGGATATTCTTCAAAGAATAAGCAAAGTCCTTACTCATTTCATACGCCATAATTTCCCCGATGCGTTCAATGTTTCGACGGAAGCGAAGGCGGTCGCTTTGTACTTGTACATCCCGGATCTCGGCAACATACTGGTTCAGGATGGAGTTTGTCTCGGCAAAATTGATAATTTTCATGATGTAATTTGAATTTATATGCGCAAAGTAAACGATTTCTTGTGCAATTTGCAACATTCAGTTTGCAGATATTGTTATGGAGTTATAAAAGACTTCTCATTAAAGAAAAATTTCTCTAATCAGGTGTTTGTTTCGAAAGAAAATACTACTTTTGTACGCGAAAAACAAGGGGCTGTTTGGAACATAACCCAATTCATACCAATTTCCCCTTGAAAAGAGAAGGTAAAAGATATTAGCAAGAGATTAATAAACCAAATACCAAAATTTTAAATCATTAAAAGAAATGGCAAATTTAGATTTAAGCAAGTACGGTATCAAAGACGTGAAGGAAATCATCCACAATCCGTCTTATGATGTACTGTTCGCAGAAGAAACCAAACCAGGTTTGGAAGGTTTTGAAAAAGGTCAGGTAACTGAACTGGGTGCTGTAAATGTTATGACAGGTATTTATACCGGTCGTTCTCCTAAAGATAAATTCTTCGTTAAGAATGAAGCCAGCGAAAACACTGTATGGTGGACTTCTGACGAATACAAAAACGACAACAAACCTTGCTCTGAAGAAGCTTGGGCTGACTTGAAAGCTAAGGCTGTAAAAGAATTGAGCGGCAAACGTCTGTTCGTTGTTGATACTTTCTGCGGTGCTAACCCTGCTACTCGTTTGAAAGTACGTTTCATCATGGAAGTTGCTTGGCAAGCTCACTTCGTAACTAACATGTTCATCCGCCCGACAGCTGAAGAACTTGCTAACTACGGTGAACCTGACTTCGTATCTTTCAACGCTTCTAAAGCTAAGGTTGACAACTACAAGGAACTGGGTCTGAACTCTGAAACAGCTACTGTATTCAACCTGAAGACTAACGAACAAGTTATTCTGAATACTTGGTACGGTGGTGAAATGAAGAAAGGTATGTTCTCTATCATGAACTATCTGAACCCGTTGCGTGGTATCGCTTCTATGCACTGTTCTGCCAACACTAATATGGAAGGTACTGACTCTGCTATCTTCTTCGGTCTGTCTGGTACAGGTAAGACAACTTTGTCTACCGACCCGAAACGTCTGTTGATCGGTGATGACGAACACGGATGGGATGACGAAGGTGTATTCAACTACGAAGGTGGTTGCTACGCTAAGGTTATCAACTTGGATAAAGACAGCGAACCCGATATTTACAATGCTATCAAACGTGACGCTCTATTAGAGAACGTAACGGTTGCCGCTGATGGTAAGATCGACTTTACAGACAAGAGCGTAACAGAAAACACTCGTGTTTCTTATCCTATCTATCACATCAACAACATTGTTAAGCCGGTTTCTAAAGGTCCTCACGCTCATCAGGTAATCTTCCTGTCTGCTGACGCTTTCGGTGTATTGCCTCCGGTATCTATCCTGAACCCGGAACAAGCTCAGTACTACTTCCTGTCTGGTTTCACTGCTAAGTTGGCTGGTACAGAACGTGGTATCACTGAACCGACTCCGACATTCTCTGCTTGCTTCGGTGCTGCTTTCTTGTCATTGCACCCGACTAAATATGCAGAAGAATTGGTTAAGAAGATGAATAAAGTTGGTGCTAAAGCATACTTGGTTAACACAGGTTGGAACGGTAGCGGCAAGCGTATCTCTATCAAAGATACCCGTGGTATCATCGACGCTATCCTTGACGGTTCTATCGACAAGGCTCCGACTAAGGTTATTCCTTTCTTCGACTTCGTTGTTCCGACTGAATTGCCTAACGTAGATCCGAAGATCCTTGACCCGCGCGACACTTACGAATGTGCTTGCAAGTGGGAAGAAAAAGCAAAAGACTTGGCTGGCCGTTTCATCAAGAACTTCGCTAAGTTCACTGGCAATGAAGCCGGTAAAGCACTGGTTGCTGCTGGTCCGAAGCTCTAATCTGAATAAAACCGGTTTAGATATATATGCGAAAGCAGCTCTTGGTAATCAAGAGCTGCTTTTTTTGTTTTTATCCGTTTCACTTGTTCTTCATGATTATTTTCCTACTTTTGCGCTATACGTAATACCTAAGAATATGACTTATCTAGATACGGACAAGCAAACGCAAGCCGACTTGAGCATTACAGAAGGAATATATGACGAATATCCCCTCTACTCTTTATTCTCCAAAACAGAGACCAAAAACGGGAAACGCCTGATGCTCGATTGGATCACCTCTCCCCTGAATGACATATCCGTTATACGGAAAAGGCAAGAGGCAATCGCCTGGCAGGAACTACCCGAGCTCCCCCTGGATGAAGAAGAACTTGACTTCATCGAATATTATTTGGAATATCGCGACCAGATCAGAAGACCTAATATTTTAGTTTCGCTAACATCAGCCTTCGACCGTCTATTAAGACACGATGCTCAACGTTATGTCATTAAACGAGGTGTTACTTTGACTATCCGATTGTTAAATCAACTGGAATCATTACGAACAAATCTCCCGGAAAATGCCCCTTTACTTCTAAAAGAACTGGCACAGAGCATTCAATACACGATATATAGTAGCGAGTTGAAAGAAGTAGTCGAACTCTATAAAAAAGAAAAATCCCCTTCCAGCTATATCATCGATAAGTACGATTATCTGTTCCGCTGTATCCACTTAGAATTGATAAGAGGGCTGCTTTCCCATATTTATATACTGGATGTATGCCGTACTGCACACCGCATAGCAATCAGCAAAGGTTTCTGCTGCCGCCCGGAGATGACTGAAGCAATGGATTTGTCCATCACGGGCTTTGTACATCCATTTACCGAAGGAGGACGGATGAATGATTGGAAGATGACGAACGGTAATAATATATGTATCCTCACAGGTTCTAACATGGCAGGTAAATCAACTACCCTCAAAGCTATTACCATCTCTGTATGGCTGGCACACTGCGGATTGCCAGTTCCCGCCCGTTCAATGACCAGCCCTGTATTCGATGGGATCTATACCTCCATCAATCTTCCAGACTCCCTGCGCGATGGCAGGAGTCATTTTATGGCGGAGATTCTGCGGATAAAAGAAGTACTCCAAAAAGCGAAATCCGGCAAACGATGCCTGATAATACTGGATGAAATGTTCCGAGGAACAAATGCACAGGATGCTTTTGAAGCCTCTATTGCTGTAAATGAATTACTCAGAAAATATCCACATTGTTCCTTCCTTATATCGACTCACATTCTAGAATATGCCAAACATTTCGAAAAAGATAATACATGCTGTTTCTATTATATGGATTCAAGAATTGAGGATGACCAATTCATATGTCCTTACCAACTGCTTGAAGGTATATCCGAAGCACAAGTCGGATACTGGTTGGTGAAAAAAGAGCTGGAAGGCTTAATATAAAAAAGGTTCTTTTTTCCAAGTAACTACTTCATTACTACGCTTTTTTTGTTAGCTTTGCGAAAACCAATATTAAACAAAGCAATATGAAAAGTATCAAATTGATGTTGGCAGGTGTCAGCCTGTTGTTGCTCTGCGGATGCGGTACGCAAGTACAAAAAGAGAATGAAGCCACATGTGCAAATGAAAGTAAAGAGAATGCGGTGATTGAAAACATGATGTCACGCCGCAGTATTCGTAAGTACAAACCGCAAGCGGTAAACCGCGATACAATGCAGATTATACTGAACTGCGGTATCAATGCTCCTAACGGACAAAACAAACAATCCTGGGAAATACGGGTAGTGGATAATCCGGAATTCATCAACGGTATTACTGAAGTTTACAAAAAGCAGAATCCTAAAGCAGCGGAAGATCCTAATTTCAAGAATATGTTCCGCAATGCCTCTACCGTAGTGTTTATTGCCAATGACAAGTCTTATGACCTGTCGCAAATAGACTGTGGCCTGTTGGGCGAAAATATGATTCTTTCAGCCTGGTCTATGGGCATAGGCTCCTGTTGCCTTGGCGGGCCGACACGATTCATGACATCAACACCGGAAGCAGCCGAATATCTGAAGAAGCTGGATATTCCCGAAGGATATCAATTACTCTATTGCATCGCATTCGGTTATCCGGATGAAACTCCCTCTGCTAAACCTAGAAATGCAGAAAAGATCAGATTTATAGATTAATCATTTCCTGTAAGTAACGTATAAATGAAAAGGAGTGCCACCATTACAGTGAAGCACTCCTTCTCTATCTATTTACAAACAACTTTAGTTCTTATTTGCACGCTTACGTTCTATTTCGTCCAGAATCACTTTACGCATACGCATCGCCTTTGGCGTAACCTCTACGTACTCATCTTCCTTGATATATTCCAAAGCCTCTTCCAGTGAGAACTGTACGGGTGGAATCAGACGAACTTTATCATCCGAACCGGAAGCACGCATATTCGTCAACTTCTTGGATTTCGTAACGTTAATTACCAAGTCATTATCGTGAGAGTGTTCACCTACCACCTGTCCGGCATACACATCTTCTTGCGGGAAGATAAAGAATTTACCACGATCCTGTAATTTATCAATAGCATAAGCAAAAGCCGTTCCTGTTTCCATGGCAATCATAGAGCCGTTGGTACGACGTTCGATATCTCCCTTATGCGGTTGGTATTCTTTGAAACGGTGTGCCATGATAGCTTCACCGGCAGAAGCAGTCAGTACATTCGTACGCAGACCAATGATACCACGTGACGGCATATTGAATTCCAAGTTCACACGTTCGCCTGCATTCTCCATTTTCACCATTTCACCCTTACGACGGGTTACCATATCAATAATCTTGCTGGCATATTCTTCGGGCACATTCACAGTCAGCTCTTCAATCGGCTCACATTTCACACCGTCAATCTCCTTGAAGATAACCTGTGGCTGACCTACCTGAAGTTCATAACCTTCGCGGCGCATAGTCTCAATCAATACGGAAAGATGGAGTACACCACGACCGGAAACCACCCATTTACCATCTTCCTCACTCTTACGCACACGCAGAGCAAGGTTCTTATCCAGTTCCTTCATCAGACGGTCGTGAATGTGACGAGAAGTCACAAACTTACCATCACGGCCGAAGAAAGGAGAATCATTAATGGCGAACAACATACTCATAGTCGGTTCGTCAATAGCGATAGGTGGCAATGCTTCCGGGTTTTCAAAGTCGCAGATCGTATCACCGATTTCAAAGCCTTCGATACCTACCAACGCACAGATGTCACCGGAAGAAACTTCCGATACCTTCGCACGTCCCATACCTTCAAATGTATGCAGTTCCTTGATTTTGGATTTCACAAAACTTCCATCACGCTTGGCCAAAGATACATTCATACCCTCTCTGAGCGTACCACGATGTACACGGCCTACGGCAATACGTCCGGTATAAGAAGAATAATCCAGAGAAGTTACAAGCATCTGCGGAGTACCTTCCAACTGCGTGGGAGCTGGTATATTCTCTACAATACAGTCCAGCAATGCGAAGATATTATCAGTAGGAGTCTTCCAGTCCGTACTCATCCAGTTGTTCTTTGCAGAACCGTAGATAACGGGGAAATCCAGCTGATCCTCTGTAGCATTCAGACTGAACATCAGGTCGAACACCATTTCATACACCTCTTCCGGACGACAGTTTGGTTTGTCTACCTTGTTCACTACAACAATGGGTTTCAGACCAATCTGCAGAGCTTTCTGCAACACGAAACGTGTCTGGGGCATCGGACCTTCGAAAGCATCCACCAACAGGATACATCCGTCCGCCATATTCAACACACGTTCCACCTCACCTCCGAAGTCGCTGTGTCCCGGAGTATCAATGATATTGATTTTTGTTCCTTTGTAATTGATAGAAACGTTTTTAGAAAGGATCGTTATCCCTCGTTCACGTTCCAAGTCGTTGTTATCCAGCATTAATTCACCTGTGCTCTGATTACTGCGGAAAAGATTTCCTGCCAAGAGCATCTTATCGACGAGCGTCGTTTTCCCATGGTCAACATGGGCAATGATTGCAATGTTTCTAATATTTTGCATACAATACCTATATATTTGGGTGCAAAGGTACGAATTTTGCATTAGATATAGTTGCAGCAAGAGAAAAATTTCACTGAATATCATTGCAGTATAAAAGATTATCTCTATCTTTGCAGCCTCTTTAAGAGAATATTAATATATCAATTTAATTAAAAGTTATGTATTTAGACGCTGCTAAAAAGCAAGAAATCTTTGGCAAGTACGGAAAGTCTAACACTGATACTGGCTCAGCTGAGGCCCAGATAGCTTTGTTTTCATACCGTATTTCCCACCTGACTGAGCACCTGAAGCTCAACAGAAAAGATTATAGTACTGAAAGAGCCTTGACAATGTTGGTAGGAAAACGCCGTGCGTTGCTGAACTACCTGAAGGATCGCGACATCGCAAGATATCGTGCCATCGTTAAAGAGCTCGGTCTGCGTAAGTAATCCGTTACTTGCAGCAAAGCATTAAAGAAGGGAAGCCGTTAAAAAGCTTCCCTTTTTTGTTTTCAAATGTCTCTGATCCTTATACAACCAATAAGTACAAAGACTATACAAGACATATTTCCTTTCTATTATGACTTCCATAGAAGACATATTTCAAGCAAAATATGCATTTTATAGAATTATTTCCTATCTTTGCATATCAAGCAAGCTGAAGTATGGAAAAAGACATCATCAAACAAATCATTCTGAACCAGCAAGAGTTCATCAGCCAAGTGAAGCTATTGCCCCGCAAAATATCCATTGAGGAAAATGGTAATTATGTATTTGTAGGTATCCGTCGTGCCGGCAAAACCTATATGCTCTACCAGCATATACTGCAACTGCTAAAAGATGGACATAGTAAACAAGAAATTCTCTTCATTAACTTTGAGGACGAACGCATTACGGATATTAAAAAGGAAGAACTTCATCTGATTGTAGAATGTTACAAAGAGATGTTCGCCTTCGAGCCTATCATCTTTTTGGACGAAATACAGAACGTAGAAGGATGGGAACACTTCGCACGCCGACTGGCAGATGAGAAAAGACGGGTTTTCATCACGGGTAGCAACGCCCACATGCTCAGCCGTGAAATAGCCTCTACACTGGGCGGACGATACCTGATGCAGGAAATATACCCCTTCAGTTTCACGGAATATCTGGAATATAATCATATTACACTGGATACCCACTGGCATCTGGCTCCCATCAGAACCGACGTAGTGCGTCTGTTCGAAGGTTATTTCTACAATGGAGGCCTGCCCGAAAGTTTCAGTTACACAGACAAGCGTGCCTGGCTCACCTCCCTATATCAAAAAATACTCTATTCGGACATTGTCATAAGAAACAATGTAAGAAATGAACAAAGCCTGCGTCTGTTAGTACGTAAGCTGGCAGACAGTGTGCTTCAACCAACAGCCATCAAAAGGCTACAGAACATCTTGCAAGGAGATGGAAGCAAAGTGACCCGCGAAACAATCTCCAGCTATTTAGGTTATCTGCACGACGCTTATCTCATCTTCTCTCTCTGTAATTTCAATGATTCCATCCCACAGAGAGAAGGAACAAAGAAACATTATTTCTACGACAACGGCATCCTCAACCTATTCCTCTTCCAGCCGGAAACCAAACTACTTGAAAATATTGTAGCTATCCATCTCTATAAACAATATGGAGAAGCACTCTTTTATTACAATAAGAATGTAGAAGTAGATTTCGTAGTTCCCGACGCCGGGCTGGCTATTCAAGTTTCCTATTCTCTCCGCGACGAGCAGACGCGAAACAGGGAAGTCAATGCCCTTGTCAGCCTTTCCCGCTTCATGAACATAAGTACTGCTTTGATTATCAGCAAAGATCAGGAAGAAACTATTGAGCAGGATGGAATAAGCATAAAAGTGATTCCTGTGTGGAAGTGGCTGGCAGATTAGTAATTTACAACTTTCCGTATCAAATTAACGCTATATGCCCGATTAATCTAACGCATGTCTTTTAATAAAGTTGCATTCCAGAGTATTCGGCGAATAAATAAAGAATAAGAATACCCTATTTTCGCATATTCTTCCGCATTTCCGGGCAATTTATGCAAAAAAGGGTTACTACTTATGGGTGAAAGGGTTACTACTTATAAGTAAAACACTTACTACTTACGGGTAAAAGACTTACTACTTACAGACAAAACACTTGTTTGCTTCATGACGAAGACTTATAAGTGTGCTTTGGCGTAGATATTTCAACCTAAAAAAAATGTAAACATTTCGATATTATACTATCAGCCTGTCATTTGCGGCTTTTCGTTTGCTTGCTTTGGTGCGTAGAGGTTGCTGGACGGATATAACACACTCTCAGCCAACAGAAAATACAAATTGTCAAAATGATAAATCGCTCCTTCTTCGCTCTCTTCTTCCTTCTTATAGAAACAAGAGAGACATGAAGAAGATACAGTCTCTTTTTATCCGGACGCGAAACTTTTCATTATCAAATCGGATATCTGCAAGTTCATCCCTCCTTTTATTATAAGTTCCTGATCTTTTTTTTGCATTTCTTCCTCTAAATGAGTATATTTCAAAAAACGTCCCGTTATATACGCAAAGAAATACAATGCTTATATTCATTATAAGGTAATCTTAATTAATTCTATGATGAAACAAGAAGAAGATTTCGCTTTGTGGAATCAGTTCCTTGAAGGTGACGAGAAAGCCTATCTGTACATATATAAATTATATGCGCAAGATATGTATTCGTATGGTATGCTCTTCACTGCTAACAGTGAGTTGGTAAAAGACTGCCTGCACGATGTATTTGTAAAAATACACCGTAACCGGAAGAAACTCTCACAAGTCGATAATATCAGGCTGTATCTCCTCAAGGCCATGAAAAACTATCTGTTCGATGTTTTCGACAAAAAGAAAGAGCTGTTCCACAACGATACCATTGAGCCTGTTTTCTCACCGGAGTATACGATTGAAGATAAAATAATCCGCCAGGAAGAACTGCACTATCAATCAAGAAAAATCCGTCAAATGTTAGAATCACTGACTCCACGCCAAAAGGAAGTTCTATACTACAAATATATGAAAAATCTGACTTACGATGAAATTGGTGAGATTATGCAAATGAACTATCAGTCTATACTCAATCTCATTCAACGATCGATAAAAAAGCTACGAGAAACCTTCGCTGAATCAAAAGTCTACTTATCAATTATTATCCAGCTCATTCTCATCAGCTTTCTTATCTTATAGAGTATTATTTTCTCTCAAAATTGAGTATAAACTACAAACGAGCCCGTTAATACAGCAAACCATCTATAAAGGATATTTACATGAAAACCAATTATACAAACTATAAAGCAGAACAATTATTGGAAGATGATTTCTTTATCAACTCCATACTGCACCCAACGGAAGAAACCGAACTGTTCTGGGAAATACAAGTAACCGACGGAATCATCGACAAAGAAGAGATGATGACAGCCATATACTTTCTACGGAGCATGCAAGTGAGAAAAAGAAGAATGTCCTCATCTGAACTTTCAGAGGTATGGGAACGGATAGAAAATACAAACAGAATGTCTATTTCCCATAAGGCAAAACCATTATATAAGTTAATCATTGCCGCCTCGTTTGCATTACTGATAGCCAGTAGCATTTTTTATGTCTGGGAAAGAAATAAAGAAAATAACGAGTTGTTCATGATTGCCCAATCCATAAAGCCTGATTCAGTAGTCAGCGATGTACAGTTAGTATTAGCAAACAACGAGTACATCTCAATAAACAATAAAAAGATAGATATACAATATGACCAAAAAGGAAATATCCACATCAACGACAAAAAGCTCAAACAGGAAAACAGTGCAACCCCGCAAAAGGAGAAAGATGTTGCGCTACTCCATAAAATCAACCAGTTAATTGTACCCAAGGGAAGGCGTTCTACCCTGACGTTCTCCGACGGTACTGTGCTTTGGGTAAATTCCGGCAGTCGTGTAGTATATCCGGAACAATTCGAGGCCAAACAGAGGGAAATATATATAGACGGAGAAGCATACCTGCAAGTCAGTCCGGACAAAAGCCGTCCTTTCATTGTGAAAACAAACAAAATAGATATTAAAGTATTGGGAACTACTTTCAATATAACCGCCTACGAAGAGGACGACCGGCAGGCCGTAGCCTTAGTCGAAGGAAGTGTTGAAATTATCTCGGACAAAAAGAAATTGGCCGCTCTGACTCCCAATGACCTGTTCCAATATAAGAATGGGCAAATAAATATCGAACAGACTGACATTACACAGTACATTTCCTGGGTAGAAGGATGGTACATCTTCGAAAGCGAACAGCTTCCATCCATTTTAGACAGATTGAGTCGGTATTATGGAAAAGAGATCAAATACCATAAAAAAGAAATCGAAATGATACGGTGCAGCGGAAAGCTAGATTTAAAAGATGATCTGAACAAAGTTCTCGATGCATTGATAAATACCGCCCCTATCCGCTATGCAACGGACAAAAATGTCTATTCGGTTTCTTACAGGCAAGAATAATACAAAGAAGTACTACTTGAGAAATATAGATCGCGATTTAAGTAATCCCTAATTAATCACTTATATCCATATAGCCTATGAAATATACCTTATAAAACCAGGCATACCTATACTATGTGTTTGCCTTTTCATACAATCAAGTATTTACAAGAAACAACAGTTTAACTTTAAAATCAATATATACATGGCATTCATTGAAAGCACATTTATAAAAGAGATTAGAAACATCCGGCTTCCTCTGTTTATAAAACTATTCGCATTGTTATTGTGCACAACGATCGGTACATATGGTACAGAAAAGGTCAATCTGCAATCCTCCAATCTTTCAATCAATATGACTAACTGTACATTGAAAGATGTCCTCAAGGAATTAGAGAATAAAAGCAAATACATTTTCTTTTATTACGATAAGAATATCGACCTGAAAAGGAAAATAAATATCAATGTAAAGAATGAAACAATCGAGAACATTCTGGATAAGCTATTTGAGCATACCGATAATACTTACTCAATCCATGAACGGCAGATTGTTATTTCAAAAAGAAAAGTAGTTGCAGAACAGAATAAAGAGCAAACTGTCGTTCCGGCAAAGAAAATGCTGAAAGGGAAGGTAGTGGATAACCTTGAAAGTCCCTTGCCCGGAGCAACCATTACCATCGAAGGCAGTACACGCGGAGTCACAACAGACATAGACGGCTCTTTTTCCATAGAAGTAACCCCTACAGATAAAATCATCGTTCAGTTTTTAGGAATGGAATCGCAAACCATCACCGTAGGAAACCAAAATGATATCACAATTAAACTGAAAGAAAAAGCCGACTTGCTGGACGAAGTCACCGTAGTCGCCTTTGCGAAACAGAGAAAAGAAAGTGTAATCGCCTCTGTTTCCACAATCAAGCCATCAGACCTGAAAGTACCTTCCAGCAACCTGACCACTTCCTTTGCCGGACGTATTGCCGGTTTGATTTCTTACCAACGCACCGGCGAACCGGGACAGGACAATGCAGACTTCTTCATCCGCGGCGTAACGACATTCGGAAAGTCAAGCAGAGCCAACCCGCTCATATTAATCGATGGAGTAGAAATGACAAGTGATGAACTCTCCCGGCTGACCACTGATGACATTGCCAGCTTTTCAATCATGAAAGACGCAAATGCTACAGCACTATATGGTGCCCGCGGAGCAAACGGAGTAATTCTGGTTACAACCAAAGAAGGGAAAGAAGGCAAAGTGCACGTACAATTGCGTTTGGAAGGTTCTTATTCTACACCTACCGAACATATCAAATTAGCCGATCCCGTCACCTACATGCGATTGCACAACGAAGCTGTACGTACACGCGACGCCATGGCTGCCCTGCCCTATTCGACAGCAAAGATCATGAATACCGAGCGTGGACTTGACCCTTTGCGTTACCCGGCAATAGACTGGCAAGATATGTTATTTAAAAACCATACCTTCAATCAGAGATATAACCTGAATATCAGCGGAGGCGGAAAAGTAGCCCGCTATTATATCGCTGCCTCTTACTCAAAAGATAACGGTATCCTTAAAGAGGACAAACGAAACAATTTTAATAACAATATCAGCATTGACAAATATCTGTTACGTGCCAATGTAAACGTAAACCTGACTAAAACGACCGAAGCTATTGTCCGCTTATATGGTTCTTTTGAAGATTACTCAGGCCCCCTAGACGGCGGTTCGGCATTATACAAGAAAGCTATGCATGCCAACCCGGTGCTGTTTCAGCCTTTCTACCCGGCCGACCAGGCTAACGAATATACCAAACACATCCTTTTTGGAAATTACGATACCGGTGATTACCTGAATCCCTATGCCGAAATGGTAAAAGGATACACCACGAGAGACCGCTCAAATATGTTCGCACAGTTTGAACTAAAACAAAATCTCGATTTTATCACCAAAGGATTATCAGCCAGAGGTTTGTTTAACGTCAGCCGGTATTCTTTATTAAAAGTGAATCACTCTTTCAAACCTTTCTATTATCAGATAGCCAATACAACAAATCTCAATGACTATACGTTGATTCCGCTTAATCCGGACGGTGGCACAGATTATCTGGACTACAATAAACAGCCTCAAACATTAAACAGTACCATGTACTTTGAAGGTGCCATCCAGTATAACAGGGAGTTTGCCGATAAACACAATGTATCCGGACTGATGGTTTATACAATGCGTGAATACCTGGATGGCAATGCCAATAATCTACAGTTATCTTTACCGTATAGAAACATCGGATTGGCAGGACGCTTCACATACGGATATGACAAACGTTATTTTCTTGAAATGAATTTCGGATATAATGGTTCTGAACGGTTTGCCAAGAACGAACGTTTCGGCTTCTTCCCGTCTGCCGGGTTAGGGTGGGTAGTCAGCAATGAAAAATTCATGGAGCCATATCAGAAGTTTATCAGTAAACTCAAACTGAAAGCAACATATGGTCTGGTAGGAAATGATAATATCGGGGAGGAAAGTGACCGTTTCTTTTATCTATCACAAGTAAACATGAACGACTCCGGTAAAGGATTTACATTCGGAGAAGACTTCAACTATACGCGGAATGGCATATCCATTTCAAGATATGCGGATTCCAACATAACATGGGAAGTCAGCAGAAAAATGAACTTAGGTTTTGAATTAGGATTGTGGAACAGCCTGGAAGTTCAGTTCGATTACTTCACGGAGAAAAGAACAAACATCCTTCAAATCCGCCAGGACATTCCGCCTACTATGGGGCTGCAAGCTCAGCCGCAAGCCAACATAGGTGAAGCCAAAGGACATGGAATAGACCTGTCCGTCGATTATAACAAAAGTTTCACCAAAAACTTTTGGGCAATATTCAGCGGCAACTTCACTTACGCAACCAGTAAATATCTGGTTTATGAAGAACCGGATTATGTGCAGACACCTTGGAGATCACGTATAGACCAAAAACTCTCACAACGCTGGGGATATGTTGCCGAACGGCTTTTCCTCGATGACGAAGAAGTTAAGAACTCTCCCAAGCAAATGTTCGGAGAATACGGAGCCGGAGATATCAAATATAAAGATATCAATGGAGATATGAAGATTGACGAAAATGACCAAGTACCTATCGGCTATCCTACAACCCCTGAAATCATTTACGGCTTCGGATTAACAACCGGATACAAAAACTTCGATTTCTCATTCTTCTTCCAAGGTTCAGCCCGCTCTTCTTTCTGGATAGATCCTACAGCTACAGCACCGTTCGTTAGCGATAGTTCATTAGGAGGAAACAACCAAAGGGCATTGCTAAAATACTGGGCTGACAGTCATTGGTCTGAAGACAACAGAGACATCTTCGCCCTTTGGCCGCGCCTGTCTAATGTAGCAAATGAAAATAACCAGCAGACCAGTACATGGTTTATGCGGGACGGCTCATTCCTACGTCTCAAATCAGTCGAAATAGGCTATTCATTGCCACAAAAGTGGATTCGCCCGATATCACTGCAAAATGTCAGACTCTACGCAACCGGGAGTAACTTACTTGTTTTCTCTAAGTTCAAGATGTGGGATCCTGAAATGGCCGGGAATGGTTTCTCCTATCCTTTGCAGCGTGTATTCAATTTCGGTATAAACATTGAATTCTAAAAATAACAACATATTATGAAATACATTAAATCCATATTTTTACTTGTTTGCATAACATTTGTGACAAGTTGTGTCGATTATTTAGACATCGTTCCAAACGATGTGGCAACCATGGAGAATGCTTTCACGAACAGAACCTCAGCCGAAAAGTATTTATTTACCTGTTACAGTTATCTTCCTATTCCCGGACATCCCTGGGTTTCCCCGGCCATGGTAGGAGGAGATGAAATCTGGTGGAACACCAACCAAGCTTTGTTTGCAGACATAGCAGCTACCAAAATAGCCCTTGGCTACCAGAACTCTAATGACCCATATCTCAATTTCTGGGATGGTAGATACAACGGTACCAACCTGTTTATAGGAATCCGTGACTGCAACATTTTTATTGAGAATATTCATAAACCCAGAGATATGGAAGAGTATGAAAAACAACTGTGGACCTCCGAAGTGAAGTTCCTTAAAGCATACTATCATTTCTTCCTTATGCGGTTGTACGGGCCGATACCCATTATCCGCGAAAATCTACCCGTATCAGCATCGGTAGATGAAGTACGCGTATATAGAGATCCGATTGACGATGTGGTCAATTATATTGTTGAATTGATAGATGAAGCCGCAGCAGGTCTTCCTGACAAAATAGAAAGCATGATTACAGACGCCGGACGAATAACAAGACCAATTGCCCTGGCTACAAAAGCAGAAGTGCTGGTTTGGGCTGCAAGTCCTCTATTCAATGGCAATCCCGATTACCTCAATTTCAAAGATAAAAGAGGTGTCCAGCTGGTTCCGGCAGAGAAAGACAATACAAAATGGGAACGTGCCGCTACAGCAATAAAAGAAGCCATTGAAACGTGCGAAGCTGCCGGACACGGCTTCTACGAATACATACCCCCCCGTACTATGTCAGATCAAACTAAATTGAGTTTTGAATTACGAGGTGCTGTTACCGAAAAATTCAATAAAGAGATTGTATGGCCCTCCACACAAGACGTTTCCTCTCTACAGTTGCTTGCCATGCCACATCTTGTACTGGGCAATTTAGGTAATAAGGGAAATGAACTCTGCGCCTCCCTAAAAATAGCGGAGCAATTCTATACTCAAAACGGCATTCCTATCGATGAAGATCCGGCATGGGATTATCAGAATAGATATAAAACACAAGAAGCAGGAGTCGACCACATGTTCTACATAAAAACAGGTGAAACCACGGCTAAACTGAATTTCAATAGGGAGCCCCGTTTTTATGCCTCACTAGGATTCGACCGCGGCATCTTCGAAGGTTCCGGCCAGACAGAAGAACTCAACTTCTGGTATCTGCAAGTGCGCAAATCGGAGATAGCAGGCTTCAGGGGAAGTGGCGAATACATTCCTACCGGCTACTTTATAAAGAAACTGATTAATGCGGAAACCGTAACCGGAACAGCTACCACCTCCACTTATTCGGGCAAACGTTATTCTTTCCCCATCATACGAATGTCCGGTTTATACCTGTTATATGCAGAGGCTTTGAATGAAGCAAAATCCACTCCTGATGAAGAAGTTTATAAATGGATTGACAAAGTGCGCGAAAGAGCAGGCCTGAAAGGAGTGGTAGAATCGTGGAAAAAATCGGCAAAACCCGACAAGCCCTCTACGCAAGAAGGTATGCGTGAGATCATTCACCAGGAAAGACTGATCGAATTAGCCTTTGAAGGTCAACGTTTTTATGACCTGAGAAGATGGAAGAAAGCCCTGAAATATCTGAATGAGCCCATACAGGGATGGGATTATAAGGGTGAAACAACTGACACGTATTATACAGTTTCAACTTATATGAATACCCGTATTTTCACCATGAAAGATTATCTGTGGCCTATAAAAGTCAGTACTCTCATCAATAATTCAAACTTAGTACAAAACCCTGGCTGGTAACAATAAAAACTAAAATATAATAGTATGAAAAAGATATTTTTTACAATAATGGCCCTTCTAATAGTCAGCATTACATCTTGTGATGAAGAAAAGATCGGGCAGACTCCAACAGATAATATTCCGCCTCAACCCATTAGCAATGTGTCAGTTGAAAGTCTTCCCGGTGGAGCCAAAATCAGCTACGAACTACCGCAAGAAACGGATATCTCTTATGTAAAAGGAGAATATTTATTTCAAGGTGAAAGACGTATCACCCGTGCTTCTGTATATAATAATTACATGATAATAGAAGGACTTGGCAACACCAATCCGGTGGATATCACCTTATATACCGTCGACCATAGTGAGAACACATCTACCCCTGTAAAAGCATCTTTCACACCGGGTATCCCTCCTATCCACAATATCTTTACTTCAATGGGGCTCAAAGCCGATTTTGGCGGCATTAATATCACCTGGAATAATGAGAATAAAGTAGAAATAGGCTTCACTATTTATGCCACAAACGAAAAAGGCATCTTTGAAGAAGGAGAAACGTTCTATACTAACCAGAAAGATGGTAGTTACTCTTTCCGCGGTTATGACTCATCCGAACGGATATTCGCTTTTACCATCACAGACAAATGGGGAAATATATCCGATACCCTGAAAGCGGCATTCACTCCACTTTTCGAGAAAGAATTAGACAAATCTAAGCATAAGAGAGAAGTATTGCCTGTAGATAATAATACAGACTATAGTTCCGGCTGGCTATTCTCAAAATTATTTGATGGCGTTGTCGGAAACAATGGCTGGCATACGAAGCAAAACGACCCTAACCAGAAAATACCGCTATACTTTACCATCGACCTGGGAGTAGAAGCTACACTAAGCCGATTTAAGTTATGGCACCGTTTAGGTAACAACGTCTATAAGAATCATAACATCAAGACGTTCGAAGTATGGGGAAGCCGCAACTATAAAAAAGGGATGCAGGAAAATTACTGGTCTGAAGAATGGAAAAACGACTGGGAACTTTTAGGCGATTATGAAACATTCAAGCCTTCGGGAGAGGATAACCCGTCTGTCACAAACGAAGATATAGCCTACGCCGAAGCAGGATTTGAATTTATGGTACCCATTGAAAAACAGAGGGTACGGTATGTACGTTTTGCAATGAAAAGCAATTGGTCAGGAAGCAATGCGCTGCACATTAGCGAGATTACATTCTATGGAGATGACAGAATTAACGACATAAATGAATGACAGATATGAAAGCAATAATCAAAATTACCGTCTTAATTTATTCATTTATTTCCCTTATAGCATGTGACGACATGAATTGTCTGCATGAAGAATACCTTAAAAAAGGGGAAATTATTTATACCGGGGTTATCGATTCATTAAAAACATATCCCGGAAATAACCGCGTAAGGTTTACTTGGGAGATCAATTCCGATCCACGCGTAACCAAGGTAGTCCTTTACTGGAATGAAAGAAATGATTCCACCATCGTACAAGTGAACCGTACTACTGCCGGAAAGCTTCCTATGGAAACAATAGTGAATTTGCCGGAGGGAACATATATTTTTGAATTCGCAACAAAAGACGATGATGGTCACCAATCACTATACGTAGAGCAATCCGTCGAAATATATGGAGATAAACTTATTCAGACTCTTCGTAACAGAAGTGTTGAAGACATATCCGATATTTCCGGTAACAGTACAAAAGTTTCTTGGTATCCTATAGAAGACCAGACTATCCAATATACGACCATAAAGTACCTGGATTTCTCTGATCCCGACAACCCGACAGAGAAAAAGCTGCGAATAGAAAATACCGAAATGGAAACCACATTATCCGGTATCCGCTCCGGTGAAATTCTGGAAGTAGTTTCATCTCATCTGCCAGCCAATGGACTCGATATTATTGATGCCTTGCCTAAAGGATATGAGTTCCCCTGATTTACATGAAACTGAATAACTGAATATGCAACCCCAAACCTCAATTCATATTATGACTCGAATAGTAAAAATGATAATGAGTTCTTGTTTTTTATTCTACCTGTTCTTTACGATCACAGCCTGTAATTCTTCGGATACAACAGTCAAGATTGAACAGATAAATGCAGGAATATGGAAAATATCAGCAGGAAAACCGGAGATAGTCAATCTATTGAGTGAATTGGATATTACTCCACGGGACGAGGCAATCCGAAAGATAGGAAAAGCTGCTTCTCCTGTTGCAGCAGAAGCAATAGAATTCAAAATTATCGATGGGAAAACCTACATCCGCTTTCCACTGGAAAAAGATGAAAAGATTTTCGGTTTGGGGTTGAACTTCAAAACCGTTGAACAACGGGGACGCGTAATGAGGCTACATACCGACCACTATAGCGGACGGGACGACGGAAGAACACAAGCTCCGGTTCCCTTCTTTGTATCGTCCAAAGGATACGGAGCCTTGATTAATTCTGCACGTTACATTGACGCATGGATTGGAACAGGTGTACGTAAAGACAGTAAGAATCCGCCAATTGCCCGTGACAGAAATACCGACCCTCGCTGGAGCAGCCGTCCTTATTCGGACAATATGGAATTTCTGATACCGGCAGAAGGAGTCGAAATTTTATTGTTTGCAGGACCGACTATGTTGGAAGCTGTACAACGGTTTAATCTCTACAACGGAGGAGGAGCACTCCCTCCCCGTTGGGGATTAGGCTTTTGGCACCGTACTCCCACTCTATATTCTGATAAACAGGTAATGTCGGAAGTAGAAGAATTCAAAAAAAGAGAATTTCCACTAACTGTTATCGGCTTAGAACCCGGATGGATGTCACACGCTTACCCTTGCTCTTACGAATGGGACACCACACGCTTTCCCGATCCGGCTGGTTTCGTTAAAAATCTAAATGACAAGCATATTAAAACCAATGTATGGATTAATCCATATATATCGCCCGCAACAGAACTTTATGAGAAAATGGAACCCTATACAGCCTCTCATTCTGTCTGGTGTGGTATCGTACCTGATTACACCCTGCCTGAGGCACAACAAATCGCTGATAATCATTTCAAGAAAAATCAACTGGATATAGGTGTCAGTGGTTACAAACTAGATGAAAATGATGGCTACGACTATTGGCTATGGCCTGATGTGGCAACTTTCCCATCCGGAAATGCAGCCGAACAAATCCGGCAAATATACGGATCACTTTTACAAAATATAACCGTCCGAATGTATCATAAACAAAATAAACGTACTTATGGGCTGGTGAGATCCGGTAATGCAGGCACCTCCTCCTTCCCATATGTAATCTATAATGATTATTACAATCACAAAGATTTTATCACTGCCCTAATAAACAGCTCTTTCATAGGTATTTTATGGACACCGGAAGTCAGAGCCTCCCAAACCGCAGAAGAATGGTTAAGAAGGATGCAGACCGTCTGTTTCTCACCTATTGCCATGCTCGATGCCTGGGCAGATGGTACCAAGCCCTGGAGCTTTCCTGAAGTGACACAACAAGTTAATGATATTGCCAAACTAAGGATGCAACTGATACCTTATTTATACACAACTTTTGCCAATTATGCTTTTAAGGGAATACCGCCTGTACGCGCCATGAACCTGGAAGAAGGTTATCAGGAAGAAAGTAAGCTGGAAGAAGGTAAACTTGATGCAACTGCAAATCCCTATGCAATGGCATTGAAGAAAGAGGCCAAAGACCAATTCATGGTCGGTGAATATTTATTGGTAGCGCCCCTTTTTACCGGAGAAACCGAACGCCGTGTCATACTTCCAAAAGGCAAATGGTATGATTTCTATACCGGCAAGTTGGCTGGTGAAGGAGAAATTATCACAGTAAGCCCCGGGTTAGACAGGATACCGGTATACGTAAAAGATGGTGGTATCATTCCTTTATGGCCAGCTATTACGGAATTGGAGAACAGGCAATATCCATTGGAAATACGGCACTATGGAGAGAAAACGTCCAACTACAATCTGTACGATGATGATGGGGAAACATACAATTATGAAAAAGGAGAATGTACCTGGATATCATTAAAAGTAGATACTGACACAAAAGGTGGAAAGAGAGGTATTGTCATCATCCCGGAAAACTCAAAAGTATGGTCATTCAGCGACTATAGGTTTCGGTTCATGTCTTCCGAAGAAACAAAGTAACTACAAAAAATAGAAACTTATGAAAAAGCAATTTATATTTATCTTCACTATTCTAATATGCTCCATCTTCCAATATAAGGGCATAGCAAAGAATACCGTGCATGAAGCCATATTAGAAAAATCATCCGAATGGAAACTATTATCTCCCGACAGCCAAATAGAGTTTGTGCTTTCCTTAGATAAAGAATTCGGCAAACTCTTATATTATGTAGTCAATAATGGCAAACAAATATTGCTGCCCTCCCCTTTAGGTATTGACAGAGAAGATGAAAAGTTTTCTTCGGGTCTTCAATTCTGTTCCCAAAATGAGGTTAGCCTTATCGATGAAGAATATGAATTAAAATCCGGGAAAAGATCGCTCTGCCATAATCTGGCAAACGAACAAATCTATCAATTCAGGAATTCTAATGGCAAAGTGGTCGAACTCATTCTGAGGGCTTACAACGATGGAATTGCTTTTCGTTATCATTTCCCTGAAAACAATTCCAAATCCCATAAAGTAATTAAAGAAAGTACAGGTTTCAAACTGCCAACTGAGGGAAAAGCCTGGATACATCCGTACGATTGGAATTCTCGGTTAAAGCCAAGTTATGAGCAGTATTGCAGAAGTGGTATAGCTATCGGAAGTTATTCTCCTTACAAACAAGGCTGGGCATATCCCTTATTGTTTAACACCAACGGGCATTGGATAATGATAACAGAAGCAACCCTGGACGGTACCTATTGCGCCACACATATAAAGAATGACGAAAGTGGCTTGTATACGGTAGCATTTGCAGAGAAAGATGAAGCCATCATAGAAGATGATCCCGAACCTATATCGACACTACCATGGTCCACTCCCTGGAGAGTAGTCATCATAGGTGATCAGCTATCGAATATAGTAGAAACAAACATTATACAAAACCTGAATCCTCCATGTGTCATTACAGAAACAGACTGGATTAAACCCGGACGCTCTGCATGGAGTTGGTGGTCGGATGCTCCCTCCACTTACGAATACCTGAAACAAATAGAATATATCAATTTTGCTGCCAGTATGGGCTGGGAATATATATTGCTGGATGCAGGATGGCATCGGATGGCAGAGAACGAATTGAACTATATCATGCAATATGCTCAAAATAAGAATATAGGAATCTGGTTATGGTATCACTCCGGTGCCGGCAAACCAACCGAGACCATCGACATATGGAATCTGATGTCCGATCCGAAAAGCAGAAATGCTGAATTGGATAAAATACAATCCTGGGGAGTAAAAGGTGTCAAAATTGACTTCTTCGATACCGACAAACAAGGAATTATACAGATGTATAAAACTTTCCTGGAAGAGACAGCGCAACGAAAAATTATGGTAAATTTTCATGGGGCTACTCTGCCCCGCGGGCTGGAACGAACTTATCCTAACCTAATGACCACTGAAGCTGTAAAAGGAGCTGAAAGTTTCACGAATCAGAATGCCTGCAACAAAGCTCCGGAGCATAATGCAACGATTCCTTTTACCCGGAATGTAGTAGGTTCAATGGATTATACCCCTGTCACTTTTTCCAATAAGATATATAACGGAGTAGAATCTCAAAACATTACCACCTACGGACATCAACTGGCGCTCTCCGTCATTTTTGAATCCGGCATACAAAACTTCGCCGACAACCGAAGCGTCTATGCAGGATTACAAGCAGAAGCCCGAACGTTTCTTGAGAAGATACCGGTAGCATGGGATGAAACCAAATTGGTTGATGGTTATCCAGGAGACTATGTTATCATAGCCAGAAGAAAAGCTGATAACTGGTATATCGGAGGAATCAACGGTATGAACAAAGAACGGGAAATGCAGATGGATTTGTCCTTTCTACCTAAAGATAAAAGAATAAGGATCATAACAGATGGAAAAGAAAAAGGACGTTTTATCGTCAAAGATGAAGATATTACAAATCAACTATCTATACCGGTAAAAGCTTATGGAGGTTTTGTCATAACCACCGAAGGTGTCCACACCCACCAATTAGTATCGGAAAAGAGTTCCATGAAAATGAATGCTTATCCCAACCCATCGAATACCGGTGAAACAATATCCGTGAAACTGGATATCGGACAAGAGTTATTAAACAAAGCCACCATAGAGGTCTATGACCTCTGTGGAATCAGTCTGAAAAAGACCCAGGCAACAGGATTAACCACTTCCATAGCAATGCCTTTGCAAGCAGGAACATATATACTCAAGGCACGGGCAGAAAGCTTTGTTGATGAAAAATTACTTATCGTAAAATAACAATATATTTTCAAATGAAAAATTACAAAAGAATAGCCAACATCATTTTACTCTCCTATTGTATAACCTCTCTTTTGTCCTGTCAGAACAATCCGGATACAACAATCTGGCGACTGTGGTATGATCAACCGGCAGAAAAATGGGAAGAAGCCTTACCTATAGGAAACGGACGCATCGGTGCTATGGTATTCGGTGGTATCACGAAAGAAAAGATACAATTGAATGAAGAAACGGTCTGGACAGGAGAACCAAACAGTAACTCGAACCCAGATGCTCTAAATGCAATTCCTGATATCAGGAAACTTATTTTTCAGGGTAAATACAAAGAAGCACAGAAACTGGTAGATGAGAAAGTCATATCAAAAACGAACCACGGAATGATCTACCAACCTGTAGGAGACCTCAACCTCACCTTCCCGGGACATGAAACGGCAAAAAACTACTACCGTGAACTGGATATAGAATCCGCCATAGCCAAAACACGCTATACAGTCAATGATGTCGAATATCAACGGGAAATATTTACGTCATTCACCGATCAAGTTATCGTAATACACCTGACCGCATCCCGGAAAGGTAAAATTGTTTTTTCGGCAGAGTTGAATAGCCCTCAAAAAAGCCAGACAATAACATTAGAAAACGGCCTTTCGCTACAAGGTTCTACGGAAGGGCACGAAGGTTTAGAGGGCAAAATATCATTTAGCACTTTGGTAAAAATCGTACCAGAGAAAGGGCAAATGAAAACGGAAGCCTCCAGAATAACCGTATCCAATGCTGATGCCGTAACAATTTACGTCTCCATAGCAACAAATTTTGTAAATTATGCTAATCTGAGTGGTAATCCGGATCAAAAGGTGAAATCATATCTTCAGCATGCAACTCAAAAAGATTATGCAAAACTGAAAACAGACCATATGGACTACTATAGAGATTACTTCAATCGGGTGAAATTCAAACTAGATGTCACTGAAGCAATTCAAAAGACAACAGATGTTCGTATCGCCGAATTCGCTCAAGGCAAAGACCCGAATTTGGCAGCACTTTATTTCCAATTCGGACGTTATCTGTTAATTTCTTGTTCACAACCCGGAACACAACCGGCAAACTTACAAGGAATATGGAATGAGAGGATGAAACCTGCCTGGGATAGCAAATACACCACCAATATCAATCTGGAAATGAACTATTGGCCGACAGAAATCACCAATCTCAGCGAATTACATGAACCTTTAATACAAATGATCAAAGAACTGGCTGTGACAGGTGGACATACTGCCAAAATCATGTATGGAGCCCGGGGCTGGATGTTACATCACAATACCGACCTATGGCGAACTACCGGTGCTGTAGACAGATCCGGCCCAGGAATGTGGCCTACCTGTGGCGCCTGGCTGTCAAGACATCTATGGGAACATTTTCTCTACTCCGGCGACAAGACATATTTGGAAGAGGTCTATCCCATTATGAAGGGAGCCGCCCTTTTCTTACTTGATTTTGCAGTTGAAGAACCGGAACACCATTGGCTGGTTATTGCCCCATCCAGCTCTCCGGAAAATACTTTCGACAAAAAGAATAAACTTACAAATACTGCCGGAGTTACAATGGATAATCAACTAATGTTCGAACTATTTTCTAATCTCATATCCGCAACTGAAATATTAGAAAGAGATCAGCATTTCGCTGATACTTTAAGACAAATCCGTACACGGATACCTCCAATGCAAATAGGTCGTTACAGTCAGCTACAGGAATGGATGCATGATTTGGATGATCCTAATGACAAGCACCGCCATATCTCACACTTATATGGATTATTTCCCGGAAACCAGATTTCACCGTACAGGACACCTGATTTATTCAATGCTGCACGTAACTCTTTAAATCACAGAGGAGACGCATCTACAGGATGGTCAATGGGATGGAAAGTTTGTCTATGGGCCCGTTTCATGGATGGTGACAGAGCATATAAGCTCATAACAGAACAACTGCGATTAACCGGAGATAAAAATACGGAATATGACGGTGGAGGAACTTATCCTAATCTACTGGACGCGCATCCTCCTTTTCAGATTGATGGTAATTTCGGGTGTACGGCCGGTATAGCCGAAATGTTGTTACAAAGCCATGATGGAGCTCTCCACATACTTCCGGCACTCCCTAGCGCTTGGAGAAATGGTATAATCCAAGGATTAAAAGCAAGGGGTGGTTTCTTAACAGACATTGAATGGAAAAACGGACAGGTAAAGACTATAAAAATAAAGTCTAACTTAGGAGGTAACCTGAGGATACGCACCTCCACTCCGTTACAAGTTGTCGGTGAGGCAAATTTAGTAAAGGCTCAAGGCGACAATCCTAACCCTTACTACAAGGTATATGAAACCCCTCCTCCAATCATATCCTCAGAAGTCGTATTAGCCTCTTCGAAGATACCCGATACGATCGAATATGATTTATTGACTCAACCTGGAGAAGAATATATTTTCTATTGCCAATAAAGTAGCTACATCTACAATTAATATATTATAATCTGTAGAACAATTATTTTAATTTAAAATCGTTTCATTATAAAACAAAGAATCTATGAAAAGAAAACACATTATCGCTATTATCTGTCTGTTTTGTTTGTCCTTTCAATATGAGATTACAGCTCAGAACAAAAGCAAAGTAGACGAAATACGGGACGAATTACTGAATCCCAATAATAATTCTGTATTGGTAGTCGCCCATCGGGGAGATTGGCGGTATGCACCGGAGAATTCATTGGCTGCCATTGAGAACGTCATCAAAATGGGATGTGATGTGGTAGAAATCGACATCCAAAAAACCAAAGACGGGCATCTCATACTTATGCACGATAACACATTGGACAGAACAACTACGGGACATGGTAAAATAAGCGATCAGACTTTGGATGATGTCAAAAAGCTGAAACTAAGAAATGGTTTAGGCATACATACAAGGCATACCGTACCAACATTGGAAGAGGCATTACTCCTGGCAAAAGATAAGATTATGATAAACCTGGACAAAGCCTACCCCTTGTTTGATGAAGTATATGAGTTATTGAAAAAAACAGGAACGACCAAACAGATCATCATGAAAGGTAGTCAGCCTGTGGAACAGGTAAAAAAAGAATTTGGTAAATACCTGGACAAAGTTATTTTTATGCCTGTGATTAATCTGGATAAAGCCAATGCACAGCAAATGATTGAAGATTACATGAAAAAATATCCTCCGCTTGCTTTTGAGTTCTCCTATGTATCCGATACAAATACATTACCCAAAGAAATGGGCAAACGGTTAAAAGGGAACTGTCTTATCTGGTACAACACATTGTGGGATACAATGTCCGGTGGACATGATGACGATATGGGTTTGAGAGATCCCGACAAAGAATACGGATACCTGATCGATACATTAAATGCACGTATCATCCAGACGGATGTACCGGAATTTTTAATTAAATATCTGAAAAACAAAAATATGTAGTACATAATAATCCCATCAAAAAAATGAAAAAATTACTATCCACCATCAGTTTACTTTTTATCGTAATCACCTTATGGTCTCAGCCAAAAGAGCAGATGATAAAAGTATTTGTTTCTCCCGACCATACAGACTGGCTGTATAAACCGGGAGAAACCGTAAAGTTCAATATCAGGATAACAAAGAACAATATTCCGTTGCAAAATGCAGATGCCTATTACGAACTTTCGTATGACATGATGCCTCCACTGAAAAAAGAAAGTGTGAAATTAAAAAACGGAGAACTAACAATTAATGGAAGCACCATGAATATCCCTGGATTTATGCGTTGCCGGGTATGGACTAAACACGAAGATAAGACATACAGCGGATATGCAACAGCCGCATTTGCACCCGAGGACATAAAGCCCACCACTACTTTGCCTACTGACTTTGAAGCTTTTTGGGAGAAAGCGAAATCAGAAAACTCCAAAATACCCATCGATTCACGGCTACGTTTACTCCCGGAAAGATGTACAGGAAAGGTTAATGTGTATGAAGTTAATATACAGAATTACCGTATAGGAAGCCGGCTTTATGGCATACTGTGCATTCCTAAGGCACCAGGTAAATATCCAGCAGTACTACGCGTACCGGGCGCAGGGATACGTCCTTACAATGGGATGATTGTAGAAGCAGAAGACGGCCTGATTACACTTGAAATAGGAATTCATGGAGTCCCTGTCACGATGGATCCGGTCATCTATAATAATTTACTATATGGAGGATTGAACCAATATCAATATATGAATTGGGACAATAGGGATGAAATTTATTTTAAACGGGTTTATATAGGATGTGTCCGTGCAGCAGACTATATTTTTTCAATGGATGAATTCGATGGAGAAAATCTGATCGTGTATGGAGGCAGTCAAGGCGGTGCATTAGCTATTGTTACTGCTGCTTTAGATCCGCGCATAAAAGGTTTGGTTTCCTTCTACCCGGCCCTCTGTGATTTAAACGGCTATGTACATGGTCGGGCCGGGGGTTGGCCTCACCTCTTCCGGAATTCAACAGAGAGTCCGGAGATCTTGAAACAAAAAACCAAAAATACACCTTACTATGATGTCGTAAACTTTGCCCGTAAAATAAAAGTTCCAGGATTCTATTATCTGGGATATAACGATATGACATGCCCGCCCACTTCTATGTATTCAGCATATAACACGATTACAGCCCCAAAAGTATTAGAAATAATGGAGGAGGCCGGACATTTTAGTTATCCGGAATTATGGCCTAAAGCAAAAGCTTGGATCTATACTCATCTTCAGGTTAATCAATAAAGAAATTATGCATAGGTATTAATTTTACGAGGATTTGAGACTGTTTTCTTTTTAGGGCTGGCTGGATAAGTCAGCCCTAACATCGTATTAAACTGGAAATATATTTTTTCAATCTGAAAAACAGACCAATCGAAACTACATCACACTTAAACTATACTTGCGTCATACCCTCTTCGTACCTTCCTCGTACCAACTTCGCTATTTTCTTTCCACTATAGAAGCGAAGAAAACGCGAAGAAGGTAAAAATCAAAAGAGAAAAAGAACAAAAGCCAATAATGACAAATCCCTTCTCTTTCTTCTCACAGATGAAAACTTTTCCGCACGGATTGTTGCACCAAGTAAAAGTTTGTTTTATTTTTGTGCCTTAACAATACAATTTATAACCTAATAGGCGAAAAACATTATCAATTATGGATACAAGCAAGATTGTCGGAGAAAAAATCAAGTCGCTCCGTGAAAGCCAGTCAATCAGCATTGAGCAGTTGGCCGAACGTTCCGGTTTAGCCGTAGAACAGATTGAACGCATTGAAAATAACATTGACTTGCCATCACTGGCTCCACTCATCAAGATAGCCCGCGTACTAGGTGTACGCTTGGGAACTTTCCTTGACGACCAGGACGAAACGGGTCCTGCTATCTGCCGCAAAACGGAATCCAAGGACACCATTAGTTTCTCTAACAATGCTATCCAGAGCCGCAAGCACATGGAATATCATTCCCTGTCCAAGTCGAAAGCAGACCGCCACATGGAACCTTTCATCATCGACGTAGCCGCTACGGAAGACAGCGATTTCGTACTCTCCTCACACGAAGGTGAAGAGTTTATTATGGTTATGGAAGGTATTATGGAAATCAGTTATGGCAAAAATACATACTTGCTTGAAGAAGGAGACAGCATCTATTATGACTCCATCGTTCCGCACCACGTGCATGCTTACGAAGGCAAAGCAGCAAAAATTCTTGCAGTAATCTATACACCCATTTAAGGATGGTAGGATGGTAAGATGGTAGAATGATAGGATTACTATTCTAATCTTATCACCATACCATCTTACCATCCTATCACTTTTATAATATTATCACTTCATTTATGCTTTACGAAAGAACACTCGGCCAATGGCTGGAGCACTGGGCAGAGACTACGCCCGATAAAGAATACATTGTTTATTCCGACCGCAACCTGCGCTTCACCTGGAGCCAGTTCAACCGACGGGTAGACGACATGGCGAAAGGACTAATCTCTATTGGTGTAGAACGCGGAACCCATGTAGGTATATGGGCTGCCAACGTCCCCGACTGGCTTACGCTACTGTATGCCTGTGCCAAAATCGGTGCCGTCTATGTAACCGTAAACACCAATTACAAACAAGCCGAACTGGAATACTTGTGCGAAAATTCAGATATGCATACCCTCTGCATCGTGAACGGTGAAAAGGACAGCGACTTCGTGCAAATGACATATACCATGCTGCCGGAATTGAAAAACTGCGAACGCGGACACCTGAAAAGCAAACGTTTCCCACACATGCGCAACGTTGTTTACGTAGGCCAGGAGAAACATCGTGGTATGTACAATACGGCTGAAATTCTCCTACTGGGTAACAATGTGGAAGACGAATGTCTGAATAATCTGAAAAGTCAGGTAACCTGCCATGATGTGGTAAATATGCAATACACATCAGGTACCACCGGTTTTCCGAAAGGAGTTATGCTCACCCACTATAACATTACCAATAATGGTTATCTGACGGGAGAGCATATGAAGTTCACAGCCAATGACAAACTATGTGTCTGTGTACCTCTGTTCCACTGTTTCGGTGTAGTGCTTGCCACAATGAACTGTCTGACTCACGGTTGCACGGAAGTCATGGTAGAGCGCTTCAACCCGCTAGTAGTTCTTGCCTCTATACATAAAGAACGCTGCACAGCTCTATACGGTGTGCCCACCATGTTTATTGCCGAGTTGCATCATCCCATGTTCGATATGTTCGATATGTCCAGCCTGCGCACAGGCATCATGGCAGGTTCGCTCTGCCCTGTGGAACTGATGAAACAGGTGGAAGAAAAGATGTATATGAAAGTTACGAGTGTATATGGTTTGACAGAAACATCGCCGGGTATGACAGCCTCACGCATTGACGACCCATTCGATGTGCGTTGCAATACTGTAGGACATGATTTTGAACATACCGAAGTCATGGTTATCGATCCTGAAACCGGAGAAGAATGCCCGGTAGGTGTACAAGGTGAAATGTGTAACCGGGGCTATAACAATATGAAAGGGTACTACAAGAATCCGCAAGCCACGGCCGAAGTCATTGATAAGAACGGCTTCCTCCATTCCGGTGACCTCGGAGTAAAAGATGAAGATGGTAACTATCGTATCACGGGACGCATCAAAGATATGATTATCCGTGGTGGCGAGAATATCTACCCACGTGAAATAGAAGAATTCCTTTATAAACTGGAAGGCGTGAAGGACGTACAAGTTGCCGGAATTCCATCAAAAAAATATGGTGAAGAAGTAGGTGCTTTCATCATACTGAAGGAAGGGGCAGATATACACGAATCGGATGTACGCGACTTCTGCACAGGCAAGATCTCGCGTTACAAGATACCGAAATATGTATTCTTCATTGACGAATTCCCGATGACGGGAAGTGGTAAGATACAGAAGTTCAAATTGAAAGATGTAGGATTACAACTTTGCAAGGAACAAGGAATCGAGATAATCTAAAAAATTCAACATAAAGAAACAGGCTGCAACTTAATAGTGCAGCCTGTTTTTTATGCTTAATTTCGTAATCCTCAATTATCCCAGCGGTAGCGTAAAGAAGAATGTCGTTCCTATTCCTTCGCCGGAACGTACCCAAATGCGTCCACCCATCCGTTCCACCAACATACGGGAAACAGTCAGCCCCAGCCCGGTGCCTTGTGCAAAGTTATTAATCTTGCCGAAGCGTTCGAAAATCTTCGCCACCCGGTTGGCAGGAATACCAATACCCGTATCTTTTACGTAGAACTGTACAATATTGCCGCGTAACTGATAACCAAAATGTATTTCTCCGGTAGGAGTAAATTTAGCAGCATTACTCAACAGATTCATCAATACCTGCATAATGCGCATTCGATCTCCCATCACACACAACTCCTCATCCACATCGTCCAGTATCAAAATCACGCCTTTATTTACTTTCAACCGATGACTGTCATATTCTTCAAGGCAAGCATGATAAAGGTTCACCTTCTCACGAACAAATTCCAAAGTCCCTGATTCCATTTCAGACAAGTCCAGAATATCATTAAACAAACACAACAACAATTCCGAATTTTTCTCGATAATATTGCAATAATCCTCCTTGTCTCCTTCGTGCCCCGGATCGATAACCAACCTTGAGAATCCAACAATCGCATTCAATGGAGTACGGATTTCATGACTCATATTTGAAAGGAACGCAGATTTTAATCGATCGGACTCTTCTGCCTTTACACGGGCAGCAGCCAGTTCACGTAGCGCATTCACCCGGCTCGTCACATCCCGACACATACATAATAAATATTTATCTCCCAAAGGACATACCAGATTTTCATAATGATGCATCTCTCCTTCAAACCACAATGAATGTTCTCCTATGCTGGTACAACCGGTACGCATCACTTTCTCCATATTCGCCCGGATTTTGCGGTATTCTGATTCCGGTACTATATCTTTCAGATTAGGATGTGACTTATCCTCACCGGATAATCCCTCTACATGATTGGTATCAGGAGAGGACAGTAGTTCTATATAATCCAGATTATAATCAAAAACAGTCAACATATCCGGGATAGCGTCCAGAATTTCTTTACCGTATTGCTTACGGAAGCGCTCCAAGTCTTCATCCTGGCATGAAGAATCCGGAAGAGTACGATTTTCCAATTGCTCCTCTAATTTCCGGATAATCTCCAGTAGTTCTTCTTTTGTTTTATCTTTATAGTCCTTCATTTCAAGGCCGATATGTTGTTGAGTGTTACATTCGGGCAACAAATATACTATTCTTTTCAATTATATCAACATATATTGCGAGCTTTTATTTAAAAAAAACCAATAGCTTTTGCCCTACTAATCAGAATGTTCTATCTTTGCATCACTTTTTATTTTAAATCATTGATTAATATGTCTAAAGAATTATTCTCTACTCTGCCCTACAAGGTGGCAGACATTACGCTTGCCGACTTCGGTCGCAAGGAAATCGATCTGGCAGAACAAGAAATGCCCGGCCTTATGGCTCTTCGCGAAAAGTATGGAGAAACAAAACCGTTGAAAGGCGCTCGTATAATGGGTTCCCTGCATATGACCATCCAGACAGCGGTACTGATTGAAACCCTCGTGGCACTGGGCGCCGAAGTACGCTGGTGCTCATGTAACATATATTCGACTCAAGACCATGCTGCTGCTGCTATCGCTGCAAGTGGTGTTCCCGTATTTGCCTGGAAAGGTGAAACACTGGCTGATTACTGGTGGTGTACGCTTCAGGCGTTGAACTTCCCCGGCGGCAAAGGTCCTACGGTAATCGTTGACGATGGCGGTGACGCTACCATGATGATACACGTAGGGTACGAAGCGGAAAGCACTGCCTCTATTCTGGATAAAGAAGTCCATGCGGAAGATGAAATAGAACTGAATGCTATCCTGAAGTGTGTATTGGCTGCAGATCCTACCCGTTGGCATCGCGTAGCTGCCGAAATGCGTGGCGTTTCAGAAGAAACTACGACAGGTGTACACCGTTTGTATCAAATGCAGGAAGAAGGGAAATTGCTGTTCCCGGCATTCAATGTGAACGACTCAGTGACGAAGTCTAAATTCGATAATCTTTATGGTTGCCGTGAATCTTTGGCCGATGGTATCAAACGTGCCACAGATGTAATGATTGCCGGTAAAGTAGTAGTGGTTTGCGGTTATGGCGATGTAGGTAAGGGATGTTCACATTCCATGCGTTCATACGGTGCCCGTGTACTGGTTACGGAAGTAGACCCGATCTGCGCCCTGCAAGCTGCAATGGAGGGCTTCGAGGTAGTAACTATGGAAGAGGCTTGTACACAAGGTAATATCTTTGTTACTACAACAGGCAATATCGACATCATCCGCATCGATCACATGGAGAAGATGAAAGACCAGGCAATTGTCTGCAATATCGGCCACTTCGACAATGAAATCCAAGTGGATGCTCTTAAGCATTACCCCGGCATCAAATGTGTGAATATCAAGCCACAGGTAGACCGCTATTATTTCCCCGACGGACACAGCATTATTCTATTAGCCGATGGTCGTCTGGTGAACCTGGGTTGTGCTACCGGTCACCCGTCATTCGTTATGAGTAACTCATTCACCAACCAGACATTAGCTCAGATTGAGTTGTTCAACAAGAAGTATGAAACCGGTGTTTACCGTTTGCCTAAGCATCTTGATGAAGAGGTAGCACGTCTGCACCTTGAGAAAATCGGTGTGAAGCTGACGAAGCTGACTCCCGAGCAAGCTGCCTATATCGGTGTAACTGTAGACGGACCGTATAAAGCCGAACACTATCGCTATTAAAATAACGAAATTGACAATTGACAATTGACAATGGCTATGCAGAATGACAGCGCAGCTTAATTGTCAATTGTCAATTGTCAATTTCATAAAAACCCCGTTTTTATGAAAAAGCTCCTCCCTGACCTCCTGGTCATTCTTACGTTTGCAGTACTTTCGTTCGCCTACTTCTTTCCGGCGGATATAGAAGACCGCATTCTTTTCCAACATGACACGGCTGCCGGTGCAGGTGCCGGACAAGAAGCAAGCTTGTATCGTCAGGAAACCGGTGAGTATACGCGCTGGACTAACTCCTTATTCGGTGGTATGCCAACTTACCAGATAGCCCCCAGCTACGATTCAACTCAACCGCTGACATGGGTGCAGAAAGTGTACCGACTATTTTTACCCACATATGTCAACCTGACGTTTATTCTGATGCTGGGCTTCTTCATCCTGCTGCGTGCATTCGGCATACCTACATGGCTGGCAGGGTTAGGCGGATTAATGTGGGCATTCTCGTCCTACTTCTTCATTCTGATATCTGCCGGACACATCTGGAAGTTTATCACACTGGCATATATACCGCCCACGATAGCAGGTATCGTACTGGCATACCGGGGTAAATATCTGGCAGGAGGTATCGTTACAGCATTGTTCATTGCCCTGCAAATTCTGTCGAACCACGTACAGATGAGTTATTACTTCCTGTTCGTCATCCTCTTCATTGCAGGAGCCTATTTTGAAGATGCATGGCGCAACAAGACCTTGCCACAATTCTTTAAAGCTAGCGGTGTGCTTGTAGTAGCTGCATTGATTGGCATATCCGTCAATCTATCAAACCTGTATCACACTTACCAGTACAGCAAAGAAACCATGCGCGGTAAAAGCGAGCTTGTAGAAACCGGTGATGCAGCCAAACAAACCAGTAGCGGACTGGATCGTGACTACATCACTCAATGGAGCTATGGTATCGGCGAAACCTGGACCTTGTTAGTGCCTAACTTTAAAGGTGGTGCCTCCGTACCTCTCATCCTGAATGAGACAGCCATGGAAAAAGCCAATCCAACCTATTCCGGACTATACCAGCAATTACCCCAATACTTTGGTGACCAGCCGATGACCTCAGGTCCTGTATATGTAGGTGCTTTTGTACTCTTCCTCTTTATCTTGGGTTGTTTTATAGTCAAAGGTCCATTGAAATGGGCATTAGTCGGAGCTACATTCTTCTCCATTGTTCTTTCATGGGGCAAGAACTTCATGCCACTGACTGATTTCTTCATCGACTATATACCTATGTATAGTAAGTTCCGTGCCGTATCGTCCATTCTCGTTATTGCAGAATTTACAATTCCACTACTAGCTATCTTTGCGCTGAAAAAGATTCTGGATGAACCAGAGATACTCAAGAAGAAGATGAAGTTTATAGGTGTCAGCTTGGCACTTACTGCCGGCGTAGCCTTGATATTAGCCATTATTCCCGGAGCTTTCAGCTCAACTTTCATCCCTGCAAAGGAAGCACAAATGCTACAGAATGCGGTCAATCAGCAAATGATTCCTGCAAACGAGTTGTCCGGCATCCTCTCTAATATGGCGGAAATGCGTGCTGCAATGGTTAGTGCCGATGCACTGCGTAGCTTTATTATTATCGTAATTGGTTGTGCACTGTTGTGGCTTTACTATAGTGGAAAATTAAAGAGACCCTATATTATTGCAGGCATTGCCATTCTTTGCGTGATCGATATGTGGGGAGTCAACAAGCGCTATCTGCACGATGATCAATTCGTTCCACGTTCTACCCAAGTTGATACTTTCAAAAAAACGAAAGCTGACGAAATCATCCTGCAGGACACTGATCCGAACTACCGTGTACTGAATTTCTCCGGAGATGCATTCAACGAGAATAATACTTCCTACTGGCACAAGAGTGTGGGCGGATATCATGCTGCCAAGTTGCGTCGTTATCAGGAGATGATCGAACGGCACATTTCTCCTGAAATGCAAGCCACCTATCGGGTTATTGCCACCGCAGGCGGAGAAATGGACAGCGTAGATGCTTCCAAATTCCGCATCCTGAACATGCTGAATACGAAGTATTTCATCTTTCCTGCCGGACAAGGACAGACAGTGCCTATCGAAAACCCGTATGCTTACGGTAATGCATGGTTCGTAAATAAAGTGGAATATGTGGATAATGCAAATCAGGAAATAGATGCATTGAATACTATACTTCCAACGGAAACTGCCGTAGTAGATACACGCTTCAAAGATATTCTGAAAGGTGTTACCACCGTTCATAAAGACAGCCTTTCCAGCGTACGCCTGACGAATTACGAACCGAACCGTCTGGTTTATGAAACAAATAATTCAAAGGATGGTGTAGTCGTATTCTCCGAAATCTATTATCCGGATGGCTGGATAGCTACCATCGACGGAGAACCTGCCGACATTGCCCGTGCAGACTATATCCTGCGCTCCATGTATGTACCTGCTGGAAAACACACCATTGAAATGCGCTTTGATCCGAAGAGCTTGCATGTAACAGAAGGTATTGCTTATGCAGCACTGGCTCTAATGGTGATAGGTATTATGATAATGGTGATTGTATATAAAAAGAGGTTAAGCTCTTCCAAAAGCTAAAGCCTAGCAAAACTAATTTTTCTTTATTACAAAATGCGCCTTAAAAGTCTGTAGCAAACTTTTAGGGCGCATTTCACATTATATCCGAAGTTATTTATACCCGTTGGCGGAATTAACGGCCTCCTCCCCGTGCCCGAATAGAGACCAGGACCGGGTTTGGGCAGTATCCGATCCGTACCAACTCCGTAGTAAATTCGGTCAGAAGTACCTCTATCCGAAGATGGTACGGAGCAAATAGGGATTTGATTCCTCTCTGATACGACTCTGACAGGATGCTGACAGCCTCTAATCCCGCCAACTGGTTATTTATATCTCCTCCTATATTCTTTAGGAGTAATTTCCATCTCTTTATTAAAAGCTTTCGAGAAATGGAATTGATCGTAGTACCCTAGACGGAAAGCAATCTCTTTGATTTTTAGATCGGAGAATTGCAAGAACGAACAAGCACGTTGAATTTTTAATTGGTTATAATATTCCATTGGAGCATAAGAAGTTCTCTCCGAAAACAATGCACTGAAATGAGATGCGGAATAGCCCACATGCTGAGCTATATCCTCCAGCGTAATCTTATTCTCCATATTCTCTTTCATAAAGGAAATGCTCTTCTGTATAAAATCCGTTTCTCTCACCTTCTTTATTTCTCTGAACTGATTAATATACTTCAAAGAAGCCAGAAAATGCATCAGGCAAAAGCTAACATATTCCAAGTTCTCAGGACTATATCCCATTTCCAAGTTCTGATACATTTCTTCAAATAGTTGAAAGCGATCATCATAACGGCTCTTATCCGACTCCTCCAAAGATATAGCCTTACCTATTATAGAGGAGAACATAGCCACGCCCTCGCCACAGAAATGTAGCCAATAGATACTCCAGGGATTCACTTCGTCCGCTCCATATGCATGTTGCTCATTAGCCGGTAATATAAAAGCCTGATTTTTAGTCAGGATATACTTCTCACCTTTATAACTAACCCAACCGCAACCACTCTCACAATATATAAAGACATTCTCGTTAGTCCCTTTTTCCCTTTCCCTAAAATGATTTTCTGCATGAGGATAGTATCCAATATGACTGACGAATAATTGTTTTGTAATATTATTCTCTCGTTGAAGGTTACGTATATTATATGGTGTAACGATAGCCTTCTCTCCTTTAAAACCTTCTGCAACCTTTTCCATAGTATCTGATTTTGGTAGTATTTTACATATATATCATAGTATTTTACATGAATGCTTATTCAAGCAATGCATTCAAGCATTTACAGCCATAAATATAATAAGATTATACATTAAATTGATAACAATCTGCATTTTTTTATTAAGTTTAATGGCATACATTTGCCATACAATAAATCGTATATCATGAAAACAAAACCATTTAGCAACAATTTTTACCTATTACTTATTTCGCTGGTATCTGCCATGGGAGGGCTACTCTTCGGATACGATTGGGTAGTCATTGGAGGTGCCAAACCATTCTATGAAATCTTCTTTGCAATTGAGAATTCTCCCGGTATGCAGGGATGGGTCATGGGCAGTGCCATTCTCGGCTGTTTAATAGGGGTAACAATTGCAGGTAGCTTATCTGATAAATATGGGCGCAAACCCTTGATGATAATAGCAGCTATCACTTTTACCGTTTCTGCAATAGGTACAGGAGCTGTCAATGACCTCAATTGGTTTATCTTTTACCGCATATTCGGTGGTATTGGCATCGGCATTGCTTCCAACTTATCTCCCATGTATATAGCCGAGGTATCACCCAGCCATGTACGAGGGAAGTTTGTATCGATCAATCAATTGACAATCGTATTAGGTATTCTGGCAGCCCAGTTCGTCAACTGGTTGATCGCTGACCCGGTAGTTCCCGGCGAAAACATTCTGGAAACATGGAATGGGCAAATGGGATGGCGTTGGATGTTCTGGGCAGAAGTAGTACCTTCGGGACTCTTTTTTATCCTTATATTCTTCATTCCCGAAAGTCCCCGTTGGCTGGCTACAAAATTACAATACGGTAAAGCTGAAAATATCTTGAGCCACATAGGTGGAAAAGAATATGCCAAAAAAGAAATTGAAAGCATTAAAACAGTTATAAATGTCACCAAAGAGAAGTTAAATATCCGTCTGCTTTTTCAAGGCAAGATACCGGGAATATTATTAATAGGCATCGTTATTGCAGCCTTCCAGCAATGGTGCGGACTAAACGTAGTGTTTAATTATGCCCAGGAAATCTTTGCAGCTGCAGGTTACGGTGTTTCTGATATCCTATTCAATATTGTAGTAACAGGAGTGACGAACGTAATATTCACTTTTGTAGGTATGTACACTGTAGATAAGTTGGGAAGACGCTCCCTTATGTTATTCGGAGCTTCAGGGCTTGCCATCATTTATATCATCATGGGCATATGTTACTACCTCAATATAACCGGAATGGCCGTACTAATTATGGTTGTATTAGCTATAGCATGCTATGCAATGACACTTGCTCCCGTTACATGGGTCGTATTATCTGAGATCTTCCCAAACCGTATCCGTGGTATGGCAATGGCAGTATCCACCTTCTCTCTTTGGGCAGCTTGTTTTGTACTGACATATACATTCCCTTTATTAAATTCCGGATTAGGTGCCTATGGTACTTTCTGGTTGTACGGAATCATCTGTATTCTCGGATTTGTATTCATCAAAATCAAATTACCCGAAACAAAAGGGAAATCACTGGAAAGCATTGAGAAAGAATTAACTAGTTAAAAACAACATATCATTTATTGAATTACATCTTACTTAAACGATGACAAGAAATCATCGCTTAACTTACCCTTATTGTCTAAAAAAACAATAAATACCTTATGGAGAAAATTACAGAATATTTAATTAAACCGACCCTCTCAGAAAAAGGAATTGTGAAAGTTTGGAAAGAAACAATCAAACTTCCGACTTATGAAATCGGAGAGGAAGAAAAAAATCCCATCTTTCTGGAAAAGCGTGTTTATCAAGGAAGTTCAGGAGTAGTTTACCCTTATCCTGTCGTAGAAAAGATATGCGACGAGAAAAAAGAAAAAGACTATCAGGCCTACTTCCTCGAAAACGAATACCTTAAAATTATGATCTTGCCGGAATTGGGAGGGCGAGTACAAATGGCTTATGACAAAGTGAAGAAACGTCACTTTGTCTACTACAACCAAGTCATTAAACCAGCCTTAGTAGGTTTGACCGGTCCTTGGATATCAGGCGGAATTGAATTCAACTGGCCTCAGCATCATCGTCCAAGTACATACTTACCTACCGACTGTATGATTGAAGAAAATGCAGACGGTAGTAAAACGGTCTGGTGCAATGAAGTAGAGCGTATGTTCAATACGAAAGGGATGCAGGGATTCACACTTCATCCGGACAAAGCTTATCTGGAAATTAATGTAAAGGTTTATAACCGAACTCCGTTCCCCCAAACTTTCCTTTGGTGGGCGAACCCTGCCGTTGTTGTGAACGACCACTATCACTCGGTTTTTCCACCCGATGTACATGCTGTTTTCGATCATGGGAAAAGAGATGTATCCAATTTTCCTATAGCTACAGGCATATATTACAAACAGGACTATTCGGAAGGTGTCGATATTTCCAAATATAAGAATATCCCTGTTCCCACTTCATACATGGCCATTAAATCACGCTATGACTTTGTAGGCGGATATGAAGAACATATACAGGCAGGATTATTACATGTAGCCGATCATCACCTCTCACCAGGAAAGAAACAATGGACTTGGGGAAATGGTGATTTTGGTATTGCATGGGACAGAAACCTTACTGATGAAGATGGTCCTTACATCGAATTGATGACAGGTGTTTATACAGATAATCAGCCTGACTTCACATGGTTACAACCTTATGAGGAAAAGTCATGGAAGCAATATTTCCTGCCATATAGTGAAGTGGGATATGTAAAGAATGCGACCAAAGATTTCATTTTGAATCTGGATGTTGCAGATAACACCGCATACATCATTGTATATGCAACCGGTAAGCAAGAAAACATCAAAATAGAATTAAAAGATATAACAGGAAAGGTGTTATTTGACAAAATAACCACACTTTCGCCAGAAAATATCTTTAAAAGTCAGATAAATATAACAAAAGAGTTACCCGAAAACCTTATTTTATCCTTGTATGATAACAATGGCAAACTACTTTTGAAATATAAAGCTGATAAGCCTGAAATAAAACCAACTCCGGATGCTGCTAAGGCAGCCAAACAACCCAAGGAGATAGCTTCCATAGAGCAATTATTCCTGACTGGGTTACATCTGGAGCAATATCGGCATGCGACCTATGACCCAATGGCTTACTACATGGAAGCATTGGAAAGAGAACCGGGAGATATACGTTGCAATAATGCCGTAGGGTTGCTGAATATGCGCCGAGGTAAATTTGAAGAAGCTGAACAGTATTTCCGTACAGCCATAAAAACATTAACAGAGCGTAATCCTAATCCTTATGATGGAGAACCCTATTATAATCTGGGGTGGAGCCTGAAGATGCAGGGTAAGTATGATGATGCATATAGTGCCTATTATAAAGCCACATGGAATGCGGCTTGGAGAGATGCAGGCTACTTTGGTGTGGCACAGATAGATTGTATCAGAGAGAATTGGACTGCCGCTTTGGAACATATAGATCTGGCTCTCATCCACAACTGGCATAATCATAAAGCACGCCAGTTAAAAGCTTCTATCCTGAGACATTCAGGAAAGACTGAAGAAGCCTTGAAATTTATTGAGGAATCATTGATTGTCGATAAGTTTAATTTGGGATGCCGATTTGAAAAATATTTCATTGAAAGCAATCCGGTAGAATTGCAGGAAATGCTAAGTATCCTCAACGGTAGTGTACACAACTATATTGAATATGCATTTGATTTTTCATCTGCAGGAATGTATGAAGAAGCTTCCCGGATTATGCATACTTATATAGACGAACAAACCAATATTTATCCAATAGCTGCTTATATGTTAGGATACTTTGCATCAATGGCAGGAGATAAAGAAACAGCCCAGAAATGGTATAAGAAGGCACAAAGCCTATCTCCTGACAAGTGTTTTCCAAACAGAATCGATGAAGTCAATGTACTGGCAGATGCTATGAAGATGAATCCAGAAGATTTCAAGGCTCCTTATTATCTGGGGAACTTCTGGTATGCACACCGCCGTTATGAAGAAGCTACTGTATGCTGGGAGAAATCAGTAGAGATAAATAATCAGTTCCCTACAGCTCTGCGCAACCTTTCATTGGCTTATTACAACAAAAAAGGCAGGAAAGAAGAAGCATGCCGATTGTTGGAGAAAGCATTTGAACTGGACCAAACGGACTCACGCATCTTTATGGAGCTGGATCAACTATATAAGAAAATGGGACGAGCCCATGCAGAACGCCTGACCTTTCTAGAGGCACATTTGGAACTGGTGGCACAGCGGGATGACTTATGCATAGAACGAATAACCCTCTATAATCAATTAGGCAACTATGAAAAGGCAAGAGAACTGATAGCCGCACGGAAGTTCCATCCGTGGGAAGGTGGCGAAGGTAAAGTTACAGGGCAATATATTCTCTGTCGGGTAGAACTTGCCAAAAAAGCTATTAAGGAAAAGCGATATCTTGAAGCCATCAGTCTTTTAAAAGAGACAGATCATTATCCGCATAATTTAGGTGAGGGTAAACTGATCAACGCCGAAGAGAATGAGGTAGACTACTATAAAGGAATAGCCTACCAAAAGCTGGGCAACGAAGCCGAATCCATAAAATACTTAATGAAAGCAACACAAGGTTCCAGCGAGCCTCAACAAGCATTCTATTACAATGACCAACAACCTGACAAGATTTTCTATCAAGGACTTGCCTGGAGGGCATTAGGAGAAGAGAGCAAAGCACGTAGCCGCTTCAACAAGCTGATAGACCACGGCAAGAAGCATCTCTTCGATGAATGCAAAATCGATTATTTCGCAGTATCCTTACCAGAGCTTGCGATCTGGGAGGATGACCTGAATGTACGTAACAAGGTTCATTGCTATTATGTTATGGCATTAGGATATAGTGGTATAGGAGAGGAAGAATTAGCAGAAGAATATTATGAAAAGGTGAAAAGACTTGATGTGAATAAACAAGTGTTCAGGATGTGATTGCTCTTATTGTACGGGAATGTGCCAGAATCGACACATTTCCCTGTACAGTAATTCACTTAGAAATAAACTATTAGTTAACAACAATATTAATATTATGAAAAGTTTATTTAGATTATCAGCATTATTAATGCTGCTTTGCTTTATGGGATGTTCGGACGATGAGGGTATCTCCTATCCTACATCTGATGCCCCGGAAATAAAAGTGTTGCGTGATGAATTGTATTCTAATCCCAACAGAAAGTTTGTGATTAAGGCTGATTTAAAAGATGATTTAGGCCTTAAGTCTTTGAAAATTGTGATTCCAGAATTTTATCTGGATAAGGAAATTGTATTCCCGACAGATACTTTAGTTACAGAATATGAGTTGGCTTATGAGTTTCTGGCACCAAAGGATACGAAAAATGAAGATGTATATAAAGTAAATCTTGCACTGGAGGATGTTTCTGGAAATGTTGTGACCAAAGAGCTTACATTACATTTGGATGGAGACTTTAATGCTCCTAATTTTTCAAATGTATCACCACAAGACGGAACAGTACAGCTATTGGAAAGCAAGATGGAATTGTCACTTTCCTTTAAAGTCACTGATGATTCAGGCTTAGATTCAGTATATGTGGAAGAACCGATATTGGGTATCATGGAAAGAATCAAATTAAACGGCGAGAAAGAGTACTCTTTCAACAAAACTTATTCTTTACCATCCAAACCGGAAGAGTATGAACTAAAAATAACAGCAATTGATAACTTTGTAGAAGCTAACAGGAAAACACAGAAAATTAAATATATTGTTTCCAGTGAAATGGTTACTTTGTTCCTGGCCGATGTTCCTAAGGGAACTGATTTAACAGCCGATGTTTGTGGGGTACCGATGCTCTATCATAAAAAATCAAATGGTATATTTACTTTCAAATATTATGCGGATTGTGATAATAAGGAAATCTACTTTTTGGGACAGGAGAGCGCTTTTGAACCTCACTGCTTTGGCGTATCAGAAGAGAACGGTAAATTGCTAAATAGTCCTTCTGCCGCACCAATAGTGCTACCAACAAAGGGATACTATGAGATTGTGGCAAATACCAAAGAGCAAACATATACTGTGACTCCTTATATACCTTCTTCAGCTGTGCACGATTCTCCTGATATCACGATGTGTGGTTACGGATTTGAAGGTGCCGGATGGGATCCCTCTAATAAAAACTGTCTACTCACACCGGACGCGGAAAATCCATATATACTTGGACGGACTCTTATATTGAACGAAACCCAGCTTAATGTAACCATTACCTATCCGGGCTGGAGTAAATATTGGCGCTTACTTGAAAATGGTATTATTGATTATATGGGTTCAAGCCAACCTTACTTGAAGGTAAATCAAAAGGGAAGTTATAAATTCATTATTGATACTGAGATTGCGCGTGCTAAATTATTGAAAGAATAATCATTAAATCATGTATATAGTCATGAAAAGAAATATTATATTTTCTCTTGTTGTTTTCTTCTTCTGCCTTACAGCTAATGCGCAGATAAAGGTTCGAGGAACTATTGTTGACGACAAAAATGAGCCTCTGATAGGTGTTAATATCCAAGAAGAAGGAACTACCAATGGTAGTATATCTGATGTGAATGGACAATACAGTATAACAGTAGCTGGAATAGATTCCAAACTGTCATTCTCTTTTATCTCTTACAAAACCATTGTAGAAAAGGTAGGGAATAGAACTGTCATTAATGTAACTTTGGTAGAAGATTCAGAGTTGCTTCAAGAAGTGGTGGTAGTAGGCTATGGCGTACAGAAAAAAAGTGATTTAACAAGTTCCATCTCTTCTGTGAAAGGAAAAGAAGTGAGATCAATGAATGTAAGCAATGCTACCGAAAGTCTTCAAGGAAAGGTGGCTGGTGTAACAATTGTAGGAGCAGGGAATCCAGGTGGTCAGCCAAAGGTTTTGATTAGAGGTTTCTCTACCATCAACTTGTCCACTGACCCATTGTATGTGGTTGATGGGGTTCCTATGGGCGAAGGAATCAATTTCCTTAATCCTAATGAGATTGAGAGCATTGAAGTCTTGAAAGATGCTTCTGCCAGTGCCATTTATGGTAGTCGTGCCTCAAATGGAGTTATTATGGTTACTACTCGTAAGGGAGTGGAAGGCAAACCTTCATTCTATCTCGATATGCATTATGGCGTACAGGAAATGAAAAATCCTTATAATATGGCAGATGCTGTGGAGTATGCTGAAATATTGAATACAGCCGCCCGCCAGGCCGGCTATCCGGAGGAATTTGAAAATCCCGCTTCTTTTGCAGGTAAAACAACAAATTGGTGGGATGCGGGTATTCGTCAGTTTACCCCTCAATTGAATGCAAGTTTGGGTGTACAGGGTGGAACGGAGAAGAATAAGTATTCGGTTAGTTTAAATTATTTTCAGCAAGATTCTTTCTACCAGAAGGGAGGATATAAGCGATTTACAGCTCGTTTTACCAATGATTATAAATTTAATAAGTATTTTTCAGCTGGATTCTCATTAAATCCGCGTTATGAATCATGGGGGAATCCTACTAATTGGTCGGACTTTGACAGAGTGGATCCTATTACCCCCATTTTTAAACCAGAGGATGAATTAAATGGTACTGAAAATGAATATAGTGTATATTCCCGTTCTCCTTCTCAAATTTGGAATCCAGTTGGTTATGTTCACAGATGGAATCAAAGTAATAATTCTTATGCTTTGTCATCTTCTGCCTATCTTGAAATTAAGCCGATAAGAGATTTGATATTTAGATCTCAATTCTCTATAGACTTAGATACTCGAATTTCCAATACGTTTGCACCGGATTTTGTTATTGATGCAGCTCATGAATTTCAGACGAACAACAAGTTCACGCGTAACAAACCCACTTATCGTAATTGGAGTTTGCAGAATACATTGACATACCTAAAAACTTTTGCAAATAAGCATAATTTTTCTTTTATGGTAGGTAACACCTTGGAAGAATGGAATAGTACTACTTTGTGGGGAAGCTATGAAAAAATGCCCAACAACTCAGATAATTTACATGAATTGGATGCTGGTACCGTCAATCCACAGACCGGAGGTAATTCTTCTACCACTTCTATTTTGTCTTATTTAGGTAGACTAACTTACAATTATAATGATAAGTATTATCTTACAGCTACTTATCGCGTGGATGGTTCTTCCAAATTCCTGTCCAAGAATAAATGGGCTTCTTTCCCTTCAGCTTCTATAGCTTGGCGTATGTCTAATGAGCCGTTTATGGAAAGTATAAAATCTGTACTTAACAGCCTTAAACTTAGAATAGGTTGGGGGCGTGTAGGTAATCAGAATCTACCTTCAGGAGTTTATATGTCTCAATTAGGACAAGGTTACTATGTATTGGGCGATAATGTGGTGAATACTGTTTACCCCAGTTTGGTTAAAAATGAGGATGTGAAATGGGAAACTGTAGAAGATTATAACTTTGGTATTGATTATGGATTATTTGATAATCGTTTAACGGGATCTTTTGAGTATTATATAAAGAATACTAAAGATATGCTTTTTCAGAAAGCTTATCCCAGTTATTCCGGCTACCCGGGTGATGCCAAGATTTGGACAAATGTAGGTTCTATGCGTACCAAAGGTTTTGAAATGGCAATCAGCTACAATGACCGTTGGGGAGATTTTACCTTTGGAACTACTTTAAACTTGACTACTTTCAACGTCAATATGACAGAGTTGACAGGCGATAAAGACCCATTGTATGGAAATGGTGAAAAGACAAAGACAATAGAAGGTGAAGAGCCTGCTTTCTTCTATGGATATGTGGCTGACGGTATCTTCCAGAATCAGACTGAAGTGAATCGTCATACTAATAACAAAGGACAGTTCTTACAACCTAACGCACAAGTTGGCGATATTCGATTTAAGGATATAAACGGAGACGGACAATTGAATGCAGATGACCGTACAAAGATTGGTTCTCCATGGGCTTATATGACGATGGGACTTAATCTGAACTTAGGTTATAAGAACTTTGACTTAGTGGCAAACTTCTATGCCAGTATCGGTAATGATCTTGTCAATCAGAATATTCAAGAATTGTACAATGCTGCCGGCAGTGGTGGAAAAGTGAATAAGGTGAGCGGTTTACTTGATATGGCTTGGCACGGTGAAGGAACTTCTAACTATGTTCCTCGCTTATCTACTCAAGATCATAATGAGAACTTTACCAAATTCTCATCTTTCTACATAGAGGATGGTTCTTACTTAAGACTAAAGAATTTACAATTGGGGTATACTTTTAAGAAAATCCCTGGCGTCAATAAACTGAGATTATATATAGCAGGACAAAACTTGTTTACCTTAACTGGCTATAATGGCGTTGAGCCCGAAGTTTCAGGTAGTGTGTTGAGTTTTGGATTTGGCGGATGGACTTATCCAGTACAACGTATATACTCAGTAGGTGTAAATGTAACATTTTAATAGATTGTAAATCATGAAAAAGAATATATTTGCTTTCATAATAGTGGCTTCATTGGGATTTATGTCTTGTGAAGATTTTATTGAACACGAAAAAAGAGGTGTTCAAGATTTGGATAACTATTTTAAGACAGATACAGAATGTCGTGACTTTGTCATTGACTTGTATAAGCGTGCATTGCTAAATAATGACTGGCAGCCGATAGCTCATACCAGAATAACGAATGAAACGGCTACCGATGATGCTTGGATGGGAAATACCGGACAATCTGCTGATGGATTCAGTCCAGCTTCGGAATACTTGATCACTCCCAATAGAATGGGATATCTTACAGATTTATTCAAGGAGAGATATAAGAATATTATGGCATGTAATATTGCCATAAACTCTATTCCCGAAGCTCCTATTTCTGAAGACAAAAAAAAGTCCTATGTCGGTGAAGCTCTATTTTGTCGCGCATATAATTACTTGGATCTTGTAGGCAATTTTGGGGGTGTACCATTGGTACTTAAAATGCTTTCATCCAATGATATGAATCTAGGGCGTTCTAGTAAAGAAGAAATATATCAGCAAATAGAGAATGATCTTAAGTCAGCCGTTCACATGGTAAATACTACGTATGGAAGTGAAGGAAAAGGTAGGGCTACTGTATGGACTTGTACTGCATTATTAGCAAGAGTTTCATTATATCAAGGAAAATGGGAAGAAGCTTATCATTATGCAGATACCACAATCATGAATAGTGGCTGTAAACTCGAACCTGATTTTCTAGATATTTGGAACGTCAATAATCACAATGGCATAGAATCGCTTATTGAAGTTCAGACAAGCACTGAAGTGGGTAAAATTTTGGGCAATCCCCTTTCTACACTTTGTGGAGGACGTGGTGAAAGTTTGGAAAATTTCCCCAGTAAAGACCCCAATGACATTATGGATGGTTGGGGATGGGGAGTACCCACCAGCGATTTGGAAAATTGTTATCTTTCGGAAGAAGATGAGATAAGAAGGCGCAGTACAATAACGGTTTGTGGTGACGCTGTATATGGTGATGAGGATTTAAACCCTACTTATGTATTTGACTTAGCACAAAATAAGTCTGGGCGTGTAATTCGTAAGTATTATATTCCCATTGCTACTCGTAGAACATTGGAAGATAAAAGATATAACGCTCCTTTGAATACTCCAATTATCCGTTTGGCAGAAATGTATCTGACGCGTGCAGAAGCAGCTTTTCACTTGGGTATGTTTGATGAAGCAATGGATGATGTAGACATCATTCGTGCTCGAGTAAAACTTTCTCCGAAAAAAGGAACTGTAACCGGTAACGAAATACTTTATGCTATTTGGAAAGAGCGCAGAATGGAATTGGCATTTGAAGGATTGCGTCTGTTTGATATTAGGAGACAGATAGATCCGGTCACTAATCAACCCGTTATAGCTGGTTTGTTCGGTCCGAATGGAAGTTTTGTTCGTTACAATATGTATGAATCAACGGATCAGTATGAAACGAGCAACCTTAAAGAGCTACAGAACAAAGGTATCAACTTCGATATCAATAAACATTTGGTATGGCCCATTCCTCAATCGGAAATAGATCGTAGTTTTGGTACTGTAACACAGAATCCTAATTACTAATAAACATAAGAGATCAAACTTAAATTTTATAGAAATGAGAAATAGCAAATATTTGCAGATATTAGGTATCTGTACACTGTTTTCAGTTACGGCATGTAGTTCCAAATTGGAGATTCCAGAACCGCCTGTTTACAATAAGGTGAGAAATATTTCAGTAGACTTGAATCAGGAAATGCAGACGATTGACGGCTTTGGGGCATCAGATGCTTGGCGCTGTCAGATGGTAGGAAAATATTGGCCGGAAGAGAAGAGAAATCAAATTGCCGATTGGCTGTTTAGCCAGGAAGTCGATGAAAATGGAAATCCAAAAGGCATCGGCTTGTCCATGTGGAGATTTTACATTGGTGCAGGAAGCACAGAACAAGGACTTGATAGCGACATTGCGGATGAGTGGAGACGGTCTGAATGCTTTTTATCAGCTGATGGTACTTACAATTGGAATAAATATGAAGGACAGAAATGGTTTTTAAAAGCCGCTCGAGACAGAGGGGTTGAACATTTTCTTGCTTTTAACCTAAGCGCTCCGGTTCATATGTCCATAAATGGGAAAGGCTTTTCAATTAAAGAGAAAAGGATGAATATCAAGGCAGGTATGATGCCTGATTATGCAGACTTTTTAGTAGAATGCATTGATAACTTGCAGAAGAAAGAAGGAGTTAAATTTGATTATTTAAGTCCTGTGAATGAACCACAATGGGATTGGAGTAAAGGCAGTCAGGAAGGGACTCCCGCCACTAATGAAGAAATATCTCAGTTCGTAAAATTACTATCAGAAAGACTCAGCAAAAGAGGATTGGCTACCAAAATAGCATTGGGAGAAGCTGGGAGTATTCAATATTTGTATAAAAATGTAGATAATGAGAACTTTGATAATCAGATTGATGATTTTTGGAATCCATCATCTCCGTTGAGCATTGCTTCTCTGCCCAATGTAGAGCGAGTAATGACTGGACACAGTTATTGGACTGTTTGGCCCGTCAAGGATTTAGTTTCACATCGTAAAGCCTTGAATGATAAAATAAAAGAGCACAGCGGCTTAAAATATTGGCAAACTGAGTATTCTATCCTCGAAAGCCCCGGAGAGTCCGAAATTCCTAACGGAAACGGAAATAAACGCGATTTGGGTATGCAAACGGCACTTTTTGTTGCACGTACTATTCACAATGATTTGACATTGGTAAATGCTTCCTCTTGGTCTTGGTGGACAGCTCTTACCCGTGCAGACTACAAGGACGGTTTGGTATATCTGGATGATGGAACAAATAATGGTTCACAAGTTACAGACTATTGCAAAAAAGATGGATTTGCCAGGGACTCTAAGCTTATGTGGATGCTAGGTAATTATTCTTTTTTTGTCCGTCCGGGTATGAAACGTGTTGCCGTTATTACCGAAAATCCAGACCCTGAGAAAGAGAGTAAAGATGTTATGATTAGCGCATACAAAGACGGTTCTTCCAAAAAGATAGTTTTGGTAGCAGTTAATGTCGGTTCTGTCAACCGAAAATATAATCTTCAAGATTTGAAACTGAAGAATCAGACTTTAACTCCTTACACCACTTCTGAAACATCCAATTTAGGAAAGGGAACGACAATAAAAACTAATGAGATTGTTGTTCCGGCAAAGTCTGTCGTAACTTTTGTTGGTGAACTAGAATAATGTAATGAATAACTTGAAATATTGACTCTATGCGTAATATTTTCTTTCTCATATTAAGTTGCTTTTGTCTGCTTTCAGTACACGCACAGAATGAAACGTCAAAAGATCATATTTCATTAGCTGGTATCTGGAACTTTAAATTGGATCCTTTGAATGTTAGTATTCCGGTAAAAGGAAGTAATTTTGTATCTAAGTTTCCAGAAGAAATAACTCTGCCGGGGTCTACAGACCAAGCTGGAAAAGGATTTAAAACGCAAGATATGAGTTCGCTTCGGCTTACTCGCATGTTTGAATATAGTGGAGCAGCTTGGTATGAGAAAGAAAATATTTTTATTCCTGAATCTTGGAAAGACCAACAACTTTTTCTGTTTTTGGAACGAGTACATTGGGAAAGCCAAGTGTGGATTAATGGGAAATTTGTCGGAAAAGAGGAAAGTCTTTCTACACCACATTTGTATGATATAACTTCTTATGTAAAGTTTGGAGACTGGAATACTGTTCGCATTAGAGTAGATAATGGGAACATCCATGATATAGCCTATACACATGCCATCAGTGCTGAAACACAGACTAACTGGAATGGCATTATTGGACGTATGGAAATCCAGGCTGTAAGTAAGGTACATATTGCTGATGTACAGATATATCCTTTACAAAAAGAAAAAAGGCTAAAGATTGTGGCGCAGATTGTGAACTATAGTAACCTGCCGGTTAAAGGCGATATACGGATAAATTGTCATTTTTTGAATGATTCTCAAGATTTGCATCTAAAGGAGAAAAATACAACTTTTAATAGTTCGGATTCTTTAATACACTTGGTACATTACTATGATTTGGGAGATAAGCTATACACTTGGGATGAATTTGAGCCTAATCTGTATGAAATTGACTATGAGATAAAGTGTTGCGGTAAGAGTGATGTGCGAAAAATAAAATTTGGTATTCGTGACTTTGGAACAAAAGGTACGCATTTCACGATAAATGATATTCCTACATTTATTCGCGGTGCTGTAAATTCTTGCGAGTTCCCCATTACCGGTTATCCTCCGATGGGTTATGAAGAGTGGAAAAAGGTAATGAAGGTATATAAAGATTACGGATTGAACTGCATTCGTTTTCATTCTTGGTGTCCCCCTGAGTCCGCATTTCAAGTTGCAGATGAATTGGGCTTGTATTTACAAGTCGAAAACTCGGACTGGCGTTTTACGGTAGGGGAAGATGAGGCAACCAACGCTTTCTATTTAGATGAAGCTCAACGCATTATTAAGGAATATGGAAATCATCCGTCTTTTGCCTTCTTTTGCGAAGGCAATGAATTAGTTGGAAAAGGTTGTGTGGATTTTCTAAAAGAAATGCTAACTGAATGGAAGAAAGACTCACGTCATCTTTATGTAGCTGCATCTGGTTATCCTACAGTGGAAGGAAGTGATTTTTTCGATTTTTATGGTGCTCGTCCACAGCGTTGGCAGGAAGGCCTGAAAGGACGTTTTAACTCGCAGCCATTAAACACAAGATATGATTACATAGATTATGTAAAAAAATTCTCAATACCTATGGTGACTCATGAGATAGGACAATGGTGTGCTTATCCTGATTTTAACCAAATATCTAAATATATAGGGGTTTTAAAACCTTATAACTATGAACTTTTTAGAGAAGATCTCCGTAATAAAAAAATGCTTGATCAGGCTCATGATTTTCACATCGCTTCAGGTAAGTTCCAAGTTCTTCAAAAAAAGGAAGAATTTGAATCTTATTTCCGCACCCCTGGTTTCGGAGGCTATCATTTACTTCAACTAAATGACTTCCCTGGTCAGGGTACTTCACCGGTCGGAGTTGTTGATGTTTTCTATGATGCTAAGCCTTATGTGGATGCCCAAACATTCAAACAGATACAAAGTCCTTGTCTTCCTTTATTACGTACTGATAAGTTGGTGTGGAGTCAAAATGAAACTTTTGAAGGAGATGCCCAAGTAGCTAATTTTTTGAAAGAAAAACTAAAAGGAGCAGTAGTGGACTGGAAACTTGAATATCTGAATGGCAATGTTTATAAAGACGGCTCCTTTAAACTAGATATTCCGAATGGTGGCATTACTGACTTGGGAAGAATTTCTATTCCCTTGACCGAAATTTGTCAAGCTGCAAAGATGGTATTGAAGATGGAAATTAGAAACACCTCATTTTCCAATAACTGGGCTATATGGGTTTACCCAGACAAGCTACCAGAAATATCAGAAAAAAAAGTAATGTTGGCCAGAGAATGGAATAATAGAGTCAAACATTATTTGCAGAAAGGAGGAACGGTATTGTTACTTGCTGATACTGCCCAAGTAAAATCTGACGTGCCCCCTTGTTTTTCCAGCATATCCTGGAATGCAGTCTGGTCTGGTACACCTCCAAATACTTTAGGTATTTTATGTAATCCCAAACATGCCTTATTCAGACATTTTCCTACAGAAGAACATTCAAACTGGCAATGGTTTGACTTGGTGCGTAATTCGAAACCTATGTTGCTTGATCATACTACTTATGAATTTAAACCCTTAGTGCAGATTATTCCAGATTGGAACAACAATCGAAAGATAGGCCTAATTTTTGAAGCTAAGGTAGGTAAAGGAAAACTAATGGTTACTTCTATCGCCTTTGACCGGATTATGGCTCATAGCCCTGTTGCACGGCAGATGTATTACAGTCTGGTAAACTACCTTAATTCACCCGATTTCTCTCCAGAAGTGACCCTTACTAACGAAATGATTGACAAGATATTTATTCAGCCATGAAACACAAGAATATCCCTTTGATATTGTTGATCCTTTTTTCAGCCGTGACATATAATTTATATGCCCAGCAGAAATACTGGAATGAGCACACTCAACTCACCCCATGGCGTTTTCCATTAACGGCAGACAAGGCTGGACTCACTTATGAAGATCTCACGGGAGACGGTACGCCAGATATCATCCGTGCTTTCGTCCTCGACAGCATTCCCGTCATGTGGATTGATGACGACGGAGATATGAGATACGATGATTTGGAAGGTGATACAGATAATGATTGCCTGCTGATAGACCTGAACAAAGATGGCATCTTCGGTGGTCCGAAAGACCTCTGCATAGACTGGGTGGACACAGACGAAGACGGAATAGCCGATATGCAATTGGTTATTTATAACGGCAGTGCCGATGCTCGTTGCGGCTATGACTGGGACTCTGATTTCATTATTGTTATAGATATTGAGAAGGATGATATCAAAAGTTTCATCGACTGGAACCAACTACTCCCTTTATGCTGGGAACATAATGGTCATTCTAATTTCTTTCAAGATTATCATGGGAACACACTATTGCTGAAAATGCATTCATCTAGTTTCAGAGTTGCCGACACTCGCTTCAACTGCGAAAATCCTTTTATCTTCTACGATCACGACAATGATAACCTGACTGAAATGTCTGTCCGCCTAATGGATATTCCACACGTTCGTCCCTGTAACGGGGACACTCCCCATGAAACATTCAGAAAAGTGTCTGATGAAATAGATGTTGTGTATAGCGGCCGCATTCCTTGGGCAAGTATCTCTTGGGATGTGGATAATGATAACGGGCAGGGCAACGAATTCGATTTTGATATGACTGTCCATTTCTATGGAAAAGGATTCGATTATTCTGATCAGATACATAAATTTAAAAACCTGCGCGGACTTCCGGAGGCTGACAGATATATTTACGACCCACGTTGGCGACAAATGTCCGAACTTATCTATCCGGACGAAAAAGTGGCTTATAATATGATTTTCCGAAAAGGGAAGTGGGATTACTGCTGGTTTGTCTTTGATGAGGACGACGACTGCAACCGTTGGGAGCGTGTAGAGTTCTACTATCCATACGACCTATTCAAAGTAGGTGCTGCACAAGGCGGACTCGATAGCCACAAGCAAGCTGATGCAGCCGGTGACCGTGGAGAGTTCGATCAGGATAACTCTGGAAAAGGGAAACTATACCTCTCCCCCATCGACGGAAAGATACATCTTTTCGGTGCTGAATGGGGCGCCTGGCGCATTGACCAAAATGCAAAATGCTTTCAGGGATACGGCGGATTATATCCCCCAGGAGAAAAAGAGCAACGTTTACACAAAGACCCAGAGTCTTTCGCAACAGTCAAGTATACGGATACCGATAACAATGGATTTTTCGACTTGATAGAATATGACCTTAACGGAGACAAAATATTTGAAGAACGTGTATCTTTGCTCGAACTGAATATCGATGATTCGGGGATGATTTATGATACCTCTGAGATGAAATATGAAGATGTCAAAGCATTATTTGATATATGTACAAATGGAATGTGGGAACGGGGACAAGAGGCCATAGAAGTAACAGGACAATATAACCTGAACACAAGCTGGTACTCATTCTGGAAACAACCTCACACTCCGTTCGAACGATATTCATACGGATATTGGCTTAATTTCTATATTTATAAAGATCTTTGCCATCTGGCAGAACTGAACAAAGATACTAAAATGCGAAAACGACTGGATAAAGCATATTATTCAGGCAATTGGAAGGAGGTACTAAAATGAAAAAGATCTTGATACTTTCCTGCGTTGCATTATTGATGCTTTCCTGTACACCGACAGAGTCAGTAATAGATTTGTCTGGCGAGTGGAAAGTAAAAATTGATTCTGTACAATACAAAATAATGCTGCCGGGTTCTCTTGCCGAAAATAAAGTTGGTTTTCAGCCTAAGGATTCCGTAACCAATATTCTGACCGAAACCTATAGCTACCAAGGAGTAGCGTGGTATGAAAAAGATATTGAAATTCCGGCTTCATGGGAAAATCATCCCGTAGAGTTGTTTATGGAAAGAACAAAAGTTTCCGAAGTATTTATCAACGGAATATTTTTGGGGAGCCAGAACAGCGTGTCCACTCCACATATATATATGATTGATTCGCTGCTTAAAATCGGCAAGAACAGTATCAGAATCAAAATAGACAACACTAAAAGTCTGCTCCCATTGGGCGGTTCGCATGCATATTCAGAACATACTCAAAGCAACTGGAATGGCATTCTCGGTGATTTTTATTTAAGGAAATTACCTGATATCTGTATCCGGCAAATACGAATAGACAGTCCATCCAACGGTAACTGCCTCGTGACGGTATCACTCGCCAATTATTCAAAGGAAACAGATATAGGAATAAAAATAGTGGTTGTAAATTCCGATGACAGCAAGGTAGTAGAAGAAACTGTAAAAGCATCTGTTCCCCAAGGTAAATCGGAACATACAATAAAAGTAAGAATTCCCGTTCCGCAGTTATGGGATGAATATACCCCCTGCCTATATAACTTCCGAATAGAGATACCCAATTATGATTCCCAATGTGTTCAGACCGGATTCAGAGACTTCAAAACGGCAGGGACACAATTCATAAACAACGGAAGGGTTGTTTTTTTGCGTGGAAAAAATGAAGGTGGAGTTTTTCCATTGACTGGATATCCAAGTATGGAAATCAATGACTGGAAACGATACTTCGAAACCATCCGTTCCTATGGTATCAATCATGTACGTTTCCATTCATGGACACCTCCCCAGGCAGCTTTTTATGCAGCTGATGAAACAGGTATATTTCTCCAACCCGAACTACCTTTATGGGGAACATACCGGGAAAAAGACACCATTCTCATTTCTTATATGAAACAGGAAGGCAAAAGAATCATTCAAACATATGGAAACCATCCCTCATTTGTCATGTTCAGTTTGGGCAACGAGCTTGAAGGAGACACCGCTATAATGGCAAGTATAGTGAAAGATTTGAAGAAATATGATAAACGCCATCTCTATATTTTAGGAACCAACAATCATTACTGGAATCCTCAAACCCATACAGAAGAAGATTTCTTCGTCGCTATGCGACATGGGAAAGCGGCCAACAATAACAGTACAGACCTACGCGGTTCTTTCTCTTTTGCCGATTCCAATCAGGGAGGTATAATAAATTGCAACGTTCCAAACGCCATGCGCAACTTTACAACAGCCATACAAGGTATGAATAAGCCAGTAATAGGACATGAAACCGGACAATATCAAGTATATCCCAATTTTGAGGAAATAGACAAATATGCAGGAGTATTACGTCCACTGAACTTCATAGTATTCAAAAACAGGCTGAAAGAGACCGGTATGAGTACTAAGGCAAAAGCTTTTCTGAAAGCATCAGGCGCATTGGCTGCATTGTGTTACAGAGAAGAAATCGAAATGTCGCTCCGTACTCCACAATTTGGTGGCTTCCAGTTGCTCGATCTGCAAGACTATCCAGGACAAGGCACTGCCTTGGTAGGTATCCTTGACGCATTTTTGGAATCCAAGAATGTTATCTCCACAGAAAAATGGAATGAATTCTGCAATGACATAGTCCCATTGGCACGTTTTTCTAAATACTGCTGGAACACGGACGAAACATTTATTACAGAAGTCCAGATTGCCAACTATGGACAGTCCGATATAAAGGACAAAATCATATCATGCACATTGTCTACCGAAGACGGAGAAATTCTTTATTCAGAAGATATCGGAAATACAGCCATTCCGCAAGGCCAATTATCAACTTTCAAAAGTTTACATATACCACTTAACCACGTAAAGGAATCCCAAAAGCTGACTTTCCGCATTGCCCTAAAGAATACGTCTTACCACAACTCATGGAATATATGGGTATATCCCCGTTATGATAAAATAAAAGAAGGAGTCATAGACGGAGTGACCGTGACCCGCGATAGTAAAGTCTTCGCAAAATTATATCAGGAGAAAAAACCGGTTTTATATATCCCCAAAGAAAAGGATATCAAAGATAAATCGGTAGGAGGACTTTTCATAAGTGATTTTTGGAACTACAAAGTCTTTGACAATGTAACCAAAAGCCTTGGAAAAGAGTCTTCTCCCGGAACACTGGGATTACTAATTGAAAGTCCGGAACACAGTATTTTCAATTCTTTTCCAACGGATTTCCACTCTAACTGGCAATGGTGGAATATTATAAAGAAATCCAGCCCTATAATACTAGATGAAATGCCAAAAGATTATTACCCGATTGTACAGGTAATCGACAATTTCGAACGAAATCATAAGCTAGGGTTAATATACCAATTACCGGGAACAAAAGCATTAGTATGTTCTTCCGACTTGTTTGCAATAGCTGACGAACCGGAAGTTAAGGCACTTTTCCACAGTTTATTAAACTATTTGAAAACAGAGAAAAAACAAAAATAAAAGAATATGAAATATCTGTATCTACTATTATGCACATTGTTAGGGTTTGACGTCATGGCACAGACCGGTCAATCCTTCGAATTCACGCAAATCCGCCAAGAACTGCAAAAAAAATGGCCGGATAACAGAACTGTAAACCTTGTATTTCATGGACACAGTGTACCTTCCGGCTATGCCAACACACCTAATGTAAAAACGCTTCAAGCTTATCCCCATCAAGTCTTGGAAGCTGTCAAAGAAATATATCCATATGCAGTAGTCAACTCTATTACCACATCTATTGGTGGTGAAAATGCCGAACAGGGGGCCAAACGATTCAAACAAGAGGTCTTACCTCATCGTCCGGACATTTTATTCATAGATTATGCTCTGAATGACCGTAGCATCGGACTGGAAAGAGCTTTGAAAGCCTGGGAAAAAATGATAAAGGAAGCACAGAAGCAAAACATCCCAATCATTCTCCTAACCCCAACACCCGATTTAACCGAAGATATATTGGACGATAATTCTCCACTTGAACAACATAGCCGCCAGATACGTCGTTTAGCCCACGACTATAAAACAGGACTGATAGACAGCTATGCAACCTTCAAGGAGAAAAGAAAAAATGGAGAAGATTTAAAAATATATATGAGCCAGAGCAATCACCCCAATGAGAAAGGACATCAGGTGGTAACCAGACTCATCTTGAACTATTTCTTCGAGGAGGCACAATGGAATGAATACTGCCAAAATCAAACCATGACGATTATGAAAAAGATAGCCGACTGGCAGCTGATGAATTTTGAGAATCAAGTACGGAAAGGCTCCCAATGGACAAATTCGCATGCCTACTGGGCATGGACTAACGCGACCATGTATATCGGTATGGCAGAATGGGCGGAGATGTCTGATGATCCCAAATACTGGAACTTCCTGCTCACCATAGGCGAAAAGAATCAATGGCAGACTGGCCCTAGTATCTATTTTGCCGATGACATCTGCATCATCCAGCCTTATGCTATGTTATTCAATAAATACAAGGAACCACGCATGATCAAAAAATCCGTTAAGACCTTAGATACTCTCATTGCCAACCCCAGACACAACAGCCTAAGCTATTATGCTGACGGTTCACATTCCCGCTGGTGTTGGTGCGATGCCCTGTTTATGGCTCCGACTTCTTTTGCCCGTATTGGAAAAATAACAGGAGAACCAAAGTATTTTGAGTTTATGGATAAAGAATTTCAAATCACTTACGACAGTCTCTACTCAGTTGCCGATAGTTTATTTTTCAGAGATACCAGATATATCAATATGCGTGAGCAAAACGGGAAGAAAGTATTCTGGGGACGAGGAAACGGCTGGGTAACAGGGGCACTGACCTTCATCATCGACAACATGCCTGCCCAACATCCCTCACGCGTTTTCTATATCAGTCTTTTCAGGCAAATGCTGAAAAAGATATCTACGCTTCAGGATAAACAAGGCTTCTGGCACTCTTCTCTACTGGACACAGCTTCCTATCCCATGCCGGAAACCAGTGCATCAGGTTTCTTCACATATAGCCTGTTCTGGGGCCTTAATCATGGATATCTTGAAAAAGAAGAATATCTGCCCATTGCAAAAAAAGCGTGGAATGCATTAGCTTCCGTCGTACACGAAGACGGCAAGATAGGCTATGTACAACCAATAGGAGCTGACCCGAAGAAGGTAGATATAAACGACACAGAAGTGTATGGTACGGGGGCTTTCCTGCTAGCTGCAACCGAATATGTCAAATACTTAAAGCATACAAAATGAAAAATAGACTTTTACTCGTACTGATCTTTATCCCTTGCCTGCTTTCAGCGCAAAACGGATATTATTTCTTCACTGAAAGCGACATCAGCCAAATACGCTCAGCCGCAAAAACGGAATGGGGAAAGAGCATTATAGAATCACTGAAAGATACCGTGGAAGCCCGGCGAGAATATCCCCTAACCGTACCTTTACTGGAAGGAGGACATATACACGATTATTTTTGTCCCGAACACAAAGTACGTTTTTCATTCGACTGGAATAAGCCGGAAGCACATTACTGTTCACAATGCAAGCATTATTGGACAGGAAATAAGCGTTATGATTGGGCATGGGTAAATGTGGCGCATACTCATAATTATACATATTTGCGCAACTGTATGTATTTATACCTTGCCACTGGCAATAAAGTCTATGCTGAATACATCCGGAATATGTTATTGGATTATGCATCCAAATATATTACTTATCTAGACCACGACACAGCTAGGAAAGTAGGTCCCTGGGGAGGCAAAATGTTTGGTCAAAGCCTTGATGAATCTGCATGGGCCAGTGATGTCTGCCGAGCCTATATGGTAGCCAAATCCATAATGACAACTAACGAAATAAGAGAGATAGAAAAAGGTTATCTTATACCCTGTTCCGAGCTTTTGCTGAGAAGAAGAGGAACTGCCAATTGGCAAGTATGGCACAATAGCGGTCTGATAGCATTAGGAGTAGCATTACAAAATGACAGCATCATCAACGTAGCTATCAATGATCCAGAATGTGGATACCATGCCCAAATGGAGAGATACGTTATGGATGACGGCTGGTGGGGCGAAGGTTCTCCTACCTATCATTATTATCCTTTACGAGCTATGCTTCTGTCAGCTGATGCCGTACGTTGCCGTAATATTAATCTATATGACAGAAAACTATATAAAATGCTTGCTGCTCCTGCATCCGGAGTATATGCAGATCTATATTTTCCAGCCCACAATGACGGATGGTATGGAGAGTCTTTAATTGCTCAGGTCAGCCTATATGAAATTGCCTACCAACGCTACAACAAGGATCCATTTTTCCTGAGTGTACTTCAACAGTGCTACCGATATACAGACAGGAACTTCGGTGAAGCATTACAGAATAATATAGAAATTCCTCAAGTAACAGCAATGGCAGCATGGCCATCCGTTCATTTTAAGGAAACGGGCTATGCTGTACTCAGATCAGGCACAAAGACAGTAGTCATGAAATACGGTCCACATGGTGGAGGACACGGTCATCCAGATAAACTATCCATTTCCATTCATGACGGTGAAAAGGAGATTGTATCTGACATGGGGACATGTGCCTATGGAGTACCTGCATTTACGAAGTGGTATCGGAAAACTTTATCACACAGCACACTAACCGTAGATGCTAAAGATCAAAAAGAATCAACCGGCAAATTGTTGGCATTCAAAGCATATAAGGACGGAGGAGAAGTTTCGGCAGAAGCTCTGGGGGCATATTCTGGAGTCACAACGGAAAGAAAGTTAATTTTAAAAAAGAATAAACTTACAGATATACTTACCGCCTGTTCTGATGAGCAGCATCTCTATGATTATGTCTTGATGCTTACAGAGAAACCTGTATTCAGCCAAACCGGAGAAGCTATCATCCTCAATGACTCGCCAAGCTACAACTATATAAAAAACGCAATAGTGCGAAAGCAATCATCGCCCCTTAGTTGCAAAATAGGAAAAGCATATATGAAGATCGAAGTGCCCGATGGACAAGAGTTTGAAGTTATTACGGGGGAAGCTCCTGGCATTCCACCGGGAAACGGAAGTGTTCTGCCAAAATATGATTCACCTTTTTGCTATCCTTTGATTGTAAGAGTAAAAGATAAGAAACTGAGAATTAAGACAGAATGGAAATTTTAATTTGATATTATGAGAATAAGTAAAGTTTTAATCGCCTGGGGCATCATGGTCCTATTGGCAACCTCGTGTAAACAAGTAGTACGCGAGATGGATCTCTCCGGAGAATGGGAAATAGCACTGGACAGTCTGGATAAAGGCATTTCAGAAAAATGGTATATGGAATCGTTTCCAGATAAGATCACTCTCCCCGGAACACTTTGTGATGCCGGCTATGGAACTCCATGTACCCTCGAACCTACCATGGACAAGGAGATATTCTTAAATTTGAAACGTAAATTCGACTATCTCGGCCCAGCCTGGTACAAGAAAGAATGCTTCATCCCGGCAGAATGGAACGAAAAAGATGTCTTCCTTACTCTTGAACGCGTGATATGGAATTCGCAAGTATGGATCAATGGTACTAAAGTAGAAGGATTCAATGAAAGTCTTACCACTCCTCACTATTTCAACTTGAGCAAGTATCTTGTTCCAGGAGAGAATAACAAAATCGTTATACGCATCGATAACCGGAGACAGCATGATATATCAGTCAAAAACCTTGCACATGCTTATACGAATGATACCCAGACTATGTGGAATGGCATCTTGGGAAAAATAGCATTGACAGCAAAAGATAAGGTACAGATTGAGGAATTGCGCTTAACACCCGATATTGATAACCAAACGGTCAATGTCAGTATAAAAATCGGAAGTAACGGTTCATCCCCGGTATCCGGTAAGCTTCTGTTCGCTGTCAAAGACCCCAAAGGAAATAAATTGGCAAATAAAGAAGTACAGGTTAACAATACTGAAATGACATTCACTTATCCCATAAACAACCCAATGTTGTGGGATGAATTCAACCCTAATATCTACGAAGCAGCCGCAACTCTTGAAATGGAAGGCATGACTGATTCGAAATGTGAAACATTCGGTATGAGAAAACTGACGAACCAAAATGCTCTCCTACAGATTAATAACAGAAGACTCTTCCTTAGAGGAACACTGGAATGTTGCATTTTCCCGCTAAAGGGATATCCGCCGATGGACGAAGCCGGTTGGGAAAAAGTATTCAGTGCCGCCCGTGATTATGGCATGAACCACCTGCGCTTCCACTCCTGGTGTCCTCCGGAAGCTGCTTTCAACGTAGCTGATAGAATGGGATTCTACATTCAGGTTGAATTGCCTCTATGGACACTCAACGTAGGTGAAGATAAAGGCACTGTCGATTTTCTGTATAACGAAGCTGCCCACATCATGAAAGAATATGGCAATCACCCATCGTTCTGTTTCTGGAGTTTGGGTAATGAGCTGCAAGGAGATTTTAGTGTCATGGATAAATTACTCACCACCATTAAGCAGCAGGATAGCCGTCATTTGTATATGACTACTACATTCACTTTTGAACCAGGACATGGCAGTTGGCCCGAACCTAATGACGACTTCTGGGTTACACAGTGGACTAAAAACGGCTGGGTACGCGGGCAAGGAATTTTCGATGACCAACCTGTAAGTTTCAATAAAGACTTCTCCAGTGCTATAGAGGGTTTGCCTGTCCCACTTATTACCCACGAAATCGGACAATACAGTGTATTCCCAAATCTAAAAGAAATTGATAAATACACAGGTAATCTGATACCATTAAACTTTAAAGCCGTAGCTGCAGACCTTAAAAAGAAAGGACGGCTCCATCTGGCAGAAAGCAACCTGATGGCAAGTGGCAAACTGGCAACTATCTTATACAAAGAAGAAATAGAACGGGCACTAAAGACTCCCGGATTCAGTGGTTTCCAACTATTGGACCTGCATGACTTCCCCGGACAGGGCACTGCACTCGTCGGAATTATCGATGCATTCTGGGAGAGCAAAGGTTTAATCACTCCTGAAGAATTCCGGAATTTCTGTTCTCCGGTAGTACCGTTAGCACGCTTTGAGAAAGCTACCTATGTGAACAATGAAACCTTTAAAGCTCAGTTTGAAGCTACAAACTTCAGCGATAAAGTCCTGAGTGATATTCAACCGGAATGGACATTAAGTGATTCAAAAGGAACGGTCATTGCACAAGGCAATCTGGATAAACAAGAAATACCTGTGGGGAATGCATTTAATCTGGGAAGCATCTCTGTTCCTCTGGAATCCATATCCGTTGCCGACCAATTAACTTTATCCATCCGTTTTACAGGAACCCAGTATCAAAACTCCTGGAATGTTTGGGTATATCCTCAGGAAGTACCGGAAGTTGGTAAGGAAATCTTTTACACCCGTAGCTTTGCCGATGCAGAGAAAGCATTAAGTCAAGGGAAAAAGGTATTGCTGAACCCGGAAAAAGAAGAAATTAATGGGCTGGAAGGCAAATTTGTACAAGTATTCTGGAGCCCTGTACACTTCCCTAACCAACCGGGAACAATGGGAATCTTCTGTGATCCCACCCATCCGGCATTAGCAGACTTTCCAACTGAAATGCACAGTAACTGGCAATGGTGGAATATTTGCAAGAATGCTACAACCATGGAACTCGACAGTTTAAAAAACAATATGCAACCGATTGTCAGAATGGTAGATAACTTCTATAAGAACAGAAACTTAGGTTTACTATTCGAGGTAAAAGCAGGATACGGAAAGCTATTAGTATGTAGTTCAGACTTGGCAAAGGATCTCAATACCCGACCTGTAGCCCGTCAATTACGCTATAGCCTCCTGAAATATATGGAAAGTGATAAGTTCAATCCACAAGAAGAGGTTGCATTTAAACAGATAAAACAGGTACTCCATAATGTGAACCGGACAAAAGAAGAAAAGAAATCAATCTATGAGTAATTTAAATTTCTAAAATCAGATAAGAATATGGAGATGCGACCAAAACCACATCTCCATATTTTATAAATGATTTCTATATAATATCCTCAAGATAAGGATACCATATACTAAAATTACAATTTAACCGATTTCTTCTTCCCGCCATATGAAACCGATTTCGTGAAATTCGTCGACTGAACACTCCCTGTCCCATTCTCCTTATCCACCACAACGATATTGAACTTACGTGATTTCAACATACCGGGGAAAGTTCCTTCCCGATCTGCGATATTCAACGTCCGCTTTGCATCATCCCAAGTAAACTTAATGATTGAATAGGCACCTTTCTCATAGTTATAATTATCGTTTTCATCTTCATACAGCACAAATTCGCCATCGGCTCCGGGATAAATGCGTATCTCCAGATTATTCCATTTCTTCTCTGTAGAATACTGCACTTTCGGTCCAAAAGGAACAATGGAACCCGCACGTACATACAATGGAATAATATCGATAGGAACCTCTTTGGTAACCATCTGTCCGCCATTCAATGCTTCTCCCGTCCAAAAGTCAAACCATTTGGTGCCCTTAGGAAGATAAACATCCTGTGTTCCTGTCTTACTAAAATCTTCATACGGATCTTTCCACTGTTCCTTATCAGAGAATACATACATATTCCTGGTTACAGGAGTCACAAGAAATGCCTTTCCAAACATATACTGATTACTGATAGTGTGTACCTTCTTATCTTCGTTGAAGTCCATGAACAAGGCACGGAGGAAAGAACCTGCATTATCAGTCACCTGCCATCCTGTTGAATACAGATACGGCAGCAGTGCATAGCGCAGGTTTATGTATTTCTCTTCCGAATCATACACCCAGTCACCCTTTTTACCCAGATTGTAGATTTCCTTTTTCACGCCACTTCCATGCGAACGCTGCATGGGCAAGAATGTACCATATTGAAACCAACGGGTATACAGTTCATGATAAGCTTTATTTTCAGCCCCACCATAATAAGGCCAGTTAAAGAATCCACCTATATCCGTATTCCAGTAAGGTATTCCCGATAGAGAAAAGTTCAAACCTGTGGGAATCTGCTTACGGAATGTTTCCCAATTACACATAACATCTCCCGACCAAGTATTCGCCGCATAACGCTGTTGTCCGGCAAATGCACAACGAGTCAGCAGATACACGCGTTTATCAGAGGTTACAGCACGCTGATGCTCATAAACTCCCTTGTTGCTCATCAACGGGAAAGCATTTACTACACTACGATAAGTTCCCATTGCCGTCGGAATATCAAAGTCTCTTTCCTGAACATCCAGATGATCAGGTTCCGTTGAATCTGTCCACCAGGCATCAATTCCTTTACTAAACAGGCCTTTATTCAAATGTTTCCAATAAATATCACGTGCTTTTTCATTATAAGCATCATAAACTTTCACTCCCCCGTCTGCAGGCCATGTCTTGAAGTTGAACAGGGCATTGATTTTCTCCAAGTCCTTGTACGGATTCGTATCCGGCCCGAATGAAGCCCATATAGAGATCATAATCTTCGCATTTTTCTTCTTCACATGATCGATCATCTTCTGAGGATCAGGGAACTCCGGATTATCAAAATTCATAGAGTTCCAGTTAGAGTTCGGCCCCCAATATTGCCAGTCCTGAATAATTCCATCCAAAGGAATCCCTAACTCACGATACTTATCCACGACTTCCATCGTTTCCTGTTGTGATTTGTAACGCTCACGCGATTGCCAGAAACCGAATGTCCACAACGGATACATAGGTGCCTGTCCCGTTAAGTCGCGTATCTGCGCTATCACGCCATCTGCATTGCCGCCATACATAAAGTAATAATCCATACACTCTCCCACTTCCGAATCAAAGGACATCTCCTGCGGATTATCTGTATAAGTGGTTGGGGAATAATTATCCCAAAACATTCCGTACCCTTTTGTAGACTGAATAATTGGAACACTGGCATATAATGCACGCTGACGCATGAAATGTTTATGATTGCGCTGATTCAGATCATCAACCTGCTGCTGTCCCAGACCATAGATAGCCTCATCCTTATCCAACAAAAAAGCTTGACGCACACTAAAAGTCTGATTCCCCGCATCATTGAACGGAGTAAACTGAGCACCATAATCTTTCTCGGTAAATAATGCCTTTCCTTGCTTGTCAAAGAAAGAAATCCGTCCGGTCTCCACATTGAAATCAACGCGTACAGCATTGCTTTTCAGGGAAACGGTTTCCCCTTTCTTCTCGGTCGTTACAGACATGCTTTCAGGGCTTTTAACTACAGAAAGGCTTTTCTTTGTAAAGCTACGTCCTTCGGGCGCCTTCACCACACGTACAATTTCAGGACTGACGAATTGGATTTCAATATCCATTCCCTGCGTAGTACCCGTTATTCCCTGCTTAGTTTGCCGGAAAGTCTGAGCCTCGACAGGCAAGGTCGATAAGAAAGCTGCAGCCACCAGTATACTACTGATTTTTAAATAAAACTTCATGTTCATGGTTTCTTTTTTACTTGTTTATATTATGAATTACCTAATGAAAATAATCTATCTCAGTTGAGTGACCTCGGAAAATATATAATCATTTCCTTCCCGTGCCTTAACCCCGATTCTTGCATATAAAAACTTGGCAGCATCAGTAACCCCATTATCATTCAGGTCGAAAGTAAACTCATGCTCACCCGGAGTCAGATTGGTGAATGATTTCTCCGCTATCTTCGCAACATTATCCACCAGTTTCGTTTTGGATATATAGATCACGGCCCTGTCAATAGAAGCAGTCTCAACCATCTGATTTATCTTGCATTTCACCTTTACCACCTTATTCTGGAAATCAATTTCAGTATCCTTGATAAGAAAATAAGGAGTAACCTCAACATCCAATATCTGATTACCTTTAATGTTTACTTCAATCGTATCCTTCCGCGGAATCCACGGGCCTCTGTCCTGCCTCAACACAATCTTATAGAAGCCGTCATACATCAAAGAATTAAATTCGCCATCAGAGTTAACAAACAAATTGATAGCACCCCGATCTTCATACTCAGGTCCTTCCTGATAAGCATACATCATACAATCATTGTCATAGGCAGTCCCTCTTAATTGCAGTGCTTCACCCTCATAGACAAACCTGCCCTTAAACTCACTTTTAGGCTCATCGAAATTATCCAGCTCGCAACCGGTTACCAGAAACAAACCAAGAATTAATATAAGGCTATTGATATTTTTCATTTTATTTAATCTAATCGTTAGTTACTATATTACTGTAATGGGTTCTTAACCAGCTTCGGGTTCTTGTTAATCCAGCCATCATCAATCGAACCGTAATAACATCGCATGGTGAAGTTCCTTGCATTCGGCGCCATGTAAGATCTGCTTTTCTCGAAAGCCCACTTACCATCATATGGCGAACCGGGTGCATACACCTTATAGGGGAAAAGAGAATACATCTGTGCAGTCGGACTGTCAATGACTCCATTCCATACAGTATGGGCAAGTCTCCAACGTTTCAAGTCCCACCAACGATGATCTTCAAAGGCAAACTCAACCCTATACTCATTCACAATGTGCTCAAAAGTAATCGTGGATTCCGTCAATTCTTTAATTCCACCACGAGCACGAACTCTGTTTATATATTCGACGGCTTTCACCTTGTTCACTCCCCCTAATTCATAAGCTGCTTCCGCTGCAATCAGCAAAGCCTCTGCGAAACGGAAACGGGGATACCACATCTCACTATTCTGCGTATCCGATCCTGCATTGGCGGCTTCATCCAGGAATTTACGTACCAAAAAGCCGGTCTTATTAAATCTGTCGCCTGCCGTTGCTAATGGTCCGTCCAGTGCAGTAATTAGCTGCCCGTCTTCAGTGGTTGCACCTAAAGAACTGATCTTTGTTTTCCATTGGCTCGGATTCTCTGTATCCTTAATCAGCAAACCAGCTTGTAGAGCCACCGGCTCACTTCTATAAAGTGCATTAGGCCATATCACAGTCCCCCACAATCGGGCATCTTTCATTTCGAAAGGCTCTTCCGGATTATCATAGAACACAAAGTCGCCATTAGCATCATGCGTCTTTATCTCGGAGTTGCTTCCATCCTTGTTTTCAAAAGATTCCACTAAATTAAGAAGTGCTCCCAGAGCATTTCCCTGTATTCCATCCTTCAAAGAGAAAGGCATACACCAAGCTGTGAAGTTAGTCGTTACCTTATCCGTCACAGATCTGTCCAAAGCCCAAATAACTTCTTTATTATTCGATTTCTGGCATACAGCCTTATAAAAGCTCAACCCTAAATCCTGAGGATCGGAAATCTGCAATTCATAAGGGCTGCTTTCTATAACTTCCTCAGCAGCAGCCAATGCAGTCTCATAGTATTTGGTTGCTAAATCAGCCGGAATACCGACTTCTCCATTATCAGTCTTCAGAGTCGGAGTAATCTTATTACCATAATTTGCAATGGAACCTGCATACACGGCAGCACGTGCCTTCAACATTAAAGCCGCCCATTTATTGGCCCGAGCAGAATTTATAGTCATTTGTTCGGTTAGCTGGCGGGCAATTTCATCACATTCGCTGATTATATAATCATAGATTCCCGCCTCTGTGGAACGTGGCATCTGGTAGGTTTCCACATCTATTCCCGATTCATAATTAAACACTTGGTCTCCAACAAGCGGCATACCACCCAAAGTACGGGCCATGTGGAAATAATGCCAGGCACGCAGAAAACGAGCCTCTCCCTCAAAAGCCTTTTTCTCACTATCCTGAAGTGCACTACTGCCTCTGACGCCCTGCAAAAACAAGTTTACCCGGCGTACAAAGTCATAATCACGGACTCTCCATGAGTTCCGGTCATACTCCGTAAATATCACCCACGGACTTCCATAACATTTATTAGCTTCGTCCAACTGGTCGTAACTTCCATAATCCCCATTATTCTGTCCCCAGTTTACTCTGCCATACAAATTTGAAAGTACGGATAATACAAGTTCCTTATCTTCATAAATCATGCTCTCAGGTATCACATTTTCAGGTTCCTGATCCAAAAAGGATTCCGAACAACCGGCAGCCCCCATTAAGAAAAGGGCGGATATGATTATCAATTTTATTTTAGTCATCTTGATACGTATAAAGGTAATTAAAAATCAACGGAAAAACCAAAGTTCACTACTTTCATATTCGGATAAGCCATACCGTTCTCCGCAGTAATTTCAGGATCAATATCAATATCAATATTCTTCAATGAGAACAGATTCTGTCCTGAAACATAAAAACGACACCGAGATATCCCTACCTTTGACGTCCATTTCTGAGGCAAGGTATAACCGACTTCAACATTTCTCATCTTCAGATAAGTCATATTGGTATACCAGAAATCACTAGGCCAATGTGTACAATCACTGCTATTCCGGGTACGTAAAGCCAACGGATATTTACCAATATTAAAACCACTGTCAGCATCCCAGATATCCACGAGTCTGGTTGAATTATTCCAAAGATATTGAGATAGATTTTTATTAGAATCAAAGTATCTCAAAAAACCTTGTTGAACATAAGTATAGGCAGTCGCACCTACGAAATCTGCACGGAAGTCAATCCCCTTCCAATCTAAGGCCAAATTAAATGCAAAATTAACCCACGGAGTACCTCCTTTACGATAACCAATTGCACGCCAGTCAGCATCATTAATTAAGCCATCTCCATTCATATCTTTATATTTTGCATCACCGGGCTTCAAAGTTATATTACCTTGATGGTCCTGATCAATAGGGTGATTTGCTATTTCTTCCCAACTCTGGAATTGTCCATCCGAAACGAGCGAGAACTCCACATCCGTATAGCGTCCTGTTATATTTCCTGCCTGATAACGGAACTTCTGCCATTCACTGGAGAATCTGGGCTTGTACCGGTCTCCCACATACCAACGTGAATAAGTAACATTACCTCCTACTGTATAATTCACATCTCCGATTCGGTCTCTCCAATTCACAGAGGCATCGAATCCCCTGGCATAATTAGAGTTCAGGTTTTCCTGAGGCAGTGAGAATCCCACTTCTTCCGGGATCTGCACATCATAACGGCTTGCCAGCAATCCAGTCTGATCTCTGTTGAAATAGTCAAAAGAAGCATTCAGGCGATTATCCAGGAAGCCCAGATCAATACCGATATTCAGTATCTTCGATTTACCCCATGTGATATTATCGGTCGCTAATCCTGTAACAGTACTACCGGTAACCAGCCCACCGTCAATCACAGCACCACCGTCATTATAATTATAGCCAACAATATGGCTTAAAGCCGTACCCAATTCTTCACCTAACACACCATAAGAAGCACGGATTTTCAGATTGGTGATATTGTCTTTCAGGAAATCGACATCCTGCCAGAACTTCTCTTCCGTAACCCGGTAACCGATAGAAGCCGATGGGAAGAATCCCCAACGTTTCCCCCGTTTATACCGGTAAGAGCCATCATATCTACCGGATAATTCGATGATGTACTTATTTGCGTAGTCGTAGTTCAGGCGACCTATATATCCCATACGTGTCTGCGGGTTACCAATACCATCGGTAAAAGTAGACAGACTGGTTTTATCAATATAAGGGATTCCGTTTGCCGGAGGATTTCCCAATGCATACATTCTTGGATAAGTGCCTTTCTTTGCCTCAAAGCCCACAACCGCATTCACATGATGAAGTGCAAACGTATTTTCATACGACAGTTGAATATTGGAAGTCAGTTCTTCTTTCATCTCCATACTTCTTTCCGTATAACGTGCCGTACCTGTTTCCACAACATTATAGACATCATTTTCCTTGTCATACTCATAGAATTTATAGGAGTATTCCCGGTTCGACTGTCTCCTGTTTGCCAACCAATAGCTGAACAGTCCTCTTGCTTTCAGGCCTTTCAGTATTTCATATTCGGCAGTACCGTTAATCTGAATGACCTTCCACTGATCTTTATATCTCCCCGCATGTTCATAATTCATCCAGCCGAAACTGTCTTGAGCCCAAGGTGCCGATATAGCCGGATACTTAGGATTATTATTGGCATAAGGCTTTTTAGTCGGCAGGTTGTTATAAGCCCCATAGATAGGCAGATTATAGTCGTCACCCGGCAATCCCGGATTATCGGTAGTCTCTATGCGTCCGTTAATTGCTACACCGACTTTGAACCTATTCGTAATATCAATGTCGATATTAGACTGCATATTGGTTCTGTTGAAACCGTTAAAGCCTCTGATATTTCCTTCCTGATCAATATGTCCTAAACTTAAATAATATCTAACTTTCTCCGTTCCACCAGAAACATTGGCATTGATATAGGATTGCGGAGCACTTACCCATATGTATTTATACCAGTCGAAAGAGGTATGTTCTTCGTCAACCTTATCCACCCATTTCTGGTATTCTTCTTTCGTAACGGTTCTCGGAGTTCCATTTATAGTTTCAGTTTGTATGATAGCTGCCAGATAATCTTCTGCCGAAGCGGGTTTCGGATAGTTAGAAGGTAACTGCCATCCATAATACCCATTCACATTGACTTTCAACTTTTGGTTCTTCTGTCCTCTTTTGGTAGTAATTACCACTACACCATTAGCGGCCTGCATACCATAAATAGCCGCCGAAGCATCCTTCAATACAGAAACAGATTCGATATCATTAAAATCCAGGTTATTCAGGTTACCGGAATCTTTCTGCACACCGTCAATAATGATTAAGGGCGTTCCCATGTTTCTGATCTGGATATTGGGAGCGGCACCCGGACGTCCGTTATCCTGACGGAAATTTACACCGGGGAGCTTACCTACCAGTGCACCTGTAGCCGTTACCGACTTTGCATGCGCCAATTCCTGTGCACCCACAGAAGAAATTGCACCCGTAACAGAAGCCTTCTTCTGGGCAAGTCCAAAACCAGTGACTACTACTTCATCCAGCAACATACTATTTTCTTTCAGTGTCACAACAATATTGTTTTTGCCGGACACCGGAACTGTTTGGGTGATATATCCTATAAAAGAGATAGTCAGGACATCATTAGAACGAACCGACAGTTTAAAATTACCTTCCACATCGGTTATTGTACCATTCTTACTTTTCTGAGCAACTACACTGGCTCCTATCACAGCTTCCCCCTGATCATCCACAACAGTTCCACTGATATTTATATTATTCTGTGCTGCCACATGAACAAAACTCAGAAGGATAATCAGTGAAAGTATTAGTTTCTTAAAATTAGATTCCGGTAAACGATACCGGTAATCTGGTGTTAAAAACAGATTATGATTTTTCATGCATTAAATAATTCATAAAACGGTTAATTAATTAAAGTTAGAAATAAAGGTAAAAAACATGATACGACTTTTAAGGTGCATTTTCCATGGCAATTGATTTATGGGTTAATACTCGGTTATTTCAATTGCAAAAGTACCGGGAAGACGACTCTGAGTAGGGGTCAGCTTGTTGCTTTTTAGGGTACATTTCGTTGTTTTCAAAGGAAAAATGCACAGTAGGCAAGGGGTTTACCTGAATCTTGCCAGTTAACTGGCAAAAACCGACATTCAATAAGATACGACTAATTACACTAATCGGAAAAGAAAGGAATAAAAGAGTGATAAGGCGGTAAGGTGATAGGGTGATAAAGTGGCTGCGCTATATATCACAGAGCGTTATCCCGCTATCACTTTATCACCCTATCACCTTATCACATTTTGCTCATAACCCGAAAGTTATGAATCAACTCTCCCCAGTCATATTAGTCTTATACTGCGAAGGCGTTACACCAAACGCCTGTTTGAAGTACTTTGTGAAATATTTAGGAGTATTGAAACCAACCATATCGGCCACTTCACCTACCTGATATCCTTTATTCAGCAATTGAGCAGCATGCTTCAAACGAATGGAACGGATAAAATCAGAAGGAGTCTGGCCGGCAATAGCATTCAATTTACGATATAGTACCGTACGCTCCATCCCAACATCAGCACTCAGCTTCTCTACTGAATATTCGGGATTATCTATATTCTTTTGAATCAATGCGCAAACCTTCTCTATAAACTGTTCATCAATAGAAGTGATGGTAACCTCTCCCGGATTAATATTTATTCCCTGTGAAAAAGATCTCTGACGGGCTTTCTCTTCGTTTATCAGTTTCTGTATTCTCAATAACAGAATATCCAGATTAAACGGTTTGGATATATATTCATCCGCACCGGATTCGTACCCGAACAATTTACTTTCGTCCGTAGAACGGGCAGTCAGTAATATGACAGGGATATGCGACACCTGTATATTGGACTTGATGCGTTTACATAACTCCAGACCATCCACCTTCGGCATCATGATATCACTGATTATCAAATCGGGAAACTTTGTAGTAGCAATCCGTTCTCCTTCTTCCCCATCACCGGCTTCCAATACATTGTATTTCTTGGAAAGCAGTTCAAACATGTAATGCCGGAATTCTTTATTATCTTCAACCAGAAGTATAGTGTACTCTTTATCCGTTTGCAGGTCCTGATCACTTTCCACATCAGGATTCAATTCATCCCCGATGAAAGTATTTTCCTCTTTCGGTAACTCCGTATCCACTTCTACATCAGTACGCACAGGTAGATATACAGTAAACAAACTGCCTTTATTTACTTCACTCTCCACTTCTATCTTTCCGGAATGCAACTCTACATACTCTTTCACCAGATGAAGACCGATTCCACTACCTATTTTATCTTCTTCCTCTTTCACTTGATAGAAACGCTCAAAAATATGGGAAAGGTTCTTTCGAGGAATCCCTGCTCCGGTATCTTTCACGGAAAGACGGAAGTACTGTACCCCGTCCGGTTCCTTACAAGTATCGAGAGTTATCGTCACCATACCTCCTGCAGGTGTGAACTTGAATGCATTAGACAATAGATTATTCAGTACCTTTTGTATCTTCTCACGGTCGAAACTTATATATAAATCTTCTGCAATCTTATCATCTATCTCAAAAGAAATCTCCTTTTCCTGAGCCAGATAATCAAAAGAGGATTTTATCGAAGACACAAACTCCGCTATATTCCCCTTAACAAGAAACAGCTTCTCTCCATGAACCTCCAAACGCCTGAAGTCCAACAATTGATTGACGAGGTCCAACAGTTCTTTGGAATTACGGTAAATGGATTGTAATCTCTTTTTCAGGGCTATGTCGCCGACTTCCTTAATAAGAGATTCCAATGGGGTTATGATCAGAGTCAGCGGTGTGCGGAATTCATGGCTTATATTGGTAAAGAAGCGAAATTTCATTTGATTCAGTTCTTCTTCCTGAGCTTTTTGCAACTTCCTCTTATTCATTCGCAAATAACTGTAAAGAGCCCAATATATGGAAAGGGCAATCAACAGGCAATAAATGAAATAAGCCAAAGGAGTTTTCCAATACGGGTCCTTTACAATGATTTGTATAGTTGCACAGTTACTTCCCCACTGCTTACTGTTGTTTGCCGCATATACTTCCAGATCATACGTACCCGAAGGAAGATTGGCATAAGAGGCAGTTCCTGTCCCTGTAGGAGAAACTATTTCGTGCCACTCCTTATCCAACCCCGTCAGCCGGTAGCGATAGTGAGTCTGTGATCTATTGATATAGTTCAGTGCAGAGAAATCAAATGATACAAAGTTCTGGTCATAATTCAAGATAATCTTTTGAGTTGCGCTTACAGGCTCGCTCAATAGTACATTGCCATCATAAGCCTTATCCATCTCCACCTTTTTCCCGAAAAGATGAAAGTTCACGAAGAGAGGTTTCATATCTTGTTTCACCGGAGGCAGTTTATTAATTCGGAATTCGTTGAAACCATCAATTCCTCCCATCAGAATTACATCATCCTTCGTTACATATACGGATCTTTCCAAGAATTCCCGTTCTATCACTCCATCACTATGATTAAAGTTGGAAAAAGAGTATTCTGTTCTTCCTCCTTCCTGAACTACATTCACACAAGATATTCCATAAGAAGTAGTAATCCACATCACGTGGTGACGATCTTCGGATATTGCCTGTATACTATTGTTTACCAAACCGTTTTCCATATAAAACATCCTAATCTCTTCATTCTTCGGATTCCAGACTATCAGGCCATCCTGTGTGGCAAGCCAAATCAAATTACGGCTATCTACATACAGATCGGAATAATGATGAAGATCGTAGAAATCTTGCCAGGCCTTTTTATCTTTAAACACCGGTGCCGTCAGAACCTGCTTTTTATAATCATAGGTAAACAATCCTAAATTGCAGATTCCTATCAGCATGCCCTCTTTATAATTCCTGATCTGCGAAACGGAGTTGATTTGTCGCCCTTCACTTTCCTCTATCTTCTTAAGTTCTCCAGTATCAGGATTCAAAAGACACAGGCCATCTATATATGAACAGATGTACAGGTTCTTATCCGGTGCTTCAAATACCTTTGCTACATCACGTACAGGATAACTTCTGCTCTTTCCATTCTGAATACAGAACAGTGCCTCAACCGATGAAAGCCATATCCGCTGCCGGCTATCTTTAGTTAACCCGTTACACCGTAAATTGCGGGGCAATCCTGCCTCAAAAGATAATTTGCTCTCAGATAAAGAGTACCGTAAAAGTCCCTGGCGGGTACCTACCAGGATTCCACCATGAGCATCTTCTACAAAACACGACACACTAACTTCCCCATTCTGATCAATATTAGGGAAAAACACTTTACCTACATTTTTAAATTTGAAACGATTAGGATGGTAATAACATATTCCTCTGTCCAAAGTCCCGATCCAAGTTCCTCCCTGGTTATCATTAAAGACTGTACTGACTTCCGTTTTTATCTCTTTACCATCTACAAATTCCAGCGTAGGGATAAATTGTTTGTTTTGCAGTTTTTCGTCACACACCCACAGGCCAGCCTGACTAGTTATCCATATATCGTGCTCTTTGCCTACAGAAAGCACATTCAGCCTATATTCAGTTTCTAATATTACTTCCCACTTACGCAGTTCAATATCAAAACGTAAAGCTTCAGTCTTTCGTCCATTCATCAAATAGTACAAGTACTTTCCCCGGGGGACAACCAACAGAGTAGCAGACCTGTCCTGCTTTTCATCCAGTGCATATTCCCGATACAATTCTCTGGATGTTTCCAGATCATAACAGACCATGAGACTTGAATTGTAGAACAAAAAGACTTGTTGATTTACTACCGCTATATCCAAAAGCCTGTCACGTACATCTCCGTTCATTGAAACATTCTTCAAAAACTCAACAGTCTTCCCACCGGCATAATCCCTGTACAGCAGTACATCATCATCCGTCAGCATCCAATAATTACCTGCCTCATCCACAAAGAAGTTCACCAACGCCCCCTTTACACCATAAGACTTAAACAGATCGTCCAAATGCTGTTCAAAGCGTTCTTCATTAATGTTGATGGCCATTAGCTTATACCAGTCTTTGATATAAATATAGCCCTCATTCACATAAATGCGATGATGCCCGGCATAGTCATTAAGAGGAATTATGTTACTTTTATTATAATGGAAATATTGAAAAGAAGTTCCATCGTAGATGCTGACGATCTCATTGGCATTGATTGCAATGCGCCCATCCCGCAACTGAATGATATTGCGGACTCTGTTGCCCGAAAGTCCGTCACTGCAATCGATGGGAGTAAACGCATAGTGATCTTGTGCATGAAGCGGGGAGTTAAGCAATAAGACAATAAACAGCAAGAGTCTTATCACTTTGATCGTTGACAATTTCATTGTTATGTTTTCCATATTAGATTATCAGTGATGCAAAGATATAGAAAAAATATATCTGATAAAGATTCCCATAAAAAGAAAACCGTCCCCTCCCCTCACGGGGGTGGAACGGCACAGTCAATAATACATGAAAAAACGCTATTTAGAGAGAGTCTCTACAAATTTGGCTTGTGGGGATGATCCTGTGGTTGGGGTGGTTCTTGTGGTTGGCACATTTCCTGCCACTTTGCATATTGTTCCGCCGTCAGGATTTTCTTGATTTTCTTTTCCTTCTTGGCAGCAGCTTTCTGCATCTTCTCCACATTGTCCTTTTCCATTACAGGACGTTCACCTGGAGCTCCCATTGGCGGACGACCGCCTCCCATACCGGGGCCCATTCCACCATCCATTGGCGGGCGACCGCCGCCCATTCCAAAACCTCCTCCCATTGAAGGACGCTGGCCGCTTCCTCTTTCAGTCATGGTTGCAAAATGTTCTTGTTGTTCCTTCAGATTCAGCTTGTACAGCTTGTCATATTGCTTGTCTGTCAATTGCAGTTCTTCTTTCATCCGGTCCGTCATTTTACGGGCGACCTTTTTCGGTGAGGGAACTTCACGAGGCAATTGCTTCTTTTCCTGTTCCTGCGCTTGCGTACAGACCAGTCCACACAACAGACATACAGCTAATAACCATAATCTTCCGGTACTTTTCATTTTGCGTCATTTTTTTATTACGATGCAAATGTAAGGGAGAGAAAGAAGAGCTGAAAATAAAATCTACGAAAGGGGAAGTTTTGTCGACGGAATAGCCAAATAAGGAAACGCTATGTAATGAACTATCATCACAACATCATCATAAACCATTTGTCCTTAATGGTATATATATCCGTCTTGCCACTATGAAGAAGACTTGTACAAGCCATAATTGAACCGAGAGGAGTTTTCATATCATGTATCATTTGATATGCAAAGAAGAGCAGGTATTGACATTCTGCTCATGCAGAGAATCAGCACTAAGCCGTTGATTATTTCTTTTTGCCCAGTTGGTTTTGCATCCCCACAGTAAACACTACCGAGTATTAACCTTGGCTAACAAGCCTATCAACCAAGGTTAATCGGCTCGTCAACCAAGGTTGATAGGCTTGTTAACCAAGGTCAACACCCGACTACTCCTAAGGGAGAAGGAATATATCCCTGATATAAAACAAACAAATGCATCGTCCTGATATGGGTGACTGCGAAAGTGAGAGTAACTTGATCCAACTTTTTATTGAAGCCCTGAGTTCATGGTAACTGAAAAACGATAGGTTCCGGACTGCAACGCAAGCGAGATAGCCTTTCCCTTCTGCGTGTACAAGCTAACTCCTTTCGCTTCTTTCCATATAGAATCTCCTTCTTTTAGGGTTTCCAAATCTATATCGGACAGCTTCAAAATAGCCGTAGTATTAGCAGGCACAGTAACTTCAAGATTCAGGACACCAGAATTCACCGCCCAGTTGGACTCTATATTCCCATACATCGAATTATAATGTGAACGAACCTGCTGAGGCCCTTTCTCCGTAATCCAAGGTTCAATGATAAATTGTTTATATCCCGATTCCGTACGTCGAATACCTCCCAAAGCCTCAATAAACCAGCTTCCTATGTATAAATAAGAACTATGCAAAGCCGAGCCACGACATTCCCAGTCTTCAAAGAATGTACCATTACCTTTTTCCAACATATTCCCCCAACCTGGAAAATCTTCTTTCATAGCCATCTCAAAAATCAAATCATCACGATGATTATCCAGTAAAGTATGCAACAGGAATGAACCGGCAGTTATCCCTCCCCAGAAATGCCCTTTACGATTTACAAGAATTTCCTGTTCAAGACGTTTCCAGACTTTGGTCCTCAGATTTTCAGGAGGCAGATCAACCATTAATGCAATGGCCAAATACGAAGGATAACCATTCACATAACTATTATTCCGGGAATCAAAGAAAGTCGTATGTACTGCTTTACGGATTTCTGAGGCTCGCTTCCTATAAGTAGCCGCCACAGTTTTATGGCCTAAAATATCGGCTATCCTTGCTGCTGTCTCCAAACTATAAATCCAATGGCAATTATTGAAAAAAAGCGTCTCACGTGTATCTCCAAGTGCTTTTCCTTGTTTTTCCATGGCTGATCGTTCCGACCATGCATCCGGCCAAAGCCAGTCTCCCAAGAAACTCCACTTGCCTCCCCAGCGTACCAACATATTATGCTGAGACTTCGTTTCTAAAAAATCAAGCCAGCGCTGGATTGTCGGAAAACTTTCCGAAAGGATGCGTATATCTCCATATTGCCGATAAAACTCCCACGGCAATGTGATACAGAATCCGCTCCAAGACGGACCTCCACCACCAATACGAGTAGGAGCTGTATAAGGAACATTACCATCTGCCTCTTGAACATCCCGCCAATCTTCCATCCATTTATTATAGAAAGCTCCCAATTGATAATTCCCCAAAGCCGTACGCGTGGTAGCCAAAGCATCTCCACCATAGCCACAGCGTTCACGATGCGGACAATCTACCACATAATTGCCTAAACTAAGGTTTTCCAAAGTCCATAAAGTGGTACGATAGATATTATTCAGTAAGGGAATATCACATTCAAATCCACCGCTTCTGCGATAATCGGGACGAATCATCCAACCACGTATCTGGTCTGTTGTTGGCTTATAGCGCAAACCACTGATTTGTACCCAACGACCTGTCATATAATTAAAACGATTGCAGAAAGTTCCTTTCCGTTTAGGCCCCACTTTATAAATACTGTGTATGCCATAACTGCAAACATCCTTTTCCCTCTCGGAGAATTGGAATACGATTGAATCGCCAGGCTGGCCTTTAAGCTGCATTTCAAACCAACCGGCATAATTGACGCCCATATCAACTCTATAAACACCAGGAGTAATTTCCTGAATAGAGAGAGGAGTTATCTCTTGAATCAAACGATTAGGTTCCGTACGGTCTGAGGATACTACAACGTCGGTAGAATAGACCTTTGCCATAGCCCAACCGGAATCATCAAAATCCGGAGTATTCCACCCATCTTTTTCCAAAGCAGCATCATAACATTCTCCTTCAAAGTGATGCGCTTCCCAGTAACCTAACAAGGTATTGGGACTTGCATGGGTCTTCCAGGTATTATCCGAAACAATTCGTAACTTCTTCCCGGAAAATAATACGATCTCAGCTTGAGCCAGTGCCATCGGAATAGCCGGCCTGTCCTTCTGCTGATAAGCCGGAAAAACAGCCCAGGAAGTACCCAGCCACAAAGCAATAACATTAGTACCTTTTTTCAGATAGTTCTTAATATCATATGTCATGTAGCGGGCACGTGATTTATGATCCGTGACTGAAGGTGAAAGGACAGCGTCCCCTACTTTCCGACCATTGACATACAGTTCATGATAACCAATGGAAGCTACATAAATAACAGCATCCTGTGGAATATCCGACATATTAAATGTTTTACGGAACCAGGGATCTGCCATTACATTATTAACTTTCTTACCTCCCACACTCTGAGATTCCATTTCTGCACTGCCTATCCATTGTGCTACCCAATCAGCAGCAAATAGCCCCATACGCCAGTTTGCAGGAGTGCTCCACGCTGACCAGTGATTATGTTCGTCGGAGAAACGGACTTTCCAGAAACATCTTTGTCCTGCAGGCAAAGGTACTCCTCCATAAACAATATTCACCGACTCAGCAGAATTAACACAGCCGCTATCCCAAAGGTCCCCACGGTCTGCATCAAGCAAATCCCGGGAGCTTGCTACAAGAATCTGATAAGCAGTCTGCTTCCGTCCTCGTGCCGGAATAGTGGCTCCCATTTTCCAACTCAAACGAGGTTGCTGTATATCAATACCTAAAGGATTACTAAGATATTCACATTGCAAATCAAAAGGTTGGAGAGTGGCAATATTCGTAAAAGCCGTACTACCAGTCAGTTCACCCTCCGGAAAAGCAATCTGCACTTCTCTGCCATTAAGAGAGAGACAAACCTTCTTCTGACTATAAAGCGGATCAGCAACCCAGATATCGTACCCTGTTCCCTTCTGTTCAAGATAGACAATCACTTGTTTATCAGCAGCCAATGTAAGCCCCTCTCCCAAATCAATTGTTCCCGGATGATAAAAAACAACGGCGTATTGATGGTTCAACTTAACAGCCTGTACCACAGAACTATTTTGAATAATCTTATAATTCTGTGCAGCCGCAAATGTCCGGAACTCCTCTAAAGTTCTGTCTGGAACGACCATATACGCATATTTCCCCTCCTTAGCCTTTGTTCCATGACTGATCCAGAGATTAAATATATCAGCAGAAATCTTTTTCCCACTCCCACTGATATTAATATCCTTCCAAGCCCCGGTTTGTTTCGGACTACTGACAGTTACATCCCCCCCTGAAGGAAATAAATAACCTACTTTATCATGATATACCCAAGCCGGATTTTTGGCAGATGCATTTTCTTTGTAAACAGATGTAGTTACTCCCTCTTTGCCAACTACCATTTCGCGTTTAAAGAGACACTGATTAACAGTTGTAACCACTTCTTCGGGAGCATCTGACGCAATATCTGTCCCTAAACACAAAAGTACATCATCCATAAAAAAGTAAGCCTTTTTTGCCTTTACCCCCCTATAGCAATGCTCGTAAGCAATGACTCCATTCCGACCGTTACTTACCCCACCTCCAAACCGGTTTCTTCCGAACAGATACCCTTCAAGACGAGCAGAATCCGGATGTTGAACAGCCGTAGTGCCCGGTATTTTATTCCAATTCCATACAGGGAAGATACCTTCATATTCTTTCCCGGAAGTAAGGATATTCGTAGCACCAAGTGGCAGGTTATAACCTTTGAGGTTCTCATTATTAAGCATTTCGGTTCCATTGGTCCGGGTAGAAATCACCTTGGCAGAAAGATAATAGCCGGCACCATGCTGAACCATCATGTCCGATTTCCAAAAATACTTATTACCGGGAACAGGAAAGGGACCACCGGAAAGATGTTCCTTCCAGGCCGAATAATCAGCAGCACGACCAGGATCATTCTGCTCCATGTATTCCAGCGTGACAGGGGAAATATTACTCAGTCCCTCGGGACGTGATATATTACGGCCGATGGCACCAAAATCGAACGTTTCCCGATAGCCCAACAACCGATGACCCCCCATCAGGAGATTGATAAATATATCTTTTTTCTCTTGTGTAAAATAAGGCTCAAAAGCAGTTCCTTTCACCAACTGCAAGTAATAGGCAATATCATCTACATACGATAAACCATACCCGCCGGAATATAATTGCGGACGATGCTGATGAAAACTGCCATCCACCTTAATACCTTCGTCACCTTGTTCCGGAACAATCTTAATAGTAGAGGCTATGGACTTGATTCCGGTTCGTATCAGCTCAATATTATCTTCAATACATCCCTTATGAATAGTAACGGCAGATACCCATGTACGATTTTTGCCTTTATGCCCTTTGTTCCCTGTCAAATCCCTCAGATAAGAAGAGTAATGCAACAGTTTCTTTTCACTAATTTTGCCTTTCAGCAGAATTAACGGAACCATGTAGTCCTGGGGAGCACCGATATCACCGAACCACCAGTTTCCGGATTTAGGACGTACTTTATACCAATAGTCGATACCAGCAACAATCTGTTTCAGCAGTTTTCCTGAATTATAATACTTATTTCCAGGTTTACGGTATGCAATAGCCATTGATTTCAATCGTTTCAAATGGGAGCCGGCCGGATAAAAAGAACCTTCGTACACAGTTATATAATCCAGGTCCGGGAAACTTCCATCCGAACGTAATGCAGTCGCATAACCCGCTATGACGTCCTCATCTACTTTCGCTTCCAAATAGGAAGCGACCAGTCGTCCGGTCATTTCGTCCACTTCCTTCTGTGCATCTACTTGCACCTCTTTAGCCTCTGTCAGGGAGCAACACAGACAAAGCAAACAGAATATTAGTTTCAAGCGTTTCATAAACATACTCCTATTTATCCAGATACTTACCATCAGCTACTATCCCTGAGCTATGCACTGTACGAATAAATTTCGCATCAGCAGGAGCTGCTCCCTTGCACTGATTCAGTTCTGCTCCGACAACATCATCCAAAAAGAACAACGGACGTGCATCTGGTTTAGTCGCATCAAAACGTACATTATTGAACCTCACATTCCTAGCATGGCGCACATAAAAGCCTGCCGCCGGCAATGTATTACCAAACATTCTATTCTCAGGGTAGCTCTTTATCATCTCCGGAACGGACTTATTAATCATATCCAGAGTCCCTCCTCCCGGATAGCTGATTTGCACATTATTAATCGAAACATTCTCTACACAGCTCGTTTCCACACCGGTTATAGAACAAGCTATCAAGCTTTCGGCAGTTGCTACAATGTTGCTGATATTTATATTCTTCAGTACACCACCTTCTTTCCGGTAAGTGCGATTTCTGTCTCCCAAACGGATGAATATAGGAGTCTGGACATCGCGCATAGAAATATTGGAAACGGTGATGCCATCAATAATACCTCCATCAACCATTTCTATGGCAACACCCGAAATAACGGTAACATCGGCAGAAATATGCTCAAGCTGTTTACTCCAATGACGAATATTATCTTCTGCTGCTCGACGAACAACGCAATTGGAAACCGCGATATTCCGGTATCCTCCATGAGAAGCTGTACCGAATTTGATTGCATTGCAATTGCTCGCTGTTACACAATTCGTAACCGTTATGTTCTCGCAAAATTCCGGATGGTCACTCTTGAAACAAATAGCATCATCTTCCACATCAATGTAGCAATCGAATATAGTCGCATTCTTAGCATCTATATCAAGCCCGTCATTATTATAATTACAATGACTGAATACTTTCAAACCACGGATAGTTACATCTTCACATTTTTCATAATGCTGTACCCAATAGGCAGAATTACGGAGGGTGACATCGGTCACAACGATATCGCGGCACTCTACAAAATAGATTATCTTAGGGCGCTTCGGTCCGCCATCCGCATCATTGCCAAATTGAAAAGCTTTATCTCCGCCTTGTCCGTCAATTGTTCCGAATCCAGTAATCGAGATGTTCTTCTGTCCACGTGCAAACAAAAGCCCGGAAGACTGATTCATTGTACCGTCCTTGAATGGAAAAGCATGATCATAATCCGACAAACGTGTACTTCCCAACAATAAAGTGCCAAAATCCAGATGAAGGTTCACATTTGATTTCAGTTCAATAGGGCGTATCAAATAAGATCCGGATGGTATCAAGACGGTTCCTCCTCCTTTCTTCGAACATTCATCTACGGCCTTCTGTATAATAATTGTATTATCCGTTACACCGTCTCCTTTAGCTCCACGTTTAGTCACATCAATTGTTCCTGCTATAAGAGAAGATGAAAATAGCAAAGATACTACAAGCAAGACTATATTACATTTATTCATCATGATATCATTGTTTTAGGGTTTATCATTTAAGGATTTGTATCGGCACAACGCCTCTACATAGTAATAATCAGCATAGGTTAAAGGCACATCTACTTCCGTACCGGAAGGAATATTGCCTACCGAATGTTTCAGGATGAATCCTCCGTTAGTTCCTTCCTCTGCCGTATACGCCGGTGAGGATAATGTCTGGAGCATTTTTTCGGCTGCCTTATAATACTTCTCAGCCTGTTCTCCGGATACATACTGAGACAATTCCAGCAGTCCGGAACAGTTAATAGCTGCAGCAGAGGCATCACGCAAGGCATTCGGTATATCAGGAGCATTATAGTCCCAGTAAGGAATCAGGTCTTTCGGCATATTAGGATGATTCAACGTAAATTCTGCTATCTTTATGGCTTGCTCAAGGTATTTCCGGTCTTTTGTAAAACGGTACATCATTGTATAGCCATATAATCCCCAAGCTTGTCCACGAGCCCAAGCTGACTTTTCGGAAAAGCCCTGTCCACCTTGGTAATGCTTTATTTCACCGGTTGCCGGGTTATAATTCAGTCCATGATAAAGACTATTGTCTGCCCGGAAATGATTCTTCAAAGTTGTATCGGCATGTTTCACAGCAATATCATAGAATGTACTGTCTCCTGTGGCTTGAGTAGCCCAGAAAAGCAATTCCAGATTCATCATATTATCAATGATAACGACATAGTCATCCGGCTTGCGATTATGGGATTTAATACAGCCTACCACCGGACTGAAACGGGAAATCAACGAACGGGCGCTGTTCACCATAATATCTTTATACTCAGGTTTCGGAGCAACGCGGTTTGCATTGCCATAACTGCAATACATCATAAAACCGACGTCATGTGTATTCACGTTGTATTGTTCCGGTTCCAGCAACTTCAACATACGTACTCCTTCAGCATATAACTCCTTGTTTCCTGTATCCTCGTACAGATAGAACAGAGTTCCGGGATAAAAGCCACTGCACCACCATTCCGAATTACTGGTTTTCAAGCGTTGCATGTGTTTGTCATACGTTTTAGGAAACTGGTTGCTTCCTTGCAGTTCGCTCCTCATATAGAGATACTGACGAGCAGCCTGCTCTAACGCCTTATCAACTTTTACCTTACCCTTGGCGAATAAGTCGCCGGAGGGAAAAAAACTAATTAGAATCGTAACAAACAATAATGTACTTTTTTTCATGGTTATATCTTAAATTCATATTCTATTGTTCCACTGCATCCGAGAAAGAAGCAACCTGCAATTTTTCGGCAAACTGCAACGAAGGTAGTTCAGTAGTCACTTTAAGCGTAACCGGTTTGCCAGGCAAAATATCCATATAATTGTCGGATATGAAATTGTCGATATCCTCTTGGAGCGACAGGAAAACGCCTCTTGCAAACACATCACAAGACAGAGTTACCTCATAACCTCCTTCAGTCGGTACAAAGTCTTTATTAATCCGGGCTGCTGCATAATGCATATCCTTTTGCTTCGCCAAAAAATAATTATTAGTATACTCTGTTCCTGTCTTATCCTTATAAAAAACGTGTACAACGACGTCTTCTTTTTTCTCTCCATTCAATAACTCGTCCACAGCTTCCTTCCACACAACTGTACTTGTATTAGCCGGAACAGTTATCTGTTTCTTGAATTCTTTCACTACTCCGCTACCATCCAATCTGAACACACAGACCGTTAATTTACCAGAAGTGCTCTTTAGCCTATCTGATACCATATAAATCTGCAATATGTTTTCCTTTTCTATTGGCGATACCAGTAAGTCGGCGAAAGACTTTACCGTAAAATAATGCTGCGCCTTCCAACGTCCGTAATAGTCGCGGCTTGACCAAGATGCCACCGGCCAGCAATCGTTATGCTGCCATACCAATGACCCCATGCAATAGGGCATATCCCTCCGATGCGCCTCCATAGCCATTTTCATAGCATCAGCCTGTAAAAGCTGGCTCATATAGGTAAACGAACGGAAATCTTTCGGTTGACGGTATTCCGACAAAAGGAAATCATTGATACGCTTATTAGCTGCTGTTCCCCCTCGCTGATGCGACATCATGACTTCCGAAGTCAGCTCCCAATCTTCAGGCAAAGGTGCATACCGTTTGATTGACTCAAATTCCGGGAATGACTGAAAACCATACTCGCTGAAGAAACGGCTCCGCTCATGATTGAACTCAGAAAGAGGTTTCAATCCTTGCCAGACTTCCCAATAGTGCATATCCCCCACCGTATGATTGCGCGTTCCCTTATCATCAGAATAAGGAGATGACTTACGATAACAAGCACCCGAATGAAACTCTTCTACCACAGCCGGCAACGTCACAAAATACTGATCTTTGAATTGTTTCCATATAATATCCGAATAAGCAGGATTCTGTTTGTCATAGGTATTTTTCCAGTTCCAGTTGAACCAGGCATCGAGACATTCATTATTCCCACACCAAAGAGCTATACAACTGTGATTGCGCAAGCGTCGTACATTATCAATGGCTTCCCTGCGGATATTTTCCAGCAATTCACCCTCGGCAGGAAATACGCTACACGCAAACATAAAGTCCTGCCAAATTAAAATGCCGTATTTATCACACAAGTCATAAAAAATATCTTTCTCATAAACTCCGCCACCCCACACGCGTAGCATATTCATGTTTGCACTGACTGCATCCCGAATTGTTTTTTCATAAATGGAATCAGTAACACGTGTCAGAAAGTTATCACAAGGAATGTAATTCGCTCCTTTGGCAAACAAAGGTTGTCCATTTAGTTCAAAATAAAAACTTTCACCATATTTGTCAGGAGCCGTTATCACTTTCAATGAACGGATACCCAGTTTTTCCTCCGTAATATCTATTTGCTTACCATCCAGTTCCAGCGTCGTTGCAAAATTATACAAGAAAGGTTCGCCCAAACCGTTTGTCCACCATAACCGGGGATTCTTCATCGTAAAAGATACCGGAATTTTATTCAAGCCTTTATTCAAACGAATCAATTTCCGGCACTCGGTACGATTGTCCGTATAATTAATTACAGCTACCTTTGCTTCTGTCTCCTTATCCGCCAAGACTTCCACCGTGACATCCACTACGGCCCTCTGGGCTGTCACCGACTGCTGGTTATAAAAGACATCATTAATACGAGCCTCATCCCATGCTTCCAGACTAACAGAACGCCAGATACCTGAAGTAACCAAACGAGGTCCCCAGTCCCAACCAAAATGATAACCCGCTTTACGAACAAACACTCCGACCTTGCGATTAAGCAATCCTCCATTCTCGGACTGGTCATTCGAACTGCGATACTGGAAAGGAACAGCTTCCCATTTCGGCATGGCTATCTTAATAGGAGAATGCAAATAAACCTGCAATTCATTGCCATGCTCCTTTAAGAGAGAACGGACATCCGCCTGCCATTCGCAAAACATATTATCAGCAGAAAGAATCTTCTTTCCGTTCAATGTCACATCAGCATAAGTATCCAGTCCCTCAAAATGTAGCACAATATTCTTCTTTGCAAGTAACTCAGGGGTTACCTCAAATGTCGTCCGGTAAATCCAGTCTTCTTTATCCACCCACTGTACACCACGCTCATTGAGCCTGTAGAAAGGGTCATCTATCAGTTTGTTATTCATCAGGTCTGTATGAACTGTTCCCGGAACAGTGGCTTCATACCAGTTAGTACCCCTCGCCTGCCGGAAGTTCCATCCTTCATGCAAGTACTGACGGACAGGCTGTGCATTGACTGCTGTAAACAAAAACAGCAGATTCAACAAAGCTACCCATGTTCTTGTCTTTACTTTCGTATTCATTTGTTTATTTGTTTACGATCTACATTCCATCCTTTCACTACTATCACCGGCTCTTCAGTTATCTTTTCAGCATTCGTTTCGATAACTACGGATTTACTCTCACCCGGCATCAAAGAAAAGAAATTATCCGTATAAAAAGAGGGGCGAATAGGTTTCAAATCCTGATTAAGGAACTGCAACTGATTGAAAAAGGCGATAGAACCAGACACATTCTTCACTGTAACATCTACGAAATACTTGCCTTCGCTCTTTCTTGTCTTATAAGAAGTATTCAATCTGGCCTTTTTCAACTGAGACAATGTTTCAAAGCCTGAAGAAGTAGGACCAGTCAGCGTTTCCTTACCTTCATACTTATCATTGGAACGCCAGTAGAAATTGGACGAGACTTCCTTGCCTTTCTCATCTTTCAATCTCAACTTAATGAAATGTACCTGTGAGATATCTCCAGGAAAGCGAATGGCCAATACATCATTTGCCACACCATCCGAAGGAAGGTCAACTTTTTCAGACTCTTCGAATACCTTTTTACTATTGATATCATAAACCTGAGCCACTACTGTATACCCTTTAAATTCCTGATAGAAATCATTCACCACCGACACCGTATTCTTTAGATAATCAAATTGTGCATGCAAAGGTTCCAACGCATTAGCTGTATGATAGAGTGAAGCCGTTGGTTCCAACGACCAATCCCACATGCGGGCACAGACCTGACGCACCGGACAATTATGATACCAGAATAGTAAACCGGAACAGAAACGGTCACCATAATCAAGTTTATTATAGTTCCATACTTCCCAAATGCTTTTTGAGTTCATGGCACCCACAAACTGGCCTTTTTGTGCAAACTCATCAATAGAAGAAGATTGCCCGTAATTATTAACCAAGTCAGTATACATGGTAGACATCAGATGGAATCCATTCCCATCCAGATAATCCCAAACCTCTTTATTAATAGGCCATAAATCTTTCTCGTCCATCATCTCCCGGAGAATTTCTACCGTAGGAAGTGTCGGAGCACCATATTCGGGGTTAAAACCATCTACACGGCTACCTCTCACAGAAGCAGTGTTTTCATAATGCTGCATCGGATTCACCTGTTTATATGGACTTCCATCATGCACACCTGCACATTCCGATTGCATCTGATAGCCACGTGTACCATCAAGTTGTTTCAGTAGTTCAGGTGTACCACTAACTTCGGAACTCTCATTCGAAGCTACATAATAGGCCAGAGCCGGATGATTACGGATACGTTTCACGGTAGATGCCACATTATTCAGATATACACTCTTATCCTGCGGATGGCGTGTATCGCCCGTCATCCAGAACTCCTGCCAGATCAATAATCCCAGTTCATCACAAAGTTGATAAAAATAATCAGACTCGACTATGCCACCACCCCAGAAACGAACTAAGTTGATACCTGCCTGACGAGTATACCTCAACTCAGCATAGGTGCGTTCATCCGAAGTACGCAACATTCCCTCAGGAATCCAGTTTGTGCCACGAATAAAAATACGTTTACCGTTCACGTAAAATACACGCGATTTATCGGGAGTATTTGTATCAGAGGTAATCTCACGGATGCCAAATCGTGTCTTGACAGAATCACAAACTGCACCTTTTACGTTTACTGTCAATTTCAGTTCATACAAGTTCTGAGGACCTTTGTTGACCGGCCACCACAAGCGTGGATTACGGATAGTAAGTTGAGGAAACTCTTCCGGAGTGAAAGTCACCATTTTCTCCTCACCCCGCAATATACGGAAAGGTTTTTCCACTACAATATTCTCTCCCGTGATCTCTCCTCTGATCACTCCGCTGATCGTATCCATCGAATTAAGCGGATTAACCACTTCAACGGATATAGTTTCATGAGCTACATCATACCCCGGCTTTTGTAGTTCCGACTTCACAAACGGATGACGCAATGCCAATGTCCCTGTAGTATACATAGATATACTTTTCCAGATACCAGTATTACGGTCACGAATACCATCCATAAAGGTAAAATCCCATCCAACGCTCATAAGCATGGTAGTATTTAAGCCAATGTTTCCATTGCCTCCATTATGGAATTCACCTACAGCACCCCAAGGCTTTGGCATAGTAGTTCCCGGCACATCTACCGGATAAACCCTGACGGCAAGAACATTCTTATTACCTACTTTCACAAAGTCGGTTATATTAATGTAATCATTGACAAACATTCCATTGATTGTACTCAGCAAATTACCATTTACCCATACTTCTGCCCGATAATTGATACCATCAGGCTGCAACCATATATTTTTTCCTGCGAAAGAAGCAGGGACTTCAAATTCTGTGCGGAACCAATAAGTATAAAACTCACGACCCACTTTTGAGATATCCGGTATCTTATTGGATTCTATTTTATTATTCAGCCCGTAATAGGGTTCAGGATACTTCTTATTATACACAAGAGAATTAAGCACCGTTCCCGGAACAATGGCCGGCAACCAGTTGCTCGTATTATACCCAAGTGATGAAATTTCCTCAGCCGATGCTTTCACGTCTCCCACTTTCATCATCTTCCAGGTATATTCTCCCTGATGCACTTCTTTCGAATCCAACCAGATTCTATCGGTTGTCTTTGCATAGTTTTTATCACTGCCCTGTGCGGAATATGAGAGAGACAGGAACAAAAGCAAAAAAATCAATAGTTTATTCATCTTATTCTTTATTTATTTTTTTCTGCAAGCAAATATAGCCAATGAGTTCTAAACGAGACGTGCGCATTCTTGCCAGATATAGATAGAAAAAGGGAAAATACACACAGCATACATTTTTGACAAGGATACATACAATTATTCGGGCACTTTCACATTCTTACAATCTTTCAAGCGAATCACAGAGAGTTCACTATCCGGAGATTGCAATGCAGAGTCGGTAATTTCAAGTCCGTTTACATCTTCAGCAACAACCGCATGCCGTTCTTCTTTATCACCAATGGTTGAGAGCTTCATATTTATAAAACGAATATTGTCAGCATGTCGTATATAAACTCCATAAGCAGGTAACATCATGCCGAACATTCGATTCTCAGGATAGGCTTTTTCAACCTCCGGTACTTCTACCATCGTATCCGAAACTTTTCCTCCACCTTTCAACTTAAAGTCTATATCACGAATCTCCACATTGTCAACACGAAGTCCGGGAACACCTGTAATGGAACTTGCAACATAACTGGCAGAACTTGCTGTGATATTCTTTATCAATACATCCTTCAGATAAGATTTCTCTGAAGTTTTACGTCTACCCAAGCGAATAAATAGGGGTGTCTGCACATCTTCCATCGTCAAATCAGAAATGACAACATCTTCCATAAAACCACCGTCAACCACTTCAAGGGCCATACCCGCTATACCAGTAATCGGATCAGAAACTCCCGGAACACGTTTTTCCCAAAAACGAAGCAAAGATCTGCTACATTTATGAAGAGTGCAATCAGAAACCCGGATATTGCGAAATCCTCCGGCACTGGCAGTACCAAATTTAATAAAATTACAGTTAGAAGACAGGTCACAATTCTTCACTGTAACATTCTCGACCACATAATCCGGGTCTTCACTCTTGAAACAGATGGCATCATCATCTGTATCAACTACACAATCTGTGATAGTAACATTCCGGCTCTCAATATCAAAGCCATCATTATTCCAGTTCGCATGTCCTTCCACATACACTTTACTGATATCAACCCCATCACAACGCACAAAACGGAATGTCCAAAACCCAGAGTTTGATAATTTTACTCCATTTACATAAACCTTATTACAATCGAGCAGGAGTACCAGAGTGGGACGGTTCGGAGCATCATTTCCTTTATTAAAAGCCGATCCATTACCATCTATCTCTCCCTCACCTGTAATTGAAATATTGTCTGCTCTTTCTGCAAAAACCAGAGCTTTGCGTCTTCCTTTATTAGGATAATCAGCAATATTCTTACTACCCAGAATCGTAGCACCTTTCTCCAGATTTAAAGTAACATTCTTCTTCAACACCAGTGTTCCGGTCAGATACTTTCCGGCGGGTAAAGATACAACGCCTCCCCCTTGTCTGGCACAGTCATCAATCGCTTTTTGAAGACCAGTAGTAGTTAAGGTCTTCCCATCCGTATGAATCGCGTATTTGTCTGTTATAGGTTCCGAACTATTCTGTTCTTTATTGGTACAAGCCATAAAGAATAAACAGAAGCAAAACAGTCCCCATGTTATAGTATTATTCATTATTCCAATTCTTTAAATGAATGAGGCTGCGGCAAAATAATATTGACACAGCCTCATCATAGTTATTAATTAATTAGCTGCAGGTATTACAGTCACTGTCCATTGCTTCACGACCGTTTTACCCGGTGAAGTCACCGTATATGTACGGGGAGTAGAATAATCTTGGAAACCAACAGCCATACCCGGAGTCAGGGTTGCTCCCGCAGAAATGGTTGCTATCATCTTCAGATCAGTAATATCAGCGTCTTTTTTCAGAGTAACCATGACAGTCCCAGCTTCAGAGTCAATCTGAGTCTTATCACTCATAACCCCCTCTGCCCTATTATATACTGTCACATTTGTAATCTCTGCTTTTTCATAAGCTTCGTCTACTGCATAGTCATCATCTCCACATGACACAAAAGTCAGCGCCAAAGCAACGAACATAAAAAATAGTATCTTTTTCATCTTATAGCTACTTTTAAATTATACAATCATCATTTACCACAAAGGATTCTGATCCAAATTAGGATTCTTGTCACGTGCAGACTGTGGAATCGGCAGCAAATAATCGCGAGGAGCCATGAACGTCTTTTTACATACGAATACCGTTTCATAAGTAGGCACAATTTCTCCATCAGCTCGTTTTATATAAGTCACAAGGCAACCTTGCGCATCCTTATTCAACACTTCCTCACCAATCTTCCACCGCTGAATATCAAACCATCTTTTACCCTCAAGAGCCAGTTCTATACGACGTTCATGACGAATACGTTTTCTCATTTCACTTTTGTCCAAGCCTGCAGGAAGTGCAGGTTGTCCGGCACGGGCACGTATTTCATTTATTGCACCATATACTTCAGCAGTCGGTCCATTCACTTCGTTCTCTGCCTCGGCCAAAGTCAACAATATTTCCGCATAACGCAAAACGATAAAGTTATGTCCGCCGCCTACACCACGCCCACGATTATCATAGCCGCATAGCACATCCTGATTCATGTATTTCCCAATGTAATACCCGGTTTTTGTGCATGAAGGTTTACCAGCACTATACATTCCGTTGGGGTTCTCCTTCAGATTCAGATTGCCCGGAGTATTCTGGGCTGTATACAATATCTTGTTTTTCCAAGGTTTTCCATTGTAATGGAGAGTTGCATAGAAGCGCTTGTCACGATTCTCATAAGGAGCTGCGGCATGTTCCGGATTATTCCAATCAAAAGGTTCACCGGTAGCCATTTCAAATTCATCAGCCAGACTTGCAGTCGGGTGGTCTTTGCTCCATCCATATTCAGCCGGTGTGCCGGGCTCAGGCGGAGCCAAAACAGTCTGTGCACTCGACCATCTATACGGATATGCAAACTGGATATCAAAAATAACTTCACTATTGTGTTCATTATCCTCATAAAACATCTCAGCAAACCCGTTCTGGTACAAAGAATAAGTACCTTTCAGATCACCACTAACTAAAACACGGGCAGTTTTAGCCGCATCTGCATAATATTTGGAATCTATGATTCCGGCTGCATATAAATAAGTGGCCGCCATCATGCCCAACGCAGCTCCCTTAGTCGCACGCCCTAACTCGTCATCAGGTACCGTCACCGGTAAACGATCGGCAGCATTCTGGAAATCAGAAATAATGAACTGCAATGTAGCCTCCGGTGTAGCACGAGCTAGGAAAATATCATCCGTATTGCGATCAAGCGGTTTGTCAATCAGTATAGCCGCTCCATAATAACGGAATAATTCCAGATAGAACATCGCACGCAGAAAGTACGAATCTCCCATCAAGCGTTCTTTCACATTAGCAGGTAGCGGAGAGTCCGGCAAGTTCTTCAAAGCAATGTTAGCTCTACGAATAGAAGAATAACGATTACCCCATCTGTCAATCGGAGCAGAAGAAGCATTGAAGTCAAACAAATTCCATTGATTAGACGCCTTCTCACCAATCTGGATACAATCATCCGTAAACAGGATATCGACAGCATGGTCGTTCAAGCCATTTACGCTATAATAAGGTCCATCCAAGTCTCTGTAAACTTTACTCATAAACAGCATAGCACTTGACTCTGTCAACCAGATACCTTCATCGGTAACAGAATTCGTTGGTTTTATATTGTCCATAAAATCCGTGCACGAAGCATTCAACAAAAGTATGGAACAAAGGATACCATATATTATTTTTTTCATAATTATATTGCATTAAAAGGTTACACTTACACCAAAAGAGCTGATAATCTGTTGTGGATATGAGTTGAAAGCTTGGTTTTCAACGTCAAAGTCGTCAGGCATTTTGCTATAAATGGTCCACAAATTATAGAAATCAGCATATAAACGTAAACTCTGCATCTTGGCTTTCTTCAGTAATTGCGGTTTAAAAGTATAGCCAATCTGCAATGATTTTAGTTTCACATAAGCAGTATTTACCATCCAGTAAGAGGATGTTTCATAGTTCTGGTTACGGATAGAGGCAGACAAACGCGGATATTTTGCATTTGGATTCGGATTAGCTTCTGTCCATGAATCCAAGTGTTCACGGCGTGGATGAATGGCATCCTTGAATGGATAACGAACATTACGGTCTCCATTGCTACCCAAATAATAGTCAGAACCACCAGCTCCCTGAATGAACATACTGAAATCGAAGTTCTTATATTCCAAACGAAGGTTATACCCCCACATCACTTCAGGAGTCTCGTTGAAACCAATAATAACCTGGTCTTCACTATCAATCTTACCATCACCATTGATATCCACATACTTGATATCACCAGGCAATACGCCCTTCTGATAAGCCCAGTTATCAATATCTGCCTGATCCTTAAATAATCCGGCAGCTTTATATCCCCATGTGCGTCCACTCGGTTGCCCGGTCTTACGCTTTCTTGGATTATTCTTGGTTCCGGGAGCTTCACGAATCTCAATCTGCTTATCACGAGTAAACCCGAAAGAAACCGAATTAGACATCTTTAATCCACAATTGAAAGTATAATGGCTACTCAATGCTGCATCAAAACCATACCTTTCATCTTCACCAGCATTTTCTTTAGCCAGGCCAATGCCATATTCAGAAGATACGATCGCATTCGGACTCAAAATTTTATCCGTGCGCTTATCCCGGTATACATCAAACTCAGCAATCAACAAATCATTCCAAAAATTTATGTCTAAACCTATATTAGCTTTCCAGACTGTTTCCCAAGTCAGGAAAATATTAGGTTCAGCCCCCTCCACCAAACTCTGCAATTGGGTAGGGTTTTTGCCGAACACTGCACCATTTTCAATTTTATATTGTGAAAGATAAGAAAATGCATCACCGACAGGATTACCAGATTTACCATAAGAAGCTCTCAACTTTAAGTTATTGATAAATGAGAAATTATCTTTTATAAATGATTCCTCAGAAAGTCTCCAACCCAAAGATACGGAAGGGAAAAATGCACTTCTACGGTCAGGAGCATATTGGTAAGTCTGGTCATAACGTCCTGCCAATTCAAGCATATACTTCTGGGCATAGTTATAGTTCAGACGCATAACATACCCCTGTTGACCAAAGCGGGTGGTGGTACCGGAGTTGCTGATAAATTCCGCAACCGGACTACCCATATTCAATTCCGGAATCATAAAATCATAGTTCTTTCTACCGGCTTTGGTTTCTACCGTATTACCCCATCTCCTTTCAAATACACCTAATACACCAACCTCATGCTTACCAAATCTTCTTTCATAATTCAAATGAGCCTGAATAGTATAATAAGTCCATTGCTTATTTGTGATGTTAAGAGACGGTTTCGCTTCACCACCTTGTTGTTCTTCAATTTCACCAGCATCATTATAGGCATAAGCCGTGAAAGGATATTGCCATTCTTTTGCATCATAAATCTGACGGTCGTAACTGAATAAAGCTTTTGCAGACAAACCTTTCAGAAATGGCAATTGCTGATCTAAAGAAACTGTTATATTCTGAAAGTTATTATTGTATGTCTTATCAGCTCCATCATGCACTCCCATATACATACTGGAACCACCACCCTGCATGGCTGGTTTTCCGCCAACCATATTGGGGACTGTCGGAGCACACAAACGATACAAGTCTTCCATCATCTTTTTGCCATCATAATAATGGCTCTTTTTAGTATCGTAGGCTAAATTAATATCAACACTCACTTTAGTAATGTCTATCGGATGGAAATCAACATTAGAACGGAGATTAAATCTGTCATATCCGGTGTCTTTACCCATCATACTGCCCTGATACATATATCCGAAAGAGGCGAACGCATTGATAAACTTATTACCACCACTCAGAGAGACATTGTGACGAGTAGTAGTGGTAGTCTTCATGTACTCATCCATCCAGTCTGTATTTTTGTAACGGTCGTCAGTACCATCCTTATACTTCTGCAACAGATCATCACCATATACTTCTTTGTCACGTCCATCCATTCTCAACGCTTCATTATATAAGGTCAATGCATCATAAGCATTCAGGAAATCAGGAGTATTCATCGGAGTCTGAAAACCAACCGAACCATCATAAGTCAAGGTTACTTTACCTTCTTTTCCTCGTTTCGTATTAATCAGGATTACACCATTGGCCCCTTTCAAACCGTAAGGAGCAACCGCAGCAGCATCCTTCAGAACAGAAATAGATTCAATATCAGCCTGGTTTACTTTTTCCCACGGGCGTTCGATACCATCGACCAGAACCAGCGGTTTATTACCACGCAACAACACAGTCGCTGCATCTTTTCCCGGCTCACCGGAAGTCTGACGGGTAATAATACCCGGTATCTGTCCTCCCAACTGATTGGACACATTAGCAACAGGAGCCTTAATCTTATCCCCCTGTACGGTGGCAACAGCCGAGCTCATTGTCATACGCTTCTGGGTACCGTAACCAACCACCACCACCTCATCAAGTAATTGGGTGTCTTCCTCTAAAGTAATAACCAGAGGTGCTCCAGCCGTAGCCTTCATTGTTTTGGTTTGATAACCAACAAATGAGATTTCTATTGTGGGATTAGAAACATCAACAGGCAAATTAAAGTTACCGTCAATATCAGAGATAGCACCCTGCGTGGTTCCTTTCACTTTAATTGTTGCACCAATGATAGACTCACCTTTTGCATCCACTACTTTTCCTGTTAGTTTTTTAGCAGTTTGCATAACACCTTGAGTACTTGCCACAACTTCACCGATGTGTGTCTGATTGTCTTTAGCAGCATAAACGTCAGCAGTTGTAACTAAGCCAAGCGACAAAAGTGTCGCCATTAAAATGGATTTCTTAGAAAGTGGCATGATATCTTTCAGCCAGTAATGCCTAAGAATCATTTTCTTTTGGACATTGAGTTTGTTTCGCATAATTGTGTATTATTAATATTAGAAATAGTTCATTAAGAAACTTACCAAAGTAGAGTATAATAAAGAATGAATTCTTCTTACTCTAAGAAAATCAAGGAGAGTGTTTTTCCATACTTAAAAATATATTAGAGGTTAAACAAATGTTTTTCTACTTTCCGAAAGGAGCGGGTGAATCATGCACATGCAGTCTTCACCCTCTCGCTTTACAAAAAATCTTTTTTACCTTAATGTGCAATCAATGCATATTGAAAACATACTAATTATGTTGTTTCTATCGGCAAAGTTAGACGATTAATAGTACATAAGTACATCCAATATCGCCATTAATATGGCAAAAACGGACATATTGAGAAAACATACATTTTGGGCGAAATTGGACATGTATTATGTAGTGAGCCGGTGCTTCAGATGTGTTTAAACTATATCAGAATCGTATCTACTCCCTACCATCTCCCTATATAAAACAAGGAGAAGGTAGGTAATAAGTGAGGAGAAAATAAAAACTTTCATTCAGTTTGGACACGCCCTCCTTCAATTATTTAGTTTTAATTTCAAAATGATAGGTACCGGTTAGCAATTCGATGCCATTTCCTTTCTCGCGCATGGCAGATAAAGTAGTAGCTTCTATCTCTTTACATTTTATTCTACAAGACTTCTTTAGATATAAGGTAGCAGAACTGTTTGAAGGAATAGTAATCGTATATTGCACCTTACCCCTGTTCTTTTTCCATGATGAAACTATTTCTCCATAAGGGGAAATATGACTTGCCTCAAAAGCATCCAAACCTGCTACAAAATTGGGTCTTAACATAATATGTTTGAAGCCGGGCATTGAAGAATCAGGGTAAAGTCCTCCCAATGCTTTATAATACCAAGCACTGATTTCTCCAAACATGATGTGGTTTAATGAAATATCTTTTTTCCCATCAATACGCCAATTCTCATAAAGAGTAGTTGCTCCATTCTTTATCCACCAGCCCCAGGACGGATAGGTCTCTTTAGAAGCAAGTTGATAAGCCAAATCTGCATATCCATTCGCACTCAAAGCATTCAGAATAGTTTTACTACCCAGTAAGCCTACATCCATACTGCCGTCTTTACTCACTTTCTCTGCTAAGTTATGAGCCACCAATTCTTTCAGATGTTCAGGGACTATTCCCCAATAGAGTGGTGCGCTTAACTCTGTCTGACTTCCACCACAATAAATACCTGTTCCCTCATTCAGAAAGCGGGCATTGATGCTATTCTTTATTTTTTGCGCTAAAGCAGAATACTTTTCATAATCTTGTTGTTTGTTCAATATTCTGGCTGCTTTAGCCAGAATATCCGTATCGACATAATAATAGATGGATGAAGTCAGCTCTTTGGAGGAATGTGACTTTATAGGAATCCAATCTCCTAATCCCCAGTCCGTGATGCCCGAAGGGTATGTATAATTCAGATAATCCACATATCTTCTGATATTGTCATACATAGATTCAAGCAAATGTTTGTCTCCATAGAACAGGTAAATATTCCAGGGAATAATAGCCACCGTACTTGTCCAGTCAACACCATTCCCCCAATGATACCCCCATCCGGCAGTAGGAATAATGGCAGGGAGCACTCCGTTAGGGGCTTGTTCATCTTGGTGGTCGGCCATCCATTTTTCATAGACCGTGATGCCATCATAATTATAAAGTCCGGTCTCGATAGCAATATGGGCATCTCCCGTCCACCCATTCTTCTCCCGTTGGGGGCAGTCCGTAGGATAGCCAAATAAGTTTGACAGGTATGCAGCATTCGTCGCCTTCCATATCTTATTCAATAATTCATCAGATGATGAGATTCTGCCGGCAACAGGAACATCACTGTGCATGAAGTAGGCTTTCAAGCTATTATCAGTCAGTTCAACCGGCTCGCTACTTGTTACTTCAACATACTGAAAACCTTTATAATTAAAACGGGCACGAAATGTTTCTTCTCCCATACCACTCAGAATAAAGATATCCGTTTGAAAAGGATCTGAATCATCTGTAGGGCGATAGTGATAATCAATATTAGACATATCTGCTCTATTATTTTCTCCGATTCTCTCAGAATGCTTCAAACGAACTTCCGTACCAGGTTTTCCTTTGATTGTCAATTGGCTGACACCTGCTATATTCCTGCCCAAGTCAAATAAATAAATAGAATCGGAAAGTTTAATCATCTTTGCCGGACGGAGCATCTCCACGTCCCGGATAGGATGCATCTGCTGCGACACAATCAGAGGTGACGGAGCGGAAGTGCAACTTGCATTTTTCCATTTCTTATCATCAAATCCCGGAGTGTTCCAATCAGGTTGTTCCAACCGTGCATCATAGTGTTCAGCAGTATAAATACTATTGAAAATAACCGGACTCAAAGAGGTTTTCCAGTCTTGACCAGTAGAAATAAATTCTACCTTTCCGTCGTCATATACCACACGGATATCCATACAGAATTTAGGCCTGCCACGCCAAGGCGCCTGATCGAAGTTCCACACAGCAGTAGACTGGTGATTGTACCAGCCATTTCCCAACAGTACACCAATGGCATTATTTCCTTGCTTCAATAGTTGCGTTACATCGTGTGTCAAATATAAAGTACGTCTATCAAAGCGAGTATATGCAGGGTCCAGACGATGATCTCCAACCCGTGAGCCATTAATATAAAGTTCATATAATCCGGCAACAGCAATGTATGCACGGGCTTCCCGAATAGTACGTTTTGCATCCCATTCTTTTCTAAAATATGCAGCGGGCTTCAGATGTATATTATGGGTATCTGATATCCAGTTACCCTTCCAGTTGTGTTCATCCATTACTCCGGTTTCAAAGTAAGTTACGTCACTTGTATACATCTTATTACTATCCCAGACACACACCTTCCAGTAATATCGTGTATAAGGTTGAAGTTTTTGTCCGGCATAAACAGCCAGAACATTTGATATAGTCTGTTTACCGGAGTTCCAGCTATCACCCATCCCCTGAGCAACCCGAACGGAATCTGTGCCTACAATAACCTGATAGGCTTCCTGAACATCAACATCAACTGGCAATTGCCAGCTCAAACGCGGAGAAGGCACATCTATTCCTAACGGGGCAACTAAATATTCACAGCGAAGAACATTAAGCTTCCCTATTGATCCGGCTAATAATGATAGATGAAATAATGAAATAAAAAAGAATACTGATAAGATTCGTTTCATAATATAGATTACTTTTTAGTGAATGATACAAAAATAGGCAATAATCAATATAGTAATATCTACAAAAGTGCCAATAGTATACGCTGACATGACAAAGAACGTGCCCATCTTCGCCATTTTTGTATGGTTATCGTCCTAAGACATAATTATACCATTTTAAAGCATATTTTTCAGATTGAAGCACAGAAAAAAAACATATCTTTGTTTGCATCTAATACTTAAATAAATATGAATAGCCCCATGAGAAAACATACATTGCTGCTTTTATTCTTTTTTTCTTGTTTAACAAGCAACATTTGTTCGTACAATCTGAGACAGATCAGTAATCGGGACGGTTTATCCAACAGTTCTGTCACTTGCCTGTTTCAAGACGACGAACGTTTTTTATGGATCGGAACATATGACGGGCTTAATATGTATGACAGCCGGAATATCTATATTTATAAGCCCGATATCAACAACCAAAACAGTTTATCAAGCAATGTTATCAGAAATATTATAGAAACAGACAGCATTTATCTGTGGATCAGTACCAAGTGGGGACTTAACAAGCTATCGCAACAAAGCAATACCATAGAGGCGTATTACAATGAATTCGGAGAAAACTCTTATATGGCTAAAGACAGCCACGATAATTTGTATGTTCTTAGCAAACCGGATGTCTTGTCTTTCTATTCTAAAGTTGAAAATAAATTTATCGACCTTCCTGTACATAAAGGAATAGAACATAATACAGTATTGGGTATGCTAATTGATGCACAAGATACTATTTGGATCAATCACCAAGGAGTTCTGGAGAGATATACTGTATCTGACACAGGCTCTGATCAACCCAGCATTAAAAGGCATAGTGATTTTAAACATGCTCAGCCCATAGAGTATGCATTCTACCATAACGAGAAAATCATCATAGTCGATTCTATCGGAGACATTTATTATATAACAACCCAAGGCATTCATTTTGTTAAAAATCTGAATAAGCTTATTAATGAGAGCGGGGAAATCGGCTCTATTATTTTCGATAACGATGATCTCCTCATTGGCTTTAGAACGAACGGCCTTATTCGGCTCGATGCAGCTAAAGGATATGAATTAGAAAAAATAGAAATTAATTGTGGGGTATTCTCATTATGGAAAGATGAACAACAAGACATTATCTGGATTGGTACAGACGGGCAAGGCATATATGCATGGACCAAAGATGAGTACGCTTTCAACAACCTGTCATTAAATCAATTGCCCATAAATAAAAGAAGACCCATCCGGGCTATTCATACAGATCAACAAAACACTCTGTGGTTGGGAACTAAAGATAATGGCATCATCAGAATTAAAGATTACGATGTTGCCCAGGAATATTCGACAGCTAATGTAACCCATTTCACTGTCAAAGACGGATTAACCAATAATGCAGTCTTTGCTTTTACTGAAAGTAAGAGCCATCCTATATTATGGATTGGGTCGGACGGTCCTGAACTAAACTATTATTCATATCGGGACAACAAAATACACTCGCTTATCAACAATACCAACTCTAGAATTGCACGTGTACATTCCATGAGTGAGACCTGCGACTCATTGCTATGGGTAGGTTCTGGAAGCAGATTGCTCCGAATCAGTATTGAAGCACATGGAAATACGATTAAAGCCAAAGATATACGTACCATTTATTTCAGAGTCCCCAACAGACAGCAGTACAATCAAATATATTCCATTTATCCGGAGAATGATTCTATTCTCTGGATTGGAATGCGGGGAAATGGAGTCATTCGCCTGAATACGCAGACCGAAGCCTATCAGCTTATCTCATTCGATAAAAACGGAATAGCTCCAATGAATGACATTCTCTGTATACATCAAGACAAAAATAAAATTATATGGGTAGGCAGCAGTTACGGCCTCACCAGATTGACCTTATTACCCAATGGTGAATACGATTATAAAAACTTCAATGAAAATGAAGGATTACCTAATAATACAATACATGGTATCGCAGAAGATCCTCAAGGTAACTTATGGTTAAGCAGTAATACTGGTATCATTCTATTTGATTCACATAAGAATACATTCCGAAACCTTAATCATAAAACAGGATTAAAGGTAATAGAGTTTAGTGATAATGCTTACTTTCAAGACAGTACAAAAAAACGATATTTCTTTGGAGGCGTAGATGGTATTGTATGGATAGAAAATGGGGAAAAAAAGAGAAAAGATTTCATTCCGGATATTTTCTTTACCAAGCTCAGGATATTCAATAAAGATTATAACATATCCGAATTTGAAAAAAGCAAAGGTAATAAAAGAGAAATTGTATTGAAGCACGATCAAAATTTCTTTGCTGTTTCTTTTGTTGCCATGGATTTCATCAATGGAGAAAATAGCAAGTACTCCTATAAACTGGAAAATTTTAGCAATGTATGGATGGACACGCGCTCCAATGAAGCGCAATTTACCAATATTCCTCCCGGTAACTACATCTTGCGAGTGAAGTATGATGATGGGAGCAGTAGTAATGAAAACTTAACTCAAAGTATATACATCACCATCCTTCCTCCCTGGTACTGGAGCATTGCTGCTCAAACAATCTACGTTCTACTACTTATAGGAGCAGGGTTAGGCCTTTTCCGATATATTCGTTGGAAGTACGAACGGAGGAAAGCTTCTATCGACAGAAGGCTGAAAGAAAAATATAAAGAAGAAATGTATGAAGGGAAGTTACGTTTCTTCACCAATATTACACATGAATTCTGTACTCCGCTCACACTTATCTACGGACCATGCGAAAGGATACTCAATTATGAACATAGTGATGACTTTATAAAAAAATATGCCCAGATTATAAAATCAAATACCGAGCGGCTTAACAGCCTGATACAAGAAGTCATCGATTTCCGCCGTATGGAAACCGGTAACCAGATATGCCACATACAAGAATTGAATATCAGCGAATTGGGCAACGGAATCATTGAATCATTTGATGAATTGGCCGAACAGAATCGAATTCAGTTGGAAACAGACATCACTCCGGATATCATTTGGAGAAGTGACCACAACGGCTTTACTAAAATCCTCAATAATCTTATTTCCAATGCTTTCAAATACACACCGGAAAATGGGACTATCCGTATATCCATAAAAAAAGAAGAAGATAAACTAAGCATTAAAGTGTATAATACGGGGAAAGGTATCAGTAAAGAAAACCTTCCGTTAATATTTAACCGGTACAGTATACTCGACAACATCAAAGAAAATAGTATAAAAGGCTTATCATCCAGAAACGGATTAGGGCTTGCCATTTGCCAGAGTATGGTAGAATTGCTACATGGAACCATTAACGTAGAAAGTGAAGTAAATCAATATGCCCAATTTATTGTGACTTTACCTGCGCTTGAAACCACAGAAAAAGTGGGAAATATACAACCACATGAAATTGCCAAAGTTGAACTGTCCAATTATAAAACAGAGGTAACACTGCCCGAAACAGTCAATAACGAAGAAGAAACTAACCAACCGGAAAACACAATACTGATTATTGATGATAATAAAGAATTGTTGTGGATGTTGAAAGATATATTATCAAATGAATATGCAATCTTAACTGCCGAAAACGGAGAGGAAGGGTTGGAACTATTGAAACAAGAAACTCCGAATCTGATTATCACAGATATCATGATGCCTAAAATCGATGGAATCACCCTGACTAAACAACTGAAAAACAATAAGCATACTGCACACATTCCATTGGTAATTCTTTCGGCCAAGAATACAACCGATGAGAAAATAGAAGGTATAGAATCCGGAGCGGATGCTTACATTCCCAAACCTTTCAATACACAATATCTTAGAACCATTATCAAACAACTTATAAAAAAACAAGAAGAGTTAAAGCAATACTATAACTCTTCTGCAAGTGCATTTGACTATAGTGGAGGACAGTTATTACAAAATGAGGATAAAGAATACCTGCAAACCGCTATAGAAATAATCAATAAAAATATGGATAATGCAGAGTTCGGCCCTGACGAATTAGCCGAGGCGATGCAAACCAGTGGCAGAAATTTATACCGAAAGTTCAAAAAACTGAACCAATCATCTCCCAAAGATTTCATAAAAGAGCAAAAAATGAAATATGCTGCAAAATTGCTGTTAACAACAACATTAAATATACAAGAAATCATGTACCGGATAGCGGCTACCAACCGGTCGCATTTTTATAAAGAATTCGCCAAACGCTATAATCAAACTCCCAGGGAGTACAGGGAAGCCAATAAACAAAAAGATGATTCTCTTGTTTGACGAGTTCTTTATTCTTAGCAATCACTACGTAAGTAGTGCCTTTGTGTGCTTATTAATGCTTTTGGGCTATATGCTTTATCACCGAACTACCGGAATAGTCACCGGAAGGGAATGTTATATCCATCTGTTCTCCATTCAGGCTTAATTGAACAGACTCCTCTTTATACAAAGGATCAGCTACAGCTATTTCATATTGCCCGTCTTTCTTCTCAATGTATAACAAAACTTTTTTATTGACTGCCACTACCAGATCATCTGAGAACCGTATTTCACCCGGTTCATAAAAGACGACAGCATACTGTCTCTTATTCTCATTGGCAATCGCTTGTATCTGCTCCGTATTGGCTATAATTTTGATTTCATTCTCAAACTTCTTATCTGTAAAATAAGAAAGAGGTTTATCAGGCATTATTATGTAGCAATAATCCTCATTCTGTGGAGTAGTGCCATGCGAAATCCATAAACTAAAAACCTCTTTTGTAACAGGTTGCTCACTTGCCGTTACTTCAAGTTCCCGCCAGGTACCCGTTTGCTTGGCTTTTCTCAATGTTACACTCCCATTTTGCGGGAAAATATACCCTACATTATCATGGTAAGCCCAGTCTATCTTTTTGTCGGACAAGTTATCCATTAGCCGGTATGTATGCCCTGACAAGCCATATGTAACCTCACCATTTGCCAGACATTGATTTACCGAAGTACGAACTTCCTGCGTACGGGCTGCCTTAATACCACTTCCCATACATACCATAGCATCTCCCATAAAAAAGTAAGCTTTCCGAGCTTCCACACCCTGATAGGCATGCTCATAAGCCATTACTCCATTATGGGCGTTGCTAACGCCTCCGCCAAATTGATTCGATCCGAACAGATACCAACGTAATTCGGCAGTCGACTGATTAGCAACCGCCGTTGTTCCCGGTACCCGCGTCCAATCCCAAGCTACAAAGACGTCATCATACTCATGACCGGTAGTCATTATATTAGTCGCTCCTAATGGTAGATAATAACCTTTCAAATTCTGCCCATTCAGCATTTCCGTACCATTTGTGCGCACGGATATGACTTTGGCAGACATGTAATAATCAGCTCCATGATGAGTCATAATGTTCGATTTCCAGAAGTGTGTATTTCCAGGTACCGGAAAGGCTGCACCATTAATATGCTTTTTCCATGCTTCATAATCTTCTGCATGAATAGGATCAACTTCTTTCATTAAATCTAATGTGTACGTGGACATATTACTCAAGCAATTCGGCCGACATATTCCCCGTCCAATCGTCCCAAAATCATATGCCTCCCTGTATCCGAACATCTGTGTTCCTTTCAGAAAAACATCTGATACCAACTTAATCTTATCAGGAGTAAAAAATTTTATGAAAGATGTCTTATTAGCTAAAGTAATATACTCTGCCAAGTCAGACATCAGTGACATTCCATATCCACCCGAATAAAGTTGAGGACGGTGCTGATGGATACTATTATCTCTTTTCATTCCTTCATCATCTTTCTCCTCTACATATATGGTAGAAGCAATGGAAGAAAATCCTTTGGCTATTAACTCATAATTATCTTCTATACAGCCCTTATGTATCAAGACTGCAGACACCCATGTCCTGTTCTTACCTCTATGTGCTACATTATCTGTCTTATCAACTAGGTAAGCAGAAAGCCTCATCAAATCTTCTCTTTTCAGTTCTTTCTTCAACAAAAGAAGAGGAACCATATATTGGGAAGGAGCCCCGATATCCCGATACCACCAATTTCCGGAATCGGGATTAACTGTCCGGAAATAGTCTAACCCCAATACTATCTTTTTTCTCAATTCCGGCTTATGAAATAGCTTATTTCCAGGCTTACTATAGGCCAATGCTATGTTTCTTAATCTTTTGAGATGACGGTCTGCATCGAAATAGAAAGTCACTGTCTTATAATCAATGTCTTTCCAACTACCATCAGTTTGCATAACAGCCAAATCTTTTTCTGCTTGAGAAACGTCTATCGAATCCGATAGGTATTCTTCCAACAATCTATTATATAAAATCTCTATATCCTTCTGCTTCTCTACAGCATAGCTGCATTCTCCCCAAAAGCATAACGCTAGATAAATAATTAGTAACCTTTTCATAATCATTCTTTATCTATAATTATCACCGCCGCACTCATTGCCGGGACGGATACTTTAACATATTCATTTTGTGGTTGATATTTCTCTCTTATATTTAGTTGAAAACTTCCATCAGCTTCTACTTCAGCATCAGCAAAATATATTCCTAATGAATTTTTCAAGAAAGACTCAAGCCAACGGATACTTCCAGCAACTGCCAGTCCCGCTATAGTAACATTAGGTAACTTATCTTTTAGCATTCTTTAAATCGTTTTGCTACATATGCAGCTTCATTCGAGTTTTTTCAGAATTTTTTCTCCCTGATTCAGCCCACAATAACCTTTCAGTCGGTTAAGCCTACAAATTTTGAAAAAGTATCTACATCTGTAGTAACCCCCCAAAGGAGTGCAACAACAAAAGAATTGTTTCCCCTTTTTAATAATTTAGTCAAGTTCATGGTATTAAATATCAGTTTTTTATCTTCAAAAATAAAAGTCTATTTAATAAGGAGTTAGCCCAATAATGAACCAACTCCTTACATTACATAAGTTTTTAGGTAGAATTAGAAATATCCAGGGTTCTGCTCTTCCTCATCAGAACCGCGAGGATTCAGTCGGTCAATATGCTTTTGAGGAATTGGACGCAGTTTGTGATACTCTTGGATATTCTTCATTGCGTCTGGATTCCATTTTTTTACATACTCAACCAATTTCTCACAACGTACCAGATCTTCCCATCTTGTGTATTCGCCCAAAAGTTCACGTCCTCTTTCATCCAACATAAAATCTACAAAGTTCTCTTTCAAGTCATCTGCAGTCACTTTTATATTTTCATAAGTAGATTCCGTGTTGTCCATTTCTCCACCTTCTTCCAGCCAATATTGAGGTACCTTTTTTTCGCCGGACTTCCAAGAAGCACGCTCACGAATAACATTAATCAAATCAGCAGCCAAGTTGTAATCCCCCTTACGTCCTGCTGCTTCCGCAGCAATGAGGTAAGTCTCGCCAAGACGCATACGTACCCATTCGCGTACCCCTTTCTGCTCATTTGCCGTTTCTCTTAACGGATCCTCATATTTCAACACAATGGGATAATATCTGTTATTCTTACTTGGATCATCCTTGTTCCATTGAAAATATTTATATTTATATGTTCTGTTCTTAGGAGCATTTAAACTATAATAAATAGCAGTATCTCCTATGGCTAAAGAAGAAGTTACTTTATTACAATAGTAGGTCCATTTAAAACTCTTATAAAAACGGGAGTCATTTTTACGATCAAATAACTCAAACATCGTCTTATTGGTAGCACGATGAAAACGATAAGGACGGCCGTTAGCTATATCACGCTTCATACCAGGTTGATCTTCATACCACGATCCCCAATATAAATGAGATTTATTTCCATCTCCATTATATATCGGATCAAGAGTAAACTGAATGGAAAAGATAACCTCACGATTTCCCATGTTGTTAACATCCCACAAATCCGAATAGTTATTCAATAAAGTATACTTAGGGCTGTCTATTACCCTTTTTGCATAGTAATAAGCACTATCCATATCAGTTGATAATTGTCCACGCTGATCAGTTACTGCACTACCACGTGTAAGATAAACTTTAGACAATAAATGAGCAGCAGCATATTTAGTAGCCTTACTTTGTTCTGTACCAGTTGCCGATTCACGGAGATGTTCTGCCGCATATCTTAAATCACTGACAATAAGCTTATAGACATCTGATACAGAAGAGCGTTTGAAGTCAGTTTGAGGTTCTTGTATTGCCTTAGTAACCAAAGGTATTTTGCCAAATTGTTGAACTAAGTCAAAGTAGAAGTACGCACGAAAGAAATTCATCTCAGCACCATAACTCTCTTTTTCTGCTTCCGATACACTCGCCTCCGGCAGAGCATCTAAGACCAAGTTTGTCACTCCGATAGCTTTATAATGGTTTTCCCACAAACTATATAACTTCGATTCTGTTGGTGACAAAGTTGCACTATATAAATTATAGGGATAACTCAAAGCTCCCTCCGCACCTGTTATCAGATCAGTGCCTAATTCTGTAAAAACATTAGAGAACTCTCCACCAACTCCAAAACGCATATAAGCATAGGTGGCATCAACAGCTGCCAGTATACCTTGTTCAGTTTTATAAAAATCACTTGTTATACGAGGAACTTCTTTCTCTGAAAGAAAATCATCACAACTAACATTTATCAGGGAGATAAATCCATAAACCATCGTAAAAATTATGTCGATGCTTTTTCTATATTTCATCGTTTTCATTTTATTCTTATTTTATTTAGTTTAAAAAGAAACATTCATACCAAATATCCAACTACTTACACTTGGTGAAGCATAGGTTGCCGCTCCTTCCGGATCGACTCCGGTGTAGCTTGTAAACACAAGAGGATTCTGTGCAGTAACGTATAAGCGACAATTAGATAAAGTTGCTTTATTAACCAGACTTTTAGGTAATGTATACCCTAATGTTATTGTTTTAACACGTAAAAAATCAGATTTTTCATAATATAATGAAGATTCATACTCTATATTGTCATACAACCTGTTAGGACGCGGATAAGCATTAGTGGGATTATTAGGAGTCCAATAGTCAAATTTCACACTATTATTACGATAAGACTGGTGATTCACGCGAACTGCATTTCTCAACATTCCGCCTAAAGTTCCATAAAGAACAACATTCAGGTCAAGACCTTTATAAACAAATGTATTGCTAAAATTAAAAATATGTTTGGGGCGTTTTTGTCCAAGGATCATACGATCATTGTCTGCAGTAATTTTATGATCTCCATCAATATCCAGCAGTTTAATCATTCCCGGTGCAAATTTATGACCATTCTTATTATATTTTTCGATTTCTGCAAGATCTTCCGGAGTATCCTGCCAGATACCGATTTTCTTATAATCATAATATACCCCAAGCGCTTCGCCTATAAACCAACTATTGCCTATATCATCTACTTTCCCATTATACAATTCTACAATTTCTTCCTTATTAGTTGAATACATAAAATCTGTAGACCATGTAAAGTCTTTATTTTGTATATTCACAGTAGATAAACTAACTTCAATACCCTTATTCCTTGTCTTACCAACATTAGTAAGTACACTCGTATAGCCAGAGACAGCAGGTAACTGACGGTCAAGCAGCAAATCATGTGTATTTTGCAGATAAGCATCAACTGTTCCACTCAAACGTCCACGGAAAAAACTAAAGTCAACACCTACATTCCATTGTCCGGTAGTTTCCCAAGTCAATGTTTTATCCGGTAAGCTGGATGAGGTATAACCAATAACCATATTTTCTCCATAATTATAATACTTCTTTGATAACAATCCCTTTGTTTGATAAGGATTAATAGAAGTATTGGCAGTTACACCATATCCGAAACGCAGTTTCAAATTATCAAGTTTATCAAAATTCTTAAGGAAGTTTTCCTCATTTACTCTCCATGCCAATGAAAAAGCAGGGAAAGAAACCCATTTGTGTCCATCTGCTAAACGTGAAGAGCCATCATAACGCATTGAGAATGTTGCATAATACCTGCTTTTATAATTGTAGTTCAAGCGCCCCATGAAAGAAGCAAGGCTCCATACCTGGTTATTACTGTCATATCCTGTTATATCCAATGCTGACGCAATATCATTAAAAAGCAGATCATCCGAAGGTAAATCCTGAACAGTAGTACTTAAACTTTCAGTTCTATTGCGCTGAATAGATTGCAGCAAAGTAATCCCGATAGAGTGTTTTCCAAATTGCTTATCATAGAATAACAGATTTTCAAATGTATAAGCATAGGTTTGTTGAGTAGCATTCTTTGCCTGATTAGGATTGCCTTGTCTTGCATTTGAAGATAAAAAAGAATAATCCTGCCGAGAATGGAAATCAATGCCAATATTTGCACGATACTTAAGTCCATCTAACGGAAGTTTGATTTCTCCATAATAACTACCTAAGAAACGGTTAATCTTCAACGGATTTACTACAGCATCAGGCTCCAAATATTGAAGAGGATTCCACCATTGAGAGTCACCACCCGAGGTCATCAACGTAGGTGCTCCATCATCATCGTACAATCGTCCAAGCGGATTAACACGCCAGCAATCCTGAAAATTCGAACCTCTATCCTGTAATGAATGACTAAAATGTGACTGTCCTCCTATCTTCAACCAATTAGTAACCTCCGCATCAACACTCAACTTTACCGTATAACGCGAGTAGTCTTGATTCTTATAAATGCCTTCATTCCTGAAATATGTAGTATTAAAAGCAAACTGCATTTTATCACCTCCCCCTCTGATGCCGAGTTGGTGATCAGTCACTATACCTGTACGCTCTACTTCATTCCACCACAAAGCACCGGAACGCACTTTACCAGGATCATAATTACCGTTTTCATCGTAAGCCATCGCAATAGACTGCCAAGTATAATCATCGCCAGTAAACGAAGGTAATGTTTTATCCAGTTCCATATTAGGTACTGCTGAATCATATTGTCCGGCAGCTCTATAAGCTTCACGCACATACTCCGCATATTCTGATCCATCCATTAATTCCAACTTATTTTGAATGGTCTGAATTCCGTAATAGCCATTATAGTCAACCTGTACTTTTCCTTTCTTACCTTTCTTTGTTGAGATAATGATAACTCCATTAGCACCTCTAGACCCATATATCGCTGTGGCTGAGGCATCCTTAAGAACCTCTATCGACTCTATATCACCAGGGGCAAATAAATTAGGAGCTGTTGAAATAGGAATACCATCCACTACATACAACGGATCATTTCCTGCTTTGATAGAACGTGTACCACGAATAAGAATAGACGGAGTAGATCCTGGAGTCCAACTTGTGTTCTGTATCAATACTCCCGGAACTTTACCCTGAATAGCCTCAGCAGCGGATAACGCCGGACTCTGCAACAGTTTTTCAGAATCAACAGATGTAACAGAGCCTGTCAGATCACGTTTCTTTACAGTTCCATAACCCACTACTACAACTTCATCCAATTCTGAGGCAACCTCAGTTAAAACAACATTCATCATTGCTTGTATGCCAACCTTTTTCTCAAGTACATTGTAGCCGATATAGCTAAACTTTAAAGTCGAATTTGATGAAACATTTAAATCAAACTTTCCATCTATATCCGTTACTGTACCATTAGAAGTACCAAGTTCCACTACACTGACTCCTATTAATGGTTCATTTTTCTCATCAGTGACTAATCCCTTAATATTTTTCTTTCCCTGACCATAAACAGTAAACAGAGATAAACACAATAATAGAAGGATTGCAGAGAACCGTTTTCCTCCTAGTCTTTGTTCACTTTTGTTTGTTAGCATAAAAATGTTTTTCATATTAATATATTTTTTAATTGGTTCTATTTTAAAAGACACTTATTAAAGAGACAAATACCTTTAAAACATCAGCATGAGTAATTCTCCAAAACTCAAATTATCAAAAAGTACTCTAATGACATCTTCTTAGAAATACTCAAAAAATTAAAAGAATGTTTTTCCATATTCATCGCTATTTATCAAAAATTAATAATATGTATCTTTTCTCAATACCTGCAAAAAGACTAATACACTATTGAAAACGTTTGATGTTGTTTCTACATGCAAAATTAGCGTACAAGCAATATGTATATATACAATATCTCGCCAATATCATGCTCATATCCGCAATGCACAAAGAGAATACAGTTATGGCGAAATTGAATACAACAGTCTTTTAGCAGAGGTTATCCCCCCGGACAATAAAACCTTAGTTTTAACTAAAGTTGATCTTGTTAAAACCTAAATTCAACCAGATAGAATTTTGGAAAAATCAATCAGAGCACTATCTTTGTTCGCCAGTAAAAGTGATTAATGCCAAGAGGACTACTAATGAAATATTATATTCAATTTTCTTTGCTGCTACTATTTTGTTTTATACAAAATGTCAATTCACATAACCTTAGACAAATTAGTAATCGTGACGGGCTATCAAATAGTTCCGTTACCTGTTTATTTCAGGATGAAAAACGATTCTTATGGATTGGTACTTATGACGGGCTCAATATGTACGACAGCCAAAAGATATATGTATATAAGCCTGATATCAACAATCAAAATAGTCTTTCAAGTAACGTTATCAGAAAAGTTATAGAAACAGATAAGAACTATCTATGGATTAGCACAAAATGGGGGCTAAATAAACTATCCCAGCAAAGTAATACTATAGAAGAATACTATAATGAATTTGGCGAAAATTCGTATATCGCCAAAGACAGCCAAGACTATTTATATGTATTTAATAGACCCAATACATTATCGCTATATTCGAAATTAGACAATAAATTTATAAATTTCCCCTTCTATAATGAGAAGGAATTGGACAATGTATCGAGTTTCATAATTGATTCACAAGATACGGTATGGATAAACCATAAAGGCATAATGGAAAAGTATACCATATCTGGTAAAAAAACAAATAACCCTCAAGTAGTCAGACATCCGGATTTTATATATCCACACCTCATAAAATATGCTTTCTACAGTGACGAGAAAATAATTATGGTAGATTCTGAAGGAAACATATTTTACAAAGACAAAGAGAAGCTACATTTTATCAAAAAATTAAAGCAATCGATTCAGGAAAGTGGTAAAATCGGAGCTATTGCTTTTGATAATAAAGACATTCTTATTGGATTTGAAACAAATGGTCTTATACGACTAATAGCTGAACAAAACTACCAAGTTGAGAAGTTCAACATCAATTGTGGTGTATTCTCTTTGTGGAAAGATAAACAACAAGATATTATCTGGATTGGCACAGACGGCCAAGGGGTATATGCATGGACAAAAGACGAATACACATTTACCAATATATTACTCAATGAACTTCCGATCAGCAAGAAAAGGCCGATTCGTGCCGTTTACACTGATAAATATAACACCTTATGGTTAGGTACAAAAGATAACGGTGTAATAAAAATCAGAAATTACGATACTTCAAAAGAGTATTCAAATGATAACGTTACACATCTTACAACTCAAGAAGGACTCACTAATAATGCAGTTTTCGCATTTGCACCAAGCAATGTGTATCCAATTCTGTGGATAGGCTCCAATGGCCCCGGTTTAAACTACTACTCTTTCTCGGACAATAAAATTCACTCATTAATCAACAATACTAATCAAGATATCGCCCACGTACATTCCATGAGTGAGACAAACGACTCACTATTGTGGATAGGGGCAGGAAATACTCTATTGAAAATAAGCACCCAACGACATAAGCAAGGGATTGAAGCTAAACAGATTCATGCATTTAACTTTAAGGTTCCGCATAAGCAGAAAAATAATCAAATATATGCCATATATCCGGAAAACGACTCTATCATCTGGATTGGGATGCGTGGTAATGGTGTCATCAGATTAAACTCGCATACTGAAGATTATTCTTTCATCTCTTTTGATAGGAATGGCATAGCTCCCATGAGCGATATATTATGTATACATCAAGACCAACATGAAGATATGTGGTTAGGTACAAGTTATGGGTTAACTAAACTAAAATTCTCATCCAATGGCAATTATGACTATAAGAATTTTAATGAGAATGAGGGTTTACCCAATAATACAATACACGGAATCATTGAAGACCAAGAAGGACATCTATGGTTAAGCAGTAATACCGGTATTATATTATTTGATTCTCAAAAAAATATATTCAAAAACTTTAATCATAGGACAGGATTAGATATAACAGAATTCAGTGATAACGCATATTTTCAAGACAAAGTAAGAAACAGATACTTTTTTGGGGGAGTAAATGGCATAGTCTGGATAAAAAAGGAGAAAAAGGGAAGAAGCAATTTCGTACCTGATATTCATTTTACTAAAGTAAGGATATTCAATAAGGAATATAATATTCATGAATTTGAAAAGAAAGGCAGCAATCCCCAAAATATCGTACTGAACTATGACCAGAATTTCTTTGCAATCTCTTTTGTTGCCACCGACTTTATCAATGGTGAGAACTGTAAGTATTCTTATAAACTTGAGAATTTCAGCAATGTATGGATGAATACACGTTCCAATGAAGCTCAATTTACAAATATTCCTCCCGGAGACTATACATTGAGAGTGAAATACAATGACGGAGGAAATAACAATGATAATTTAATCCAGAGTATCCGTATTGTCATTCTTCCCCCTTGGTACCAAAGTATTGCAGCTCAGATAATATATGTATTACTGGCCCTTGGAGCAGGATTCGGATTCTGGCACTATATCCGGCGGAAATACGAACGGAGAAAAGCCGCTATTTCCAAGAGATTAAACGAAAAGTATAAAGTAGAAATGTACGAAGGTAAACTACGTTTCTTCACTAACATCACACATGAATTTTGCACACCACTTACCCTGATCTATGGACCATGTGAAAGAATATTGCAGCATGAGAACAGTGATGCTTTCATCAGGAAATATGCTCAGATTATTAAATCAAATACAGAGCGCCTCAATAGCCTGATACAGGAGGTCATAGATTTCCGCCGTATGGAAACCGGTAATCAGATATGCCACATACAGGAACTGAATATCAGTAAACTGGCAAAGGAAATTATAGATTCATTCAGTGAGTTGGCAGAGCAGAATCAAATCCATCTAGAAACCGATATCTATCCGGAAATTATGTGGAAGAGTGATTATAGTGGATTCACAAAGATCCTGAATAATCTTATCTCGAATGCATTTAAATATACCCCCGAGAATGGAATAATCCGCATATCCATAAAAGCCGAAGGAGACAAGTTAAATCTAAAAGTTTATAATACGGGAAAAGGAATATGCAAAGAGAGTATTCCATTTATATTTAACAGATATAGTGTACTTGATAATATTCAAGAGAATAGTATTAAAGGGCTTTCTTCCAGAAATGGTTTGGGACTTGCCATCTGCCAAAGCATGGTAGAACTGCTACAAGGTACTATTGAAGTAGAAAGTGAAGTAAACCAATATGCTCAGTTCATAGTGAACCTGCCACAACTTGAAGTAACAGGAAAAGCGGAACGTATACTAAATGAAGAAGTTCCTAAATCTGAACCTTTTAACCATAAAACCAGTACTGAAATAACTGAAAGAGACAATCACCAGGAAGAATCCAATCAACCGGAGCCAACCATTCTGATGATAGATGACAACAAAGAGCTACTGTGGATGCTAAAAGATATACTATCCGATGAATACTCTGTTTTAACCGCAGAAAATGGCGAAGAAGGGCTTACCATATTAAAACAAAAAACACCGGACCTCATCATTACAGATATTATGATGCCTAAAATTGATGGAATCACCTTAATCAAACAGCTCAAAAGCAACAAACATACAATGCATATTCCACTAGTTATCCTCTCTGCAAAGAATACAACCGATGAAAAGATTGAAGGTATAGAATCTGGAGCAGATGCTTATATCCCCAAACCATTCAATACTCAATATCTGAAGAGCATCATCAAGCAACTATTAAAAAAGCAGGAAGAATTAAAGCAATATTACAACTCCTCAGCAAGTGCCTTTGAATTTAGTGGTGGACATTTGCTACAACAGGAAGATAAGAAGTTTATAGAAACTGCTGTTGAACTAATCAATAGAAATATGGACAACACCAAGTTCGGACCGGAAGAACTTGCAGGAGCCATGCAAACCAGCAGTAGAAACTTATATCGCAAGTTTAAAAATCTGGAGCAGCTACCACCTAAAGATTTCATTAAAGAACAAAGAATTAATTATGCCGCGAAACTACTATTAACCACCACGTTGACTATACAAGAAGTCATGTATCGGACAGCTTTCACAAATCGGTCACATTTCTATAAAGAATTTGGCAAACGATACAATCAAACTCCTAAGGAATACAGAGAAAGCAATAAGCACAAAGACAATTCTCTCAACTAAAAAGAGCTTGTACATAGATACTTAAGGCAAGAATGAAAATGATATCACTCTTGCCTCAAATTTATATCCAGAAAGCACCTTACCTATTCAAGTTCCCTATTTTCCCAGCCGTTAGCGTGACCGGTCCCAATAAACCGGACTCAACAAGGGGTGAGGTTTTGTCATAATGCTTCCAAGTTGTAAATGCAATTCTGCCTCCTGCAGGTTTCGGTTTACCCTGTATATACCATTCAGGAAGTTTTTTGATACCACCGTTGCGCAATGTAGAATATTTATTTGGAATATCCTGATAACCATAAATATTCTCTTCAGGCATGTACTCATCACCAATCAATCGGTTGACCCACAAATTTGTTACACGAATTTCTATTGTATTATCTCCTTCGTGCAAAAATTGTTGTATATCAACAGAATAGGGAGGAGCCCAACAGATTCCAGCACAGTTCTCATTCACCAACACTTCAGCAAGTACTTCTACACGCCCTAGATCCAAACGTAAACAAATATCGTCTTGTAAATAGGCACTATTGATAGACAGCGAATAGAGATAATTCATCGTTCCCGAAAAATGACGAACCCCAAAATTTTCTTCTAAATGCAATGAATGCAACTGGCTTAAAGTAATTTCTTCAGTTACTCCCATATTTTTTTGGAAATCGAACCCTCCAGGGCCCCTCTAACAAAATACGCGCAGGAAGAATGTCAACATGCTTCCGAAAACTTGTATGCTCTGAAACAAACTCATAAATACCAGCTTGCCATGCAATAAACTGATAATTGGGCAACCATGATATCACCTGCTCACTTGGATGGAACGGAGCAGGTACCCCTTTTTGGTAAAGTTTGGTTATCTCTGTCTGGTCAATACTTGAAGAATGGATACATAAATTACAAAGTCCACCTTCATAAGCATCCGCTTTACACAACAAATCCGAATGCAATGTCTCGAGGTGTACAATTGTGCTTGAAGTTGTTCCTGCCCCAGCATATACTCCATTTATCCAAAGATGCGGTACGTTATTCTGATAGATCAAAGCCAAATGAGTCCACCCCGATAATGGTCTGAGATTTCGGTATACAGCTTTATTATGTATAGTCCGCTCATATACAACCACTCCATTCCGCCCCACTGACAACCCAACAGCACTATGCCCGTTTCCATGTCGCCTCTCTCCTTCTAAAGGGTAAATTGCAAAAAAACGAGCACACATATCACCAAGTTCCTGTTCTTCGGTTATGGCTATGTCCACCTCAGGCTTTATCCAACAAGTAATACTAAAATTTACAGATAAAGAATCCTGTTCCACTACATTTTTAATAGTTGGAAACAAAGAAACTCCATTGTATTTCAAATTTGTACACTTCCGTTGTTTTTCAGCCTTACGAAAAACAACAAACATAGATCCTGCAGGAGTAAAATTAAGAGGAATTTCTACACCTTCACTATCAGTGCGATAGACCGGGCACTGTAAAATTTCAGTTGTATAAGGATCCCATAACTCCGGAATATAACCTTTTATCCGGAAATGAGCTGTTCCTTTTTCATACGCTCGCTTACGATTTGCCAAGAAGTATATCTCGACTCCTTCCTGTTGATAATGGATAGCATGAACAGCTGAATTTCCTGTCTCAGAATAATAAACAAAGTCAGGAGATACACCTAACCGATTGAGAATGATTTGTAAATCCTCTCCTTCATATACGTTCGGGTACTGCCAGACTTTTTTCACCAATGCAACAAACTCATTTTCTTTCTCCCCATCACACAAACCTAATGTATGCTGTGGCTTTTGACCAACCAACACCATTCCCTCATCCACCAATCGATCCAGTATCCGCAACGTATGCAATGACATTGTTTCCGATTTAAGCAACACTAAGAGCTTATAGCCATCAAAGCGTGTAGCAGGAAGAAGAATCTTTCCATCCTTGATGTGTGCCTTGTCCAGTATTTCAGTATTTACCATGTCATAATCATACCCTTCTGGAGGTGCCAATGGGGTTTGTTCCGGTTCAATGGTACTGCCAAAACTATCATCACCATTATGATAAAGAATATCACCATAGAAAGTTGAGCTCTGGAAAATGTGCTGACAACGATTCAAATAGTCAATCCACGCTTTCCCCGGTTTCCACCACGTATTGGTACGGTCAAAGTGCAATCCCCATGCTCCCATCGTCATTCCCGGAGCGGCAGTAGGATGCGGTTGGTGGGCAAAACGATGAAAATAAATCCTACTAAGTCCCCGGGTGAACATATAATCACCTAGTGACTTTAGAGCATATGGATACAACAGCCATTTGTCTGCATCTGGTTCAGAAGTAAAAGCCTCAGCACCAACAATCTTTCCACCAAGCGTATGTGTTATTGAAGCCACTTGTTTAACGGTACGGTTATATTTATAATTTGCCCAAAGCACAGTCTGGCCACACCAGAATTCTCCCATATTAATGTCAAGCTGTTGTGCCACTTGCAATTCTTCCATCATATTGCCACCGTAAGGCTCTGTATAAGTTATTATACCTTTCTCTTTACACCGTTTTTGAAAATGCGCATAGTAACGCTCAGCAAACAGATCAGCTCTGGTTCGGCGAAAGTCAAACAGGAAACGCTTCGTACTTTCCTCACTCTCAACCACCTTATTAGCTAACGCAGGCAAAAACGGATAAAGCGCATACCTATGCTTTTGTTCAAAGTAGGCAGGCATGTCGGAAGTCCAATCCTGATCGCCCGTTTCATAGCTATCTATCAGCAAGCCAATCTTAGAATGTTTGGCTACCTTCTCCATTGCAGGCATCAGCCTCTTAAACATACAATCCAAATGATAGTCTAGTGCTTCCGTACTGAATTTGTCACAATCCAATCCGGTCGATTTAGAGGGAGCTGACTTATTCTTCTGATCTTTAGCTGTTTGTCCGAAACGCATAATCAACCACTCACCAGCGGGAGCCGCCCAAGTTAAAACGCCATCCTTAAGTTGCCCTGACAATTCAAGAACCGATGACTTAGGTATCACTTCCATATTTGCCGGAATAGCCAAACAAAATGTATCTATATAATAATCAAACATATGTTTGGGAGTAGGCAACGGCATCCGGATTTGTTTTCCACCTGTTACTTTTGTTTCGCTCCATGTTATTATCTGCATAGCTTTATCCGGAGTAATCCAAGGTCCACCACTAGATGACCAGCCGGGGCAGTTGTGCATTGCAAACTCCAAGCCCAATCTCTCTGACTCTTTGAGCGTATGTAAAATAAGATCTACCCACTCATCACTAAGCGATTCTACCGGACCAATGGGAATGCCACTTCCTGCTTCAAACAATTGATAGCCTGCAATGCCATTTGCTTTCATGGCTTCAAGGTCACAGGTTATGCCATCTTTAGTAATATTACCATTCATCCAGTGCCACCACGTATAAACTCCGGAAGAGAAAGGCGGATTACGGAAAGTAGATTCGAGAAGTGTTGAAGAAGATTTAGATACCTTGTTCCTACATACTCCCATAGCAAAAGCAGGACTAACCAAACTAACGATACCCGCTGATGACAAAATTTTAAGAAAAGTACGTCGTTCCATGAATAAAAAGATTTTTAGGTGGGTTCTATTAATCATTGTTTCTACATGCAAATATAAGAGCCCAACAATGGATACATATATGGTATTCTGCCATAATGATATCCAAACCTGCAAAATACAGAATGAATACACTAATGGCCAGATTGCATACACTTTCTACCCATTAAAAGAAGAATCACAGGTACAATCATCTCTTCAGTAGCCGCTTCGTCAGATAGTGGACCGGATACCATACTGAAAGGAAGCCAACGGTAATCACAGTAACAAATATCAATATAACGTCCGTTGCATGAACACTGACTGGATAAGCATCCACAATAAAACCACCGCCACCACCGCCCAAGGAGATAATGCCGAAACGCTGCTGAATATAGCAAAGCAGCAAACCAAGGATAATGCCGGAAAGTGCACCGAACAAAGATATAAGCCGGCCTTCAAACAAGAAGATGCGAGCGATTAACCGATCATCCGCTCCAAGATTACGTAAGGTTTCCACGTCCTCCCGCTTATCAAGAATAAGCATAGAAAGAGAACCAATCACATTGAAACAGGCTATAGCAAGGATAAACGTAAGGAACAGGTAAGATATAAACTTCTCTATCTCCATGATACGGAATACATCAGCCTGCTGCTCATAACGGTTCAAGACCACAAAATCATCACCTAAGATGCGGGAAATCTTTTTCTGTACGGCAGAGGCATCTGTATCCGATTTCAACTTCAGTTCAACAGCAGATACCTCCGTATCATAATTAAAAAGATTACGTGCAAAATCAAGAGAAGTGAGAATATAACGCGCATCATATTTTTGCTGGTTCACCACAAACACAACTCCGGGAGAAAAGAGGTAATCGCGATTAAAAGAAGCAGAAGGATTAGCCACATTCACACGTACATTCCGCTTAGGGGCATATACCTGAAGCGGATCTACGAACTGAAGACCAGTCCCCAGCTCAGAGATCAGTTCCACACCCAAAACCCCGTAATCCACTATGGAATCGTGCAAGATAAAATCCCCTGCACCGTATAGCAAACTGTCGATAGACGTCAGTAGTTCAAAATTATCTTCCACCCCTTTTATGATTGCCATAGCCTGGCGGTCTTTATACTGCACCATGGCGTTATCTTCCAGTGTCTCTGTCCAGACATCAATTTCCGGCAAAGAACGCACCTCCTGAAAAGCAGCTCCATTCGGTTCAAAGACTTTTCCCTCACGAACCATAATCTTCAGTTCCGGATCGAAAGCCGTAAAAAGACCTGCCACCATATCCTGAAAACCATTGAACACGGAGAGTGTACAGACCAACGCCAACGTAGCCAATGCCACTCCACACACCGAAATGCCGGAAATGATATTGATAGCGTTGTGTTTCTTCTTAGAGAAGAGATAGCGCCGGGCTATGTAGAAGGGAAGGTTCACTTCAACAATTCATCTATTTTCTCAAGATAATCCAGTGAGTCATCCACAAAGAACTTCAGTTCGGGGATGATACGAAGCTGATGACGTACACGAGTTCCTAACTCATAACGAACAGACTTCATGTTTTCATTGATGTTCTTAATCATCTCTTCTGCCTTTTCCGAAGGAAAGATGCTGAGATAAGCACGTGCAACACTCAGGTCAGGACTGATACGCACAGCACTGACTGATACCAATATGCCCGGCATAGATTTTGTTTGTAACAAGAAAATTTCGCTCAATTCCTTTTGAAGTAAACGACATATTTTGTTCTGTCTGGTAGTTTCCATACTATTTATTCCTTTATTTAGAGACAAAGTTACTGAAATATCTGGGTTAGTTGACAAATTATACTTTTTTTAGCACGATTATCGAGCCAATCAATTCACAATAGAATTATCTTTGCAACAACACTAATCAAAAAAACATGAAAAGACTCGTCTTCATATTGCTATTCCTGCCTCCCTTGCTTCTTTGCAGTCAGGCTAATCAGGACAGTAAACAAGATAGCCTCCGAAAAGTTGCGGATCAATATATGAAAGAGCAGCAGTATGAAAAAGCTGCCAATCTATACAAAGAATTAGGAGAAAAGATTGATGCTGACTACAAAGAAATCAGTACTCACAAAGTAAAAGATCTACGTAATACATATTCTATTGACGAATTACAACTGGCCAATAACCAGCAACAGAATCATTTGTTGTTATTAGCCCTTATCGTATTGCCTTGCCTTATCATTATCACGATTTTCGGCTTCCTTTACCTAAAAAGAAAAGCAAAAAAATTAATGCTTTCAAAACGGAAGTTACAAAAGGCAGAAAAAGCCGTGGAAAACTCAATACGCAATAAAAGCTTGTTCATATCAAATATGAGTCATGAAATCCGAACACCTCTAAACGCTTTATCCGGTTTCTCTGACGTACTTACTACTCCGGGCATTGATGAAGAAACCCGAAAACAATGCAATGACATCATCCAACTAAATTCACGCCTCTTACTGAATCTCGTAAATGATGTAGTGGACATCTCTTGCCTTGACGTAACAAACATGAAATTCAATCTCAAGCAGTGCAATGCAGTAAACTTGTGCGAAGGTATCATACAAACACTGGAAGGTATCAAACAAACACAGGCTGAAATATTCTTCAGGACAGAACTTCCTTCTTTGGAAATCGAAACTGATACACTGCGGTTACACCAGGTACTAATCAATATATTGGTCAACGCAACTAAGTTTACAAAAGAAGGAAGCATCATTCTGCAATTGGAACAGAATGAAGAAGGGATGGCTCAATTCTCCATCACAGATACCGGTTGCGGTATCCCGTCAGAAAAACAAAGCAGCATATTCGAACGTTTCGAAAGAGTAAACGAGAAATCTCAGGGAACAGGTCTCGGATTAGCTATCTGCCAGCTCATCATCAGCCGTCTTGGCGGAAGAATATGGATAGACCCGCAGTATACCGATGGTTCACGCTTCGTCTTCACACACCCATTAAAGCAGGAGGGCAGAGCATGAAGAAAATAATATTTATACTTTTGTTTATAATAGGAATACTTTTCCAGATAAGAGCAGAATCATCTATCTCAACGGACAAGCAATTCCGTGACAGCATCTTTCAGACCGTCAAATTTGAGTCAAACGATACACTCCGCTCAAAGATATTGAGAAATGCATTCCAGCAATATATGGGCAAAGATATAGCTTTAGAATTCCTGGACTCAGCTCTTGCGCTATCCAGACAAAAAGGGATACATGAAGAAGAGTTATACGTCCTTTTTGATTACTGCCGTCACTATGAATTCCGGGCTGAAGCGTCTGAGATGGAACGATGTTTTCTGAACCTGAAGGAAGCCAGCTACCGATATAAAAATTACTCACTCTATTATACCATCTGGTTATCCATCCTACAAGCCAGGTGTGCCCAGGGAGATACGGAATACGCCATTATGCAGGCCAAAGAAATGCAAAAAGAATCCATACGGATCAAGTATGACAGGGGAGTATTCGTTTCACTCATAGCCTTGGCGCAGGCACAAAATTTTGCAGAGCAATATGATGAAGCGATTGCAAGCTATAAACAAGCTTTGACTATAAATCCGAATGCCAACAATTATTCTCTCCTACTGATACACAAAAGCCTAGCTGAAATATATCTGTCGCAACAGAAATATATAGAAGCCCTCAGCGAATTAGAGCAGCAACAAAAGGTAGTGGAAAAGTTGATAAAAGAGGACACACAATCTATCAATGTACTGAAAAACATCTATTTAGAAATAGAAGTATCTTTCGGTATGGTTTATGCTAAAACCAAAGACAAAGATAATCTTAAAATGCACCTGACAATAGCAAAGAAATATTACGATAAAGAAATATATTTCAGCTACTATATTGATTACCATGCTTTATGGGGGGTATATTATAAACTTATAAAAGACTGGGACAAATGTTTCCAAGCCTTCGATCTGGCCTTATCATCCTGCCAAGGAGCAGAACCCTTTCACGAAAATAGTATCCTTAAGATGAAAGCAGAAGCTATGCTAGAAGCCGGTCGATATGAAGAAGCAGCCAATATTTATAAAACAGCAGCCCTAAAAGGAGATTCTCTCAATCAGGATATGCTGCAACGCCATGAAGAAGTATATCAGGCCAACTATAAAATCCAGAAAGCGTTATTAGACAAGGAACTACTGACCAAACAATATCGCTGGATATACGTCGGAGCCTCTGCCATCATACTGATCCTCATGCTTCTTGCCATCATACGTGCCTTTCGTATTCACCGGCAACTACGTCGTTCGGAGGAAGAAACCCGGCAAGCATTAGAAACGATAGAAGCAACAGATAAAATGAAAGAGTATTTTCTGAAAAATATCACTTACGAGATCCGTATACCACTGAATACCGTCGTAGGCTTCTCTGAATTGTTGTCCACCGAGAAAAACCTTTCCGAAGAAGAAATACAGGAATACTCGGTTACCATAAAGCATAATTCTGAAAAGTTACTGGCCTTGATAAACAATATCCTTGATTTATCACGTCTTGAAGCAGGAATGATGCGATTTAACGTACAAGAATGTGATGCCGTGGAACTCTGTCGGGAAGTAAAAATGATGGTAAATATGCAAACAAAAATGGTGAATGCATACTTCCATACAGATTTAGAGATATTACCCATTCAGGCAGATAGCAGATGGTTCCTCAAAGTACTGTCATCACTATTGTGCGTACCCAAATTGTATACCGGAGATATTTGCCAAGTAGAATATACACTGACAAAAGAGGGGCAATACCTCAGAATTACTGTCACAGGAAGTCCACTTTACCATATATGGAAAGACGAACAGGAGCAACGCATCCTGCATGACATCAACAAACTTTGTCTGGAAGCATTTAAAGGAAGCTATCTGGTTTCGGAAGGAGAACAAAAAGTGGTTACAATCACCTATCCGCTGGCTTAAATATCATTTCTTACGTATAATCGTCAGTCCGTCACGCAAAGGAAGGATCACCTTTTCCACCCTCGAATCTTGTGCAATAAGGTCATTGAAAGCCTTGATGCCGATGGTTTGCAAGTCGGTGCGATGCGGTTGTTCTTCAAGCACATGTCCATCCCACAAGGTGTTATCAGCAAGGATATAACCACCATCAGACAGACGTGGCAGCACCATTTCATAATAGTCTATATACCTGCGCTTATCACCATCAATAAAAGCAAGATCAAAAGTGAGATCAAACTGTGGGACCATTTCCAAGGCATTACCTATATAAAACTTAATTTTATCTGCATAAACAGAATTTTCCAGCCAAGGGCGTGTGAAGTCCTCCTGCTCATCATTAATCTCAAACGTATACAACATTCCGTCTTCCGGCAACCCTTCGGCCATGCAAAGAGCTGAATAACCGCTATATGTACCGATTTCCAATATTCTCCGGGGACGAATCATCCTGACAAACATCTTCAGCATCCGACCCTGCAAGTGTCCTGACGCCATACGCGGATACAGCAATTTAAGGTGCGTATCCCGATAAAGAGCTTTCAGATAATCGCCTCCATCATCGATATGCTGTAAAATATATTCGTCTATGGTCATAACAATCGACAATTAACTATTGACAATTGATAATTGACAATTGACAATTAGCTGCGCTGTCACACTGCATAGTAATTGTCAACTGTCAATTGTCAATTAATCAAAGGTATCTATTCTTATTGGGCAATACACTTTCTTCTGCATACTTCAAAGCATCTCCCACTACGTTAATTTCAAGGAAAGAAGTATGTGTACCGGCTTTGCCGCTACTTAGATAACCGACCATATCAGTCTCGCACAGACGGCCTTCTTTCAGCAGACGGCGCAAAGCTGCAAAGTAATATTCTTGTCCGTTAGCAAGCTCCGGCATATAAATGGCTTCCACGCCATAAGAAAGTGCCAGATGACGCATGGTCTTTTCCTTATAACAAATAGCCAACACCGGATATTTACCACGGAATGCAGCCAGATTACGGGCTGTACGTCCACTGTAACTATCAGTAATGATCGCACGTATCTTCAACTTTGAAGTAGCCTTTACTGCTTGCTTTGCGAGGAAAGCTGTCACATCATTGCTGTTTTCATCCAACGGAATTCGGATATCATTATCAGCCAATTTATCTTTTTCTGCCTGTGCGGCAACCTTTGTCATGGTTTTCACAGCATCCAACGGATATTTACCATAAGCTGTTTCACCGCTCAGCATCAAAGCATCCGTACGGTAATAGATAGCATTTGCAATGTCCGTTACCTCTGCACGGGTAGGACGCGGATTCGTAATCATCGTATGAAGCATCTGAGTAGCCACAATTACCGGCTTCTTAGCCAGAATACATTTACGGATGAGCACACGCTGGATACCGGGAATACGTTCTTGCGGAACTTCAATGCCCAAGTCACCGCGAGCTACCATCACACCGTCAGCTACTTCCAGAATTTCATCGATGTTATCAACGCCTTCCTGATTTTCTATCTTGGCAACAATCCTGATATCGCTGTTATGGGCATCCAGTATTTCCTTTATATCCAGAACATCCTGTTTATTACGTACAAAAGAGTGAGCAATAAAATCAATATCTTTCTCAATGGCATACAGGATATTTGTACGGTCCTTCTCCGTCAGAGAAGGAAGATTGATACGTACACCCGGTACATTTACACTCTTACGACTTCCCAGAGTAGCATCATTTTGTATCTCACACACCAGATAATCATCCGTCTTTTCCACAACGACCATTTCCAGATCGCCATCATCTATAAGAATATGTATGCCGACAGCCACATCGTGCACAAAGTTCGGATAAGAGACAGAAATACATTCGCGCGTAGTGTCCAAATCGGGATTACCTACTACTTTTACCTTATCCCCTACTTTATACGGAATAGGTTCAGCACAGATGGTAGTGCGCACCTCCGGTCCCTTAGTATCCATCAGGATAGCTATGCGATTAGATACCGCACGCACATTATTTATCAACATCTCCGAGCCTTCGCGGCCGAGATGTGCCGTGTTCATACGCACCACATTCATACCGGCTTCAAACAAGCCTTTTATAAAATCAACGTCGCAGCGTTTATCAGAAATGGTTGCAACGATCTTAGTCTGTTTTAATAACATAATCTTATACCTATTTATTTAATCATTTATCACTTATCAACGCTTCCAGTGCCAGGCGGTAGGAGTTCAACCCGAAACCGCAGATAACGCCTTTGCAGGCGCAAGCTATCATAGATACATGACGGAAAGCCTCACGAGCATGCACATTAGAAATATGTACCTCGATAACCGGAGAAGTAACCGAACGGATAGCATCCTGCAGGGCGATAGAGGTATGCGTGTAGGCACCCGCATTCAGGATAATCCCATCTACATCAAAACCGGTTTGCTGAATCTTATCTATCAGCTCTCCTTCAATGTTCGACTGAAAGTAGTCTATCTGTATATCAGTATACTTCTGACGAAGTTCGGCAAGGTAATCTTCAAAAGTAACACTGCCGTAAATGGAAGGTTCACGTTTGCCCAGCAGATTGATATTCGGGCCATTAATTATTTGTATCCTCATAACACAATTTTTTATACCTTTGTCCCGGAAGTACCTGCTCCGTACCAAGTCCGTACCAAGTCCGTACCAAGTCCAAGTGTATAGATACGGAGCGAATACGGAGCAGACACGGCTCAGATATGCCCTAAGAAATATTTAAATCGAGTTGCAAAGATAGTGCAGACCGTACGCAGAAGCAAATTTATCAGTATTCTGCTAAAGTGCAGCCTATTTTCGCGGAGCAAAGGTAGAAAAAAGAAATGAAAACAGAAGAAAAATCAACGAATAACGAGAGACAAGCGTTGATAATCAGAAAGTACCAGCAATATTTAAAGTTAGAAAAGGCTCTTTCTGCCAATACGCTTGATGCCTACCTGACCGATCTTAACAAACTGCTGTGTTTTCTGAAAACAGAAAACATCGATATGCTGGCTGTGACTCTGGATGATTTGCAACGCTTTGCTGCCGGATTACACGACATCGGTATTCATCCCCGCTCGCAAGCACGTATCCTGTCGGGAATAAAATCTTTCTTCCACTTTCTGGTCATGGCAGACTATCGAGAAGATGATCCCAGCGAACTACTCGAAGGTCCTAAAATCGGATTCAAACTACCCGAAGTGCTTACCGTCGAAGAAATAGATACTATTATCTCCACCGTAGACATGAGCAAGAAGGAAGGACAACGCAACCGTGCCATCCTGGAAACCCTATACAGCTGCGGATTGCGTGTCTCGGAACTTTGTAACCTGAAGTTATCCGAGCTCTACTTTGACGAGGGTTTTATCAAGGTAGAAGGAAAAGGCAGCAAACAGCGTTTAGTCCCTATTTCTCCCCGTGCCATCAAAGAAATAAAATACTGGCTGCTCGACCGCAATCTTGGTAAAATAAAGAAAGGATTTGAAGATTACGTTTTTCTTGCCCGATGGGGAAATAGCATTTCCCGCATCATGGTTTTTCACCTGATTAAAGAGCTGGCAGAGAAAGCCGGCATCACCAAAAATATCAGTCCGCACACCTTCCGCCATTCCTTCGCCACCCACTTGTTGGAAGGAGGTGCCAACCTCCGCGCCATCCAATGTATGCTGGGACACGAGTCTATTGCGACCACTGAAATCTACACCCATATCGACCGGAATATGTTGCGAAGTGAGATCATTGAGCACCATCCACGGAACATTAAGTACAGAAAAGATACAGGATTTCATTAAATTATAATAAAATTGGCTATTCGTGTTAGATTGTGCCGATAGATTTAATATCTTTGCGAGGCTATTATTATGTGGTAATAGGCACTAAGAAAAACGAGTAGACTAATTTCAATTACAAACAATTAATTTATACCTAAGATGACTAAGAAATTGTATCTGCCTTTGTTAATGGCACTGGTTGTTGCTCTTTCATCATGTAGCAGCAAAATGGGTGAATTATCCTCTGATTATTTCACCGTGACTCCTCAGGTTCTTGAAGCCATAGGCGGCAAAGTACCGGCCACGATTAATGGAAAATTCCCTGAAAAGTATTTTAACAAGAAAGCCGTAGTGGAAGTAACCCCGGTTTTGAAATGGAATGGTGGCGAAGCTAAAGGTCAGCCTGCTGTATTCCAAGGAGAAAAAGTAGAAGGTAACGACCAGACTATCTCTTACAAGATGGGTGGTAATTACACAATGAAAACTTCTTTCGACTATGTTCCGGAAATGGCTAAGTCTGAATTGTATTTGGAGTTCAAAGCTACAATCGGCAAGAAAACAGTAACTATCCCTGCTGTAAAAGTAGCTGATGGTGTGATTTCTACTTCCGAAATGATTGGACAGACATTGGGCAGTGCTAATCCTGCTAATGGTGACGATGCTTTCCAACGTATCATCAAGGAAAAACACGATGCTAACATCATGTTCCTTATCCAGCAAGCTAACGTTCGCGCCAGCGAATTGAAGACCGCTAAGGAATTTAATGAAGAAGTGAAGAATATAGACGGTGCTGTAAACAAGAAGATCAGTAACATTGAAATTTCTGCTTATGCATCTCCCGATGGTGGTGTAAGCCTGAACACTAAGTTGGCTGAAAACCGTCAGGATAACACTGCAAAAGTTATCAACCAGAACTTAAAGAAATCTAAAGTTGACGCAGCTATCGATACTAAATACACTGCTCAGGACTGGCAAGGTTTCCAGGAATTGGTATCTAAATCCAATATCCAGGATAAAGAACTGATCCTTCGTGTTCTGTCTATGTATTCTGATCCTGAACAAAGAGAACAGGAAATCAAGAACATCTCTTCTGTTTACAAGAACTTAGCTGACGACATTTTGCCGCAGTTGCGTCGTTCACGTCTGACTTTGAACTATGAAATCATCGGTAAGTCTGACGAAGAAATTGCAAGTCTGGCTGCATCTGATCCTAAGCAGTTGAATATAGAAGAATTGCTGTATGCAACTACACTGACTAACGATCCGGCTAAGCAAGAAGTCATCTTCACTAAAGCTACTCAAATCTATCCGAACGATTTCCGTGCTTACAACAACTTAGGTAAGTTGGCTTATCAGGCAGGTAACCTTGACAAAGCTGAAAGCTACTTCAAGAAAGCTGCTTCTATCAAAGATGCTCCTGAAGTTAATATGAATCTCGGTTTGATCGCTCTGACTAAGGGTGACAAAGCTGCTGCAGAAAGCTATCTGAGCAAAGCTTCAGGTGCAAAAGAACTGAACGAAGCACTGGGTAACCTGTATATTGCTCAAGGTCAATATGACAGAGCTGTAAGCGCATTCGGTGACACTAAGACTAACAGCGCTGCTTTGGCACAGATCTTGGCTAAGGACTACAACAAGGCTAAAAACACTTTGGCTAGTGTAGCAAAACCTGACGCTTATACTGACTACCTGATGGCTGTATTAGGTGCAAGAACCAACAATGCTTCTATGGTAACCAGCAGTTTGAAGAACGCTGTTGCTAAAGAACCGTCATTGGCTAAGAAAGCTGCTTCTGACTTGGAATTTGCTAAGTATTTCACGAATGCAGAATTTATGAGCATCGCTCAGTAAGGAGCTCTTAACTCATATTAATTAGTTCCTATTAAAAAAACTATAGGGTGCCCGACATTGAGAAATGTCGGGCATTTCTTTTTTATTATCTGCAAAAGCCGTACTTTCGCGGAAAAGTATTTCAAAATGAAGAAAGTCTGTCTATTATATTTTCTATTAATCGCCCTTTTTGCCTGTAGTGAAAAGAAAACCGACAGTATCAGTCTCAACGGAGAAATCAAGGGATTGGGCAATGATACCATCTATTTATATGGTTCGGATAGAATGTATGACCGTATGGATACACTGATTGTCGAAAACGACAAATTTTCTACAACGCTTTCCGTTGATACATTAGTGAGTACAATCTTATTATTCAGTGATGGAACGGAATACCCGCTCTTCCTGGATAAAGGACATAAAATACAAATAAAAGGATCCGCAGCTGAGCTGTCCTCATTGCAAATCAGCGGTAATGCTCCTAACAAAGATCTAACAGACTTCAATCAAGAACTGAAAGGTCTGGGTACACCTTCCGAGAAAGCTTTGGAAGAGAAAGTAGAGAATTTTATAACCAAACATCCCTCTTCATTAGCCAACATTTATCTGTTGGATAAATACTTTGTACAGAAGCCCCAGCCCAATCTGGAACAAATAAAACAATTGACCGACCGTATGACCGGTGACCTGAAAGACCGCCCTTACATGGAAACATTGCTAAAGCGTATTGAGGAAGAAGAAAAAGTAGATATAGGAAAAACAGCTCCTTATTTCCGTATACGCAATACAGAAGGCAAAGATATCAATCGTTCCGATTTCAAAGATAAATATCTACTGATACAGTTCTGGGCTTCATGGGATACCATCAGCCGGGAAAAGAATGCAATGTTCCGCCGTATTTATAAGAAAGAACAAAAGAACAAAAACTTCGCATTAATGGGTATTTCCCTTGACTTGGACAGGGAGAAATGGTTGGAAGCAGTTAAACAAGATACTTTGAAATGGGAACAGACTTGCGAATATTCTGGATGGGATGGAGATGTTGCCAAACTATTCTCCATACATACTCTCCCAGCCAATATCCTAATCAGTCCTACAGGTAAAATAGAAGGAAAAAATCTAGATGAAAAGGCTATTGAAGATAAACTGAAAGAAATAGCCCGGAAAGAAAAAGAAAAGTAACCATTAATCACTAACCACTAATCACAAATAAGCACGTGTTAATCAAAGTTTTCGGAGCGGCTGTACAAGGCATTGACGCAACCCTCATCACCATTGAAGTAAACAGTTCACGAGGTTGCATGTTTTATCTTGTCGGGCTACCGGACTCTGCTGTAAAAGAAAGCCACCAACGCATTATATCCGCACTACAGGTAAACGGATACCGGATACCTACCAGTAACATCGTGATTAATATGGCTCCTGCAGACATCCGTAAGGAGGGATCCGCATACGACCTTCCACTTGCCATAGGCATGCTTGCCGCCGGAGAAGTAATTCAGTCCGATAAATTGAACCGTTATCTGATGATGGGTGAACTGAGCCTGGACGGTAGTTTGCAACCTATTAAAGGTGCTCTGCCTATTGCCATCAAAGCACGGGAATTAGGCTTCGAAGGCATCATCGTCCCTCGGCAGAATGCTCGTGAAGCAGCGGTGGTCAATAAAATTCAAGTATATGGAGTGGAGAACATCAAAGAAGTCATAGAGTTCTTCAATGGCAATCAGGAACTAACCCCTACCATCGTCAATACCCGTGAGGAATTCTATGCGCAACAAAGTGACTTCGATCTTGACTTCTCGGATGTAAAAGGGCAGGAAAATGTAAAACGTGCATTGGAAGTAGCCGCAGCTGGTGGACACAATATTATTCTCATTGGTGCGCCAGGCAGTGGAAAATCCATGCTTGCCAAACGCCTGCCTTCGATTTTGCCTCCTCTCTCACTGGGAGAAAGCCTTGAAACAACCAAAATACACTCAGTGGCAGGGAGATTGCAGGCAAATGCAGGGCTTATCTCCAAACGCCCGTTTCGTGATCCTCACCATACTATTTCTACAGTAGCGATGACAGGAGGCGGCAGTTATCCACAACCCGGTGAAATAAGTCTGGCACATAATGGCATTTTGTTTCTGGATGAACTTCCGGAATTCAATCGCAGTGTGCTGGAAGTTCTCCGCCAGCCACTGGAAGACCGTAAAATTACTATCTCCCGTGTAAAAAGCAATGTGGAATACCCTGCCAGCTTTATGCTGGTTGCCTCCATGAATCCATGTCCCTGCGGCTACTACAACCATCCCACTAAAGCTTGTGTATGTAGTCCGGGACAAGTACAAAAATACCTGAACCGCATTTCCGGTCCTTTACTCGACCGTATAGACCTGCAAATCGAAGTTGTCCCCGTACCTTTTGAAAAAATGTCCGATGCACACCCCGGAGAGGCAAGTAGCATCATACGAGAGCGCGTAATACATGCCCGTCAAATTCAGGAAAACAGATATGCCGAGGTTGCTGGTGTCTACTGCAATGCGCAAATGAACAGCAAACTGCTGTCGTTATATGCCCGTCCGGACGACAAAGGACTCATATTATTAAAAAATGCCATGAACCGCCTAAATCTTTCTGCCCGCGCTTACGACCGCATATTAAAAGTAGCACGTACCATCGCCGATCTTGAGAATAGTGACCTAATACAGACTTCGCATTTAGCAGAAGCCATCGGCTACAGAAACCTGGATAGAGAGGACTGGGCAGGGTAATTCAAGGAAAAAAACGATAGTTCACTATTTTCCCCCTAATTTGCATCATTTTCCCCCTGACTCCAATAGTATTGGTGTAGATTTGCGGTAATCAAAATCTAAAACACTATGGAGACAAAGACATCATCCCGTTTTTTCCCAGAGCTGCCACTTATAATAAAGGGCAGCACGGAAACCTCACCTTTATTCTTTACATTACATCTACCCAAAGATAGTAATATAAAGCAAATACCCTTTTATCCTTTATCTTATTCAATCAATTATATATCAAAATATTACAATAATTCCGTAATATACTTGAAATATATCTGTAATAGGCACAACCTACTTTTGCAGCCAGAATAATATTTATAAATATATAGAAAAGGACATAATTCATAACTAAAACTTTATTTTATGCTGAATGTACAATTAAAAAGAAAGAGAACATTTGCACAAAGCATGCTCTTTGTAGTGTTCTTGCTAAGCAGTACCTTAGCATTCGCCCAGAACAAGGTGACCGGTACTGTAACAGACAAATCCGGTGAGCCGTTAATCGGTGTCAATGTATTGGAAGCCGGTACCACCAACGGATGTATTACCGATGTCGACGGAAAGTACTCCCTGAACGTAGAGAGAGGAGAAACCCTTATCTTCTCTTTTATAGGTTATAACAAACAGGAAGTAAAAGTCACTCAAAACATCATCGACGTGACAATGAGTGAGGATACAGAGTTACTGGACGAAGTAGTGGTCATCGGTTATGGTTCTATGAGCCGTAAGGATGTAACATCTTCTATTACTACAGTTAAGGCTGACAAGTTGAATGTCGGTGTATTCTCGGATGCAGCAAGCATGTTGCAAGGTAAGGTAGCAGGTCTTACTATTACATCTTCCGCCGACCCTAACGGTTCACCCAGTATTACTCTTCGTGGTGCTTCTTCTCTTCGTGAAGGTGCTGCCATGAGTCCTTACTATGTCATCGACGGTATTCCCGGAGTGGATATTTCCATGGTTGCTCCTGATGACATAGAAAGTATCGATGTTCTTCGTGACGCTACTGCTACTGCAATCTATGGTTCTAAAGCAGCAAATGGAGTTATCATCATCAACACTAAGAAAGGTAAGAACGGCATGGAACGTACCAACGTAAGCTATAGCGGATACGTTGCTTTCGACAACATCTTGAAGAAGATGGATATGGCTACCGCAGACGACCTGCGAGCATACGCAAAAAAGAACGGACTAACACTTGCCAACGACCAAGGCGCAAATACAAACTGGCAAGATGAGGTTCTTCGCACTGCTATCAGTACAAACCACAATATCTCTATCAATGGTGGAGCACAAAAGACTACCTACATGGCAAGTCTTAACTATATGGATCGCCAAGGTGTAGTGAAAGGTTCTAAAATGAACAGACTGAATGTGCGTTCCTTAGTTACCACTAAGGTATTGAAAGACCATCTGGACCTTTCGGTAGGTGTAAATGCAAGATATGGCAAGGCTGTAGGTGTTCCTATGAATAACGAAGGTGCGTCCGTCCTTGATGCGATGAACTACTTCTCACCGACTCTTCCTGTTAAGAACGAAGACGGTTCATGGACAAAAGGTTCAGGTTCAAAGAACTACAACCCATTGTCTCTAATCAATGAAGATACGTCTGAAACTATCTTCAAGAATACTCAGGTGATTGGCAAGGCAACTCTGAAGGTTATTGAAGGTCTCAACTGGAATGCCAACTACTCATTTACAAACAACCAGCGCACATATAGTTCATACGATACACACAACACTCAATTAGAGGGTGTAAGTGCATACAATGGCCGTGCAACCCGTTCTACATATTTCGGTCACGAACATTCATTCGAGACTTACGGTAACTACGATACTACTATCGCAAATGTACACAAGCTCTCTCTTATGGCTGGTTACTCTTGGGAAGAGAAGATGAGTAACGACGGCTTTGGCTTGACAGTTCACGACTTCTATGATGATGTCTTGAAATGGAATCAACTGACTTATGCAAGTACTATTGATGGTATACCTGCTGTAGAGAGCGGAACAAAAGAGACTATACGTAATATATCATTCTATGGTCGTGCAAGCTACTCTTACAATAGCAAATATATGATTCAAGCAACGATACGCCGTGACGGTTCTTCTGTATTCGGCAAAGACCACCAGTGGGGCACATTCCCTTCCGTATCTGTAGCATGGAACATCACAGAAGAAGGATTCATGAAGAATCAGAACCTCTTCAGCAACTTGAAGCTGCGTATAGGTTACGGTGTCAGCGGTAATGCCCTTGGCTTCGGTGCCTATACAGCAGTTGCCACTTACGGTGCATCCGGCTTCTTCAACTACAATGGCAAGGACTGGCGTACACTGGCTGCGACAAAGAACGCCAACCCCGATTTGAAATGGGAAAGCACAGGTATGCTCAATGTCGGTATTGACTATGCTTTGTTCAATGGTCGCATCAACGGTACTATTGAGGTCTACAACAAAAAGACCAAAGACTTAATCTGGGATTATCCGGTTTCTACAAACATCTATCCTTTTGGAACAATTGCAGCCAATGTAGGTAAGATAACCAACAAAGGTATCGAGTTCTCTATCAATGCTACTCCGGTACAGACTGAAGACTTCACTTGGAATACAACATTGAACCTTTCTCACAACAAGAATACAGTAGACAAATTGTCAAACGACAAATATCAGGTAGGTACATTTACACAAGGCGACCCCATGGTAGCAGGTGTATCATCCAATGGTTACACTCAACGTATTATAGAGGGCGAAGCTCTGGGTACATTCTATACTTATGAATTTGCAGGCTATAAAGACGGTAAGGCTACTTACTATGTAAGAGATGAAAAGACAGGTGAACGTACTGGCGAGACTACAAGCGAACCTGCATTCAAAGACCGTACTATCACAGGTTGCGCACAGCCTAAGCTAAATCTTGGTTGGAACAACTCATTCAACTACAAGAACTGGAACGCTACCATATTCATTACAGGTGTATTCGGTAACAAGATCTACAATGGTGCACGTGCCAACTATACAAGTCCTGAAATGTTTGCAAACGGAAAGAATGTACTTAAAGAATTTATAACAGACCGTCCTGCGACAGATACCGGAGGTAATGTTCCTTCTGACCGTTTCATCGAGAATGGATCATACCTTCGTTTATCTAACTTGACATTAGGTTATACTTTTAAGAATCTTGACGGTTGGTTACAGAATGTTCAACTCTATGTTACTTGCAACAATCTGTTCACTATCACAGGATATAAGGGACTTGACCCTGAAGTAAACATGGGTGGTCTTGCTCCGGGTGTTGACTATCGTTGGAGTACATACCCTCACTCTCGTACAACAATGGTCGGTTTAAAGGTTAACTTCTAATTATAAATAGAGATGATATTTATGAAAACTAATATAAGATTATTATTTACGGCTTGTGCAGCTGCTTTAGTAACCGGCTGTACTAATTTAGATGTTGATGTAGAATCTCAATATACAGAATATCCTACCAATGAGATTGCTGTTGAAGCAAAGATGGCTGATGTGTACTATCAGATGCGGGATGTATTCGGACGTAGATACATGGAAGCACAAGCTTTGTCAAGTGATGAATATACAGCTGTATCATACGGTGGTGGATGGTATGACAGTGGTGCATACGCACATCCAAGTCTTCACAACTATACATACGAAGATGCAACCATCGACTGGATGGGACAACTTACATCAGGTATAACAAAAGCAAACAAGATTATTATTGAATTGGGAAGCAATGAAGCTGGTGCAACTGTCGCTCCTGCCCGTGCAATGCGCGCTTTCTTCCATTTCATATTGATGGACTGCTGGGGTGATGCTCCAATCCTTGACCATGCAATGGCTGAAGGTGAGACTATAGACCGTTCACCTCGTGCTGATGTAGCAAGGTTCATAGAGAGCGAACTTAAAGAGATTATCCCTCAACTTACCGATGAAGTAAATGCAAATACATACGGCAAACCGACAAAATGGATGGCAGAGGCTCTTTTAGCAAAGATATACATCAACTGGCCTGTATATACAGCAGCTTCTGTTGATCTATATGATGCAGCTACTGCAAAAAATGAAAAGCTGAATGATTGCATTGCACTTTGTGATGATATAATCAAATCTGGCAAGTTCAATCTTGGCTCTATGTCGTATAGCAAGAAGTTCGGTCCGGACAATGGTTCACATGTTGAAGATTTCATATACGTTATGCCATACGATACATATACAGCACAAGGTATGCAGTATGGCCGTTCTCGTTGCTGGAAAGATATCAAATCATGTGCAAAAAGCTACTTCGGTATGAAACTGAGTCAGTCCGGCGGTGGTTACATTACTATGACTCCTGAGTTCGCAAGTTTGTTCAATCTTGAAGGTGATCAACGTAACAATTGCGTAATAGGTGGCACTGTTCATGTATATGATCCTAAGACTTATCTTCCAACAGATGAAATTGCCGTAGATAAAAACGGTAATCCTATTGTACTTACTAAAGAGATTACCCTTGTAAAAGAAGGAGATATTGAGCTTGGTGTAGGTGATAATATCAACGGTTATAGCCAAGGCTATCGTTCTGTGAAGTTCTTCGTTATAGACGATGATTTCAAGAATGGCAGAAATCAGTCAAACGACCTTCCTATATTCCGTTATGCAGACATCTTGCTAACTAAGGCTGAAGCTATAGTACGTGGAGGTTCCGCAACCAACGGTGATACAGCGATGAGCCTCTTCAATGAGATTCGTAGCTACGTTACTGCTCCTACAATTGACCATACTCCATCGCTTCAGGAACTTCTTGATGAGCGTGGACGTGAGTTCCTTGATGAGAACTGGCGTAGGAACGACATGATACGTTTCGGTACATTCGAAAGCGAGTTCTTCCCACATTATAAAGGATTCCCAACTGCCAACTTCGATAAGACACGCCGTATATTCCCACTTCATAAGGATATAATGAATACGAATCCCAACTGGAAACAAAATCCAGGCTATTAATTGAATCCATCAAGGTAAAATAAACTATTGTTTTCTTTTAACTCAAAGCCCCGCATTGCAGCCGATACACCCAAATCAGTCGGTTGCAATGCTCGGCTTTTCCATTAAAAAAACTCCGCCAATGAAAAGCAAAATAATCACACTATCCGTCCTGCTACTGTTCTCTGCAAATACCTTTGCACAGGACACCAAACTCACAGATTACGTAGATCCCCGCATCGGCTCCGAAGGACTGGGACGCGTCTTTATCGGCCCCTCCTGCCCCTACGGGATGGTGAAACCCTCACCGGACTGTACTCCACGCCCTAATAGCGGCTGGCTACCCATGCCCGAACAGGTAGACGGTTTCTCGCAGGTACACGTCAGCGGAACAGGTGGCGGACCTAAATATGGCAATATCCTTGTAATGCCTTTCGGCGACGGAATGGACCGAACAAAGCATATCGATCACCGCAAGTACGAAACTATTAAATTAGGATATTATACCACCCAATTCCAAGCTTCCGGTATACAAACAGAAATAACTACCGCACCTAAAGCCTCATTCTATCGTTTCACCTATCCCAAAGACTCTCTGAAGTCACTGGCCATCGATGCCGGATTCTTCTTAGGTGAAAGTCCCGTACCCGATGCACGCGAGGCACAACAATTTGTAGGCTCCGAAATACAAATCATCTCCGACCGCGAAGTCATCGGCTATACCCGTATCCGTGGCGGATGGAACAATGGTCGTGCCTACACTGTCTACTTTTATGCAGAAACGGATAAACCTTTCGTAAATACAGCTACTTGGAAAGGTGATAAGATAACAAATGAAAAGTTCCAATACGACTCACATCAGAAGACTGGAGCATTACTACGCTTCAATTCATCTGAAGAAGTAGTGCAGTTGAAAGTAGGTATATCCTTCCTCAGCTCACTAAAAGCCCGCCAGAATGCTCATTCCGATATTCCTCATTGGTCATTCGAGACCGCACATCAGCAACTTCTGACCCAATGGGAAGACTTACTCCAAAGAATTGAAATCTCTCCCCGTACCCCCGAAGCACAAAAACGTATGTTCTATACCGGCCTCTATCACACCATGATTATGCCTGTAGACCGTAGCGGCGAGAATCCTCTCTGGGCAGATAATGAGCCCTATTATGATGACTTCTATGCCATCTGGGACACTTATCGCACTTCTTCACCACTTATTACCCTGATAGATCCAAAACGTGAAACAGACATCGTCCGCTCACTCATCAACATCTACAAACGAGACGGTTACATGCCTGATGCCCGGAGTGGCAACTGCAACGGACGCACACAAGGCGGTTCCAATGCTGAGATCGTAATAGCCGACGCCTTCGTAAAAGGCCTGGAAGGAATAGATTACGAACTCGGCCTGCAAGCCATGCTGAAAGATGCAACCGTAGACCCCGGCGACCGCCATGAAGCGGAAGGACGCGGTGGCCTGACCCATTACCTGCAACTGGGCTACATCCCCTACGGCATTCCTCGTGCCGGAAACCGCACCGTGGAATACTCCTATTGCGATTATGCCATTGCCTCAGTTGCCAAAGGGCTGGGAAAAGAAGATCTTTATCAGCACTATCTGAAGCAATCCGGAAACTGGAAGAACCTCTGGCGTGACGATTATGAACATGCCGGTGCCAAAGGTTTTATCCTGCCCCGCGATGAAAAAGGCAACTGGCTCGATGAAATCACTTTCGGAAAGTCCAATATACAAAAACCGACCTTTACCTATACCCCCGTCACTTTCGAAGGTCCCTGGTACACACCTTGGTGGGACATGTTCTTCTACGAGGCTTCCTCATGGGAATATTCCTTAAGCATTCCGCACGATGTTCCCGGGCTGATAGAGAAATGCGGTGGTGCAGAAAAGTTTGAAGCACGCTTGGACATTTTCTTCGACCGGGGATTCTTCAATGTAAACAATGAACCTTCTTTCCTCTCCCCTTGTCTTTACCATTGGCTGGGAAAGCCCTACCGCAGCAGTGACCGTATCCACGAAATCATTGCCAAGAACTATAATGACGGACCTATAGGACTACCGGGTAACGATGACTCCGGTGCCATGTCCTCATGGCTTGCCTTCCACATGATGGGACTATACCCCAATGCCGGACAGGACTATTACCTGATCAATACTCCTTTGCTGGAAGAAACAATCTTCCGGTTAGATAACGGAAAGACTTTCAAGATTTCCACTCAGGGGCTTTCGGATAAGAACAGATATATACAATCCGTTACATTGAATGGAGAAACTTACCCCTACTCAGCCATACGGCATAAAGACATCATTACAGGTGGTGAACTGATCCTGAAGATGGGAAAGAAACCGAGTGAATGGGGCAAACAATTATTGTTGAACGAAGAGAACGAGAAGTTATGAAGAAATATATGATTCTATCCGTCTTGCTATGTCTGGGCTTCACCGGAAGTCTATTTGCACAGAGCATTCTTCCCGACACATTGCTATTTGTATTCAAATTACACGGGCAGACACGGAAATACGAAATGTCTTTCCAGGAAAAGCAGGATTCCATATACCTGCATTGGGGAATAGAACGCAATTTGAAATGGCAATCGGGAAGCTATGCCATGGGACCCGAATCCGTAGAACAAGCTACACGGCTCAGCTTCCTGCAACCGGAAGATGGTAAGCATGTACAGCTCTCTCCGGAGGAAACTGTTTATATCCTTTCCCGTTCCGCCTACAAGCAACTAAAGGAGCAGCAAACACTTGTCTACAATCAAACGACGTACTCCGTTCTGGACAGTAACGAACGGGCTTTAGGTTATCCGCTTATTCATGTGAAGGATGCCGCGGAAGGATGCGAGATGTGGATACTGGATAATCCTAAGTTAGCGTTAGTATGGAGAACTTGTAATAATCCGTTAGGGGTTAACTGGGAAGTCACTGTTCAACCATCCAACTAAAAGGAAGGGTTCAATATAAAAATTTATGCAAGTCCTGCCACTTTTATTTCCTTTTCCGCCTATTCTTATTATCTTTGTCGCCTAACATAAATTCGTTCCACTATAGTAAAACGAAAGAATCACTATAGTATACTTTGCGAACCGCCATAGTGGAACGAAAGATATACTGTAGTAGAACGAAATAAAAGTAACGAATGAGCCGCATCCCGACAGGCAGCAGGATGAATCGGAATGCCTATATAAAACAATTATAATTATGAGCTTAGAATACGACCTTTACGAAACTCCCGACATACAGCAGACCGGCGAGCAACAACCGCTCCATCCCCGCGTAGTTTTCAAAGGAACCATCGGTCGGGAAGGATTTCTGGACCGCGTTCACAAATTCACAGGTTTGAGCCGCAGCCTGCTCGCAGGTGCCATGCAGTCTTTCCAAGATGAATTGAGAGATTTACTTGCCGACGGGTGGATTGTGGAAATGGGAGAGATGGGTTACTTCTCCGTATCCCTGCAGGGACCTCCTGTAATGAATAAAAAGGACGTGCATGCACAGTCCATCAAATTAAAAAACATCAATTACCGTCCGAGTAGCCGGTTCAAAAAAGAAGTGCATTGGAAAATAAAGCCGGAACGCGGTGAATCCTTTACCCGTCCCAACAGGGAAGAACGCGATGCAGAGAAATGCCTAAAAATAATCAACAGCCATCTGGCAAAATACCCCTGCCTCACCCGTGCCGACTACTGCCGGCTGACAGGATGCAGTAAGAAACTTGCCCTGAAAGAACTGAATGGCTTTATTGCCGACGGGCTTTTGATACGCTACGGAGCGGGAAAGCAGGTGGTTTACGGAAAGGTACAACAATAGTAACAGGAGCTGAATCGACTACTCCAGTACTCCAGCCAGAAAAGTTTTAACTTCCTTCCATGAATAATAAGGAGCAGTTTTATTCTTCAACGGTAGCGTCACTTCACATTCATTCAACAGGAATTTCACCAGTATATCATTCTTCTTATCACGATAGAAAATGATTTGCAGATTGGCTCCCATAGGAGAGACCCGATAATCTTGCCAGGCAAGATGGAATTTTTCCATATCCGCCTCCTGATTGCTACATCCTTCTATTTGCATCAAAGCAAGCAGACGGATGAGGTGGGTATCATGCCCGAAACGGAGATCTGCCGCAGGAGTACCTTTCATTATAGCAACATCCGCACTTTCCAGAATATTGCGCAACAAAGGCACAGCACAGCGAGGCATCAGACCGCCATTGAGCGGAGCAGCAGCATTACACACGTACATGCGAGCATTCACCGTCTTCCAAATACCCACCAACTCCTCGTATTCAAAGATATCATAGAAAGACAAATCCAACTCTACATTCTGCATATCGGCAGCAATCCAATAGAGGCTGCGCATCATGGCATCCGGATCAGCTATCGCATCAGGTTTCACAAACAGGGAAGCCATCAGGCGTCCGGGACGAACATTCTTCTTTTCAAATTCCCTGAACCCACGTCTCCATGAAGCTTTCTCTGAAGAAAACTTCTCACCTTCGGGAGAGGTGTAAGCTATATAATCCATATACCGATGGTAAGCCCTACGCTCCACATGCAAGGCAGGATTCAGTTCTTTCAAGCGTTCCGTAAAATAGCTCATGCTCATAGCACAACGCAGAGAAGTGGACGAACGGGCGTCTACGAAAGCATCTTCCCGGAATACTTGCGGAAAATTGTGATACATGCGTTCAGCTATCTCACGATGTTGACGTTCGCCAAGGGGAGTAATACTTCCACTACATCCGCGGGCATCTTCCCAAACCTTGTGCAGACGCTGACGGACATCCATGCCAAGAGGAGTAAGCCCAGAACATTGATAAAGGGAATCAAAAACACAGATGACTTCCGTATAACGTTCATCCGCTGTCATCCAACGGGAGCCATGACGACCGTAGTGACTGATATAGAAAGGCTCGTATCCTGCCGGAGCAGGGGTATGGACAGATGGAGGGGCAGGATAAGCATAATAAATACTCCCTGTCTGCTCCGGCGTCAATACGGACTGGGAACGGGCGGTGAAAGTACACAGTAAATACAATATAAAAATTATGCATTGTCTCATCTTCGTGACGAATTTAAGTTACCTTTCAGATTACGAACATCCTTCTGTCCAATACCTTCAGCTGCCTGATCGGGACGGATATCTCCCCAAGTAACCGTACAATCATCTATCAGGATATCGGATGCCGTATCGATATAGAACCCATACGTCTTATCATGGATAAATCCTTCGCCTACGCACGGACGTTTATCATAAATACCGCCCTCATAGGCAGTACGTTTCTGCAACAGCAGATCTACGTTTTCAAAGTAGATATGGTTCACCTTGTCTTGTGTATCCCCGCCTACAAAAATACCGTTCTCGCTGGTACACTTGATATTTGTGAAATAAATACGGCTCACCTCTCCGCAACGTCCTTCGGTAGCTCCCTTCGGAAAGCGCCAACCGGCATCCTTATGATTGCCTACGGCACGCGGATAAGAAGTCACGTAAATGGGTTCCGCCTTTCCCCACCAGACATCCGAGTAGAACATGCAATCCACAATCATATTAGAGAAAATTACGTTGGTAACCGTTCCTTCATCCCGGTTCTGAATACCGATGCCGCGGTTGCTATTCTTAATAATACAGTTATTGAACAGTACGTTATTAATCTTATCCATATTTTCCGAACCGATCTTGATGGCACAGGAACGGGAGACCATGGTACAGTTAGTTACCACAATGTCTTCGCACGAACCGTACTCCTCAAACTCGCGGCGGTTCTTCAGGCAGATACAGTCATCACCTGATTCTATATGGCAATTGGCAATGCGCACATTCTTGGAATGGTCTACATCGATGCCGTCGCCATTGCGTATCTTCAGATTGTTCAGAATAGAGATGCCATCAATGGAGGCATCGTTGCAACCAATGAGATGAACCGTCCAATAGGCACTGTTGCGGATGGTTACATCACGAATCACTGTCTTCTCTATATTGATAAGCGTCAGCACATGCGGACGGGGATCAAAGTCGGTCACCGGTTTCAGCTCGTAAGAATCTTCCAGTTCCTTGCCCATAAAGGAGACACCGTTTCCGTCTATAGTTCCTGTTCCGGTGATAGATACCTCTTTCAGGTCTTGACCATAAATCCACATCATGCCTTCACCACGGTTATCGCGGAAAGCGCTCAGGGTATAGGCAGCCTCATCGGGATTGGCAAGCAGGCAGGAATTAGGTTCCAGGTGCAGTTCTACAAACGAGGCAAGATGGAAAGGACTGCACATGAAAGTACGCCCCGCCGGAACAAGTACCGTTCCGCCACCCGACTTGGAACACTGGTTGATAGCGGTTTGTATAGCAGCGGCGTCATCGGTCACGCCGTCACCTTTGGCTCCGTAATCCATAATATTGTAAACAGTTCCTCCAGTCTTCGGAGTACCGCAAGCCCCTAACAGCAAGATACAGCATAGGGCAAACAAGAATGCTTTTACTCTCATAATAAGTATATCTTTCTTAAATTAAACTACATTACTTCCGGCGGACAGTTTTCTGCTCCCGCTCCCCACTCTTTATTCGGTTCATCCCCCATTACAAACTCCATCACACCACCATTCACTATATCCTGATGGGTAATATAATTCCGTGTATAAGGCTTTCCATTTAGTGTTGCCGACTGGATATAAATATTCTTCTGCGACGCATTACGGGCTTTCACGGTGAATGTATTTCCATTCTCAAGATTCAGCGTAAAGCTGGGGAATGAGGGGCTGGCAAGTAGACAATACGGGGTACCGGGACATACCGGATAGAACCCCATAGCGGCAAACATATACCAGGCCGACATCTGTCCGGCATCGTCATTACCGGAAAGTCCACCCGGTTCATTCAGATATTCCGTTTCCATAATATGCCGGACGGCACGTTGAGTTTTCCAAGGCTCGCCTGCATAATTGAACATATAAGCAACCTGATGACAGGGCTCATTTCCATGCCAGTAACGCTGTTCGCTGAACATGGAATCCAGTTTGGCTACATATTTATCCTTGCCTCCCATACAATCCATCAACCCGTACGGATCTTGCGGCACATACCAGGTATAATGGCAAGGAGCGCCCTCAGTAATGAAACGGGCGAAATTGAAAGCATTGGCATCATTCAGGAAAGTACCATCGGCATGACGTCCCTGGGCATATCCGGTACGGGAATCAATCACATTGCGATAATTGGCAGCACGCTGTATCAATGCCTGGTAATCATCTGTCTTACCCAGAGCTTTCGCCATCTGTGCAAGGGCAAAGTCATCATAAGCATATTCCAGAGTACGCGACACTTGTTCTTTCGTGTGGAATGCATCGGGTACACCGTCTTCAAGAGGAATATATCCATATTCCAGATAAGAAGCCAGGGCACGGCGCCCCATACCGTTTTTATATTCATCTGGGTTGGAAGGAACTTCAAAAGCATTCTTACGCATTCCTTCATAAGCCTTATCCACATCGAAATTACGAATGCCCTTACAGTAGGCATCACTGATGGCGGAGATACAATGATCGCCTATCATAGCGGCGGTATAGCTATTCCAGCAAGGGAAAATGGGTAGCCACCCACCTTGCTCATATTTATGCACCAGAGATTGCATCATATCTCCGCCCTTGGTCGGGAAAAGCAGATTTATCATTGGATGCAGGGCACGGTAGGTATCCCACATGCTGTAATCTTCATAATACGTTTCTCCTTCAGGAAGTTGCCGTATCGGGGTTCCATTTGCAAAAGAGGGATAACGCCCATCTACATCATTGAATGTATGCGGCAAGAAAGAGGCACGATAGAAAGCACCGTAAAACATTTCCTTGTCCGCAAGCTGTTCGGTTTCTACATCAATGGCAGAGAGGTGTTTTTCCCAGATCTGTCTCAAATCTGTGCAAGTCTGACCGAAATCCCAATGAGGGATTTCAGCCTTCAGGTTTTGCAAAACACCGTCCCGGTCGGTAAAGGAGGAAGCAGCTTTTACCAGCACTTCTTCGCCTTCAGCTACATTAAATTCTACATAAGCACCTATCTGGGCCGCATCACCTATCCGGATGACACCTGGAGACAGGGAATCTCCCCTGAACACACCGTACCCCGTCAGCTTCTTTTGCAGCTGAACGATGAAATGTCCGTTATACCCTGCCGGTTTTCCCCAGCCCTGATAAATGCGGTGAACGGGATTGTATCCGTAGATCTGATTGTTGAGGGTATCGATGCAGATGTATCCCTGACCTTCATCACTGTTGGGATTCACCACCAAATAACCTTTTCCTGCTTTTCCGTAGGTGAAACGAAAGATAGCGGAACGCGAACGGCCCGTCATTTCAGCAAAGATATTCTCATCCGGTAGAGAAACCCTATAATAGGCGGGAGTCGCCATTTCCTCGGCATGCGAGAAACGGGTGGAACGTGCTTCCGGCTGACAACGTAATGTACCGAAGAGGGGCATCAGGGTCATAGAACCGTAATCCTGCGTACATCCGCCCACAATCCAATGGGAGTTACGGAAACCTTGCAGCAGGGAATCTGCATAATAATAGGGAGCTATACATTTTTGTTCCGTATCACGCGTCTGCGCAGTCCAGAAGTTCATTCCGTTGGGTTCGAGTACTGCTGGAAGAGTTTGCCCGTATTCTTCGGTATCTTTGCCGAACAATCCGGCTGTATGGGTGGCACTGGGGGCAGTGCCGACGCGGGTGTCGATATAGGATAACCGCGACTCATCATCCATTCCACAACGTCCGGTGCACGAAGTGGTACCCGGCAGCAAGGCAGTTACCAATAATAGGGAGCAGTATGTATAGATCGTCCGTTTCATGTTATATTTTTATATAGATTTTCTTTTTATACAATGGATAGCCGCATGCTCCCATCAGCAACGTGAAAGCAAGAGCGTAAACGGCAGATGCCAGATAAGGATCGGTTATCAATGAATGTATCCCTTCGTAAACAATCGGTTTGCTTCCGGTGGCACCGATAACAATAGCCGCCACCTCACTGAGTACATAGAGAAACAAAGGGTTGACTCCGAATACCTCAAAAAAGCGGCACCAGTTCTTCTTCTCTTTCATATCGATGAAGTAAATAAGTACAGCCTGAAGCATGGCAGCCAGTCCGCAAGTAACCAATACGAAGGTAGGCGACCAGATACGCTTATTCAATGGCAAAGCCTCCGTCAGCACAAAACCGCATGCCATCAGAATAAAGCCTGCCACAAACAGTTTCAGGGTTTTCTGTTCCAAAGCTTCCTTAGCCAGTATGATCCTCCCGCAACAAAAGCCAATCAATGTATGAGCAATAGCTGCAAGGGTGCTGGTAAGTCCTTCCGGATCTATCGGACTTTTATGATAAAGGTGGTCTGCACCCAATACATTCCGGTCTATAATTGCCAGGATATTTGTACTATCGAGGGTATATCCATTGCCAATGCCGAGCAAGACGGCATATCCGATAATAAGGAAACCGATCATCCAGCCGATATACTTAGGCTTGACATACAGAGCTACGAAAGAAACGGCACAATAACATAAAGCGATACGTGGCAACACCCCCGTAAGCCGGAGATGGGCAAGGGGAAAGAAATCGCCCTCACAGATAAAGTGAAACCAATGAATGGCCCAGCCGATGCACAGAATGACAAGAGTACGTTTCAGTATCTTACGGATCACCGGACCTGATGCCTGGAAATGGAACTTGTTCAGAGCAATGTAAGTGGAAATGCCCATGATGAACAAAAAGAACGGAAAGACCAGGTCACAAAGCGTCAGCCCATTCCATGCAGAATGCTGCAGGGAGTCGTAGGATAGCTTTCCACCGGAATTATTGACGAGAATCATTCCGACAACAGTAATTCCACGTAACACGTCGAGAGACAAGAGTCGCTTCTTCTGCGGATAGCCGGAAATTGGGGGTTGAATATTTTCCATCATCTGTAGGGTGTTAATCACTAATCACTCATTCTCAAACACTTTCTCAAATGCTTCCTTTGCCACATCCACACAGTTTCCTTCGGAAGTTGAACCATACGGATTCTTCGCCAATGTCCAGGGTTCTTCCATTGCATAATAATCCAATTTCACTTCGGGTTTACCATCCAGTTGGTCTTGGAGGGTTTGCCAATAAGCCGCCCAACGTTTATAGTAAAAATCGCGCAGAATGCCGTTCCATTCCTTATGGGCATAGTCGCGCAGACCGCCGTCGTCAGCACAAACACGATTGCCCCAAGTAGTTATCTGTACACGGGCATTCCATTCGTACAAGTCTTTTTCTTCGGGAGTAGTGCCCAACTTGCGTGCCTGCTCTATCCAGCGACCTACACGAAACTCACTGCGTGTACCCAACAATTTATCCTGCAACAGCAGTATATCCAGGAATTTCCGGGAGTCACGGGCAAAACTGCGTTTATCAAAGCTCTTGAAGTCGGCAATGGTACGGTTATAAACAATGCGCCCTTTATCCGAAAGGGACTGGCGAACAATATCTACTAAGTCATATTCAAAGTTATTATTACCACGATATTTATCGGCTACCTCCAGCATCAGCCGGGCAGCTTCTTCCGTAACAGTGGGGTCGTAATAGTTCTTCATCTTCGACCAGCTCGATGCCTGAAAGTTATTCAGCGAAGGACGTCCACAGAAGATAGATTCATGAGGGCCTTGCTGATTATTTCCGAAGGGGCAGTTATAAATAGTATTGGCAAGCAGAGTCCATGCCTGTTCTATCTTCTCGTCGCGCACACCGTAACGGGCAAAGAGATAATCTTTCAGCCATTCCTCTTTCGTGAATTTCTCCGGGCGCCAAGGCAGTTCGCACATCAGTTCGAACATCATGGCGTTATTCTCTGAGCCTTCCATGGTGAGACCGATACCTTTCAGATGAGTTGCCAACGGGTTGTTCTTTGTCAGATAGAAGTTGTTGAGCAACTGATCCATGCGACCGTGCAGACCGACATTGCCGCCGAAATTGAGCAACATACAGAAAAGCCAGTCGTGCTGCTCATAACCTTTGTCGCGCTTCCAAATGGAAGGGATTCCCCACATAGGGCGACATTCACTGAACAAGTCCAGTATCAGCAGATCTCCGTTCTGCATATTCTTTATCATTTCAGGGCGAGGATTCTCCGTCCAACCCTGTACTACCCAGGTGGCTTTCGGATTCACTTTCTTCATAGCCGTCATGATGGCCTTTCCGGCTGCATCGAAATCTACCGAAGCGGCATTTTCTGCTTCGTGAAAGGGGTCCATAGAGTAATAATCGGCCTTGCCGAAAAGCTTCTCCTGCTCCCGGTAATACAAATCGGCTATCTCGGCAAAACGAGCATCAGTGGGCTGCAAGAAAGCCGGACGGGTAAAGCCATTCCACAGATCGGACTTGGTCAGGTTCAGTCCCAACTTCTCGTCAGCATCATGCGGAACCATTCCGGAATATCCCGGAAATACAGGTTTAATGCCATACTCACGCATGCGCTTCAATATTTTCTTCTGCAGAGCTTCCTGCTGTGCATACCAAGAGTCCGGATTGGGGCCGCCCCATCCTTCCAGATTATTCATGGCCCACCAAGCCAGGAAGGCGGGGCCGGCTATAAAGCTGTTTATTTCTTCTTTGGAATATCCCAGTTTTTGGAGCATATTGAACCAGATACACTCCTGCCCTACAGCGGCCAAAGGAAGATTGATGCCATGCAGAGCCATCCAGTCTATTTCTTTCTCCCAGCGCTCCCAATCCCAGAAAGCCATCGTATAAGAGTAGGTGCAATAGTTGAAATCATAACGAAGTGAGAGGGACGTTTCGTGACGCTCTTTCCGAGTAACGGGAGGAAGTACCACGGGGAGCGATGCCTGCATACCGTTCCATGATAGCTGGATACCGGCATAATATTTCAGATACCAGTTGATACCTGTCGCTATATTCACATAGTTATTACCACGGACAACAACTTTACTACCTTTCTGATCCAGTTCAAAAAAGTCGTCCGCACCTTTATTGAGTTCAATAACAAATTTCTTAGATGCTCCCTTATCAATTCTTTCAAGCAAGCCATTAACAGGGTTGGCAGATAAATAAGTAGACAAGCCTACTACTAACAAAATAACTAAATAGAGTTTGGTTTTCATGGTATTCATTACTTCTGGGTGATGTGCAAAAGTAGGCGTTTATTTTATTATATAAGGAGAAAATAGAAAAGTTTGGGACGAATATAGTAAACGAGCTACCTTACCCCTTCTTTCCCAGTTTCGAACTCGGTAAATACCCAAAGAACTCTTTGAAGCACTTAGTGAAGTACTTCGGGTCATTAAAACCTACAGCGTATGCTATCTCCGAAACATTGATGTCTCCAGATCCTTCCTGTATAATCCGTTGCGCCACGTTCAGACGGTAATTCTTCATAAACTGTCCGATAGGTTGCCCTGTGAGGTCCTGCATTTTCTTGTTGACGAGCGTCTTGCTATATCCCATATCACGCACAAAACGTTCCAGGTTATATTCCGCATCGGCATAGTGCTCCTTCATCAGGTTGACGGCATTCGTAATGAATGTCTTGTCCCGCGACTCTTCCTTTACATGCAGCTCTTCCACATTGCTGCTGGATGAGAACATCTTCTTATATTTCCTCCGTAAATTCAGGATATTGCGAATACGAAGCCGGAGCACTTCTTCATCGAAAGGCTTACAGAGATACTCGTCCACGCCTATTTCGAAGCTCCTCTTTTCCTGCACATCCGAGCGAAGTGCCGTAAGCATAAGGAACGGAATATGCGAAGTGGCCAGATTCTCCTTGATGCGGCGGGACAACTCCATACCATCCATCACAGGCATCATCAGGTCGCTAACTATTAAATCTATCGTATGCTTCTGAACTATTTCAAGAGCTTCCTGCCCGTCGCCTGCCTCAAACAAACGGTAATCGCCTACAAGCAACGTACGGATATACGAGCGCATATCCTTATTATCTTCCACAATCAAGATGGTCTCTTTCTTCTGTGTATCTTCCGGCTGTAAGGTATCCGGCAGGTATACAGTACCGGGATCTTCCACTATTTCTCCTCTTGTTCCCACTTGTTCACCGGAAACCAACGGCATCAACATACGGAATGAAGCCCCTCGCCCGGGATTATTACGGGCAAAAATTTCTCCCCCATGCAAGTATACAATCCGTTTACACAGGAAAAGACCGATACCCGTACCACTCTGCCCGTAAACCGGATATTTCATACTCTTCTTAGATTGATAGAAACGGTCGAAAATCTTCTCCATGTCTTCTGTCACAATACCGTGTCCCGTATCACATACATTCATATAGAGCAACTTCTCTCCGCCTTCACCCTTAATGGATGCCACAAATATATCAATGCGACCACCATCGGGCGTAAACTTAATGGCATTCGAAACCAGATTAACCAGCACCTTACGCATATATCCGGGATCAATCATCAGGAAAGGATTCTCCAATCGGAAATAAGTGCATATATCAATCTGCCTCTCCTTTGCAAAAACCCTGAAAGGTATCAGCAACTCAGATAAGAACTCGACAAAATTCGAGGAGCGCTTATCCAACACCACTTTATCGATGTCCAGTTTTCGGAAGTCCATCAGTTCATTGACTAGGGAGAGCAAATACCGTGAATTCCGTTCAGCTATCTGTAACTGTGCCTTCACCGCCTCGTCCTGTGTCTCCTTCAGGGCATGCTCAATGGGACCGTGAATCAATGTAACCGGAGTGCGGAACTCATGCGTGATATTTGTAAAGAAGGCAATCTTCTCTTCCGTAATCTCTTTCACGTGTTGGGCCATGGTCTCCAATTGCTTGTTTTGGACAGCCAGTTCCTGCGTACGCAGTTCCACTTCCTTTTCCAGTCGTGCTTTCTGTTCACGATAGCTCCGGGTCTTGCGCTTATAGAATAAATAGATAGCAAAGCAAATGGCTATGGCAAGAAGCAGGTAGAACCAACCGGACTTATAAAAATAAGGCGTGATTCCGACTTTTATTTCGGTCGTTTCTTCCGACCAACGTCCCAGCTCATCCGTTGCACGAACCTGCAATGTATAGTTTCCCGGCGGAACAGCCGTATACCGGGCCATGCCATCACCCGGCTGAGTTTCGTTCCATTCCTCCTCGTACCCCTGCAGACGATAAGCAAAACGGATACGGCTACTGTTTCCATAATTCTGCGTAGTAAAACCTATGGAGAAACGGTTCTCCCGTTCATGCAGAAAAATACCAGAAGCAAGAGTGATATTTTTTTTCAGATAATCACCACTGGAAGGATAAATCATATTTCCACCAATGGCCAGGGAAGAAAGTTTCACATGCGAATCCGCAGGCTGTGAAGCCTCATCGTCAGGGTGGATAATAACCAGTCCGTCTATGGTTGCCATATAAATAAAATCATGCCTTTCCGAGTAATGGATACCATTCCAATAAAACTGGGTAGCAGGCAATCCATCGGCCTGCGTATAGTTGCTGAATGTCATTGACTGGATATTCAACCGGGATACTCCATCGTTCGTAGTCAGCCACAAGTTTCCCTGTCCGTCTTCCGCCATGCCGATAATGGTATTATTAGGCAGCCCGTGGCGCGTCGTATAGTTTCTGAATACAAAATGATTATTCTTGTCACTCGTCAACTGATACAAGCCGCTTCCATTACCACCCAGCCAGATGGTACCGTTTTTGTCTTCCAGAATACTGTTGATCTTTTCCAGTTGAGTGGACTGCGGATTATCCAGTTTATACTTGAGATACTTATAATCAAAACGTTTATTCGACTTGGCAAAAGAAGCAAGGTCCACGATAAAGACACCTTGTGTAGTACCTACCCAGAGGCGTTTCTTGCTGTCAATCAGTAAAGCATAGATGGCCTCAAACTCATTATCAGACTGATCGAACAGTACACGAACGAAAGTATCCTTCCGCTTGTCGTAGAAGTGTACTCCGCGCGTGGAACCGAACCATATTCCATGATTAATCACATCTTCACAGGCACTGTTGATAAAATCGCCTTCCAATTCAGGAATATTCTCGCGGGTATAGCGTTTGAAGGTACGGTTATTGGGGATATTCAGGTCGATCCCATTAATCCCCACACCCCAAGTATATGCCCACAGGCGGTTATCGGAGTCTATCAGGATACCCATCAAGGTATTGTTGCTGACAGAGGTTATGTCATTAGGAGAAAAGAGGTGGTGGACACAAGATTTACTATCTTCATTCCACTTCAACAAACCGCGCTCTACCAGGGCAACCCAAAGATTTCCGTTTTTGTCTTCATCCACCGCATTCACAGGCGTAGGGGCATCGTTTTCGGTATCCGCACTCCCACACGTCCACAGTTTTGTCTGAAGCCGCTTCGGAGAAAGCAGGTTGATGCCACCGGTTTCAGTACCCAGCCAAATGGTCTCACCATCGGTAAACAGGCAGTTGATGGCATTGCAGTTGATGGTAACTCCCACTCGTTCACTGGTCTGACGAATGAACGAGAAAGTATCCGTGTCTTTATCATAGACATTCAGTCCGTTAAGGGTGGATACAATCAGGTGTCCCCGTTCCGTCAGTTTGATATCCGTTATATAAGCCTGGCTCAACATCCCGGGGCGGTGGGTGGAGTAACGATAGCGTTTCAGACTTTGCCCGGCATGGTGGTATTTGAATAAGCCACGGTTAGAGCCAATCCACAACAAATCGCCGTCTACCTGCATACAGGAGATCCGCCAATCTTCACTGAAAGAAACCAGGCTGTCAGACAGTTTCTCCACTTTCAGGAGGTGTCCTTCATGTTTCGTGATGCGGCACACTTCATTGTCAATACCTGCACAAACGGTCCACCCCAGATCGGTGACAGCATGCACCGGAGAAGCACACTCACTCTCCAGATGATAGTAATTCTTTATAGCTCCTTCGGTATCCAGCTCTATACACCACAAATCCTTGTTAGCGGAAATCCAGACATCACCTTGCTTGTCTTTGTAAACCGTACTTACGTTTTCATTCATCAACTTTTGTAGCGGACTGTCTGAGGGAACAGACAACTCCACCAAAGCATAAGTATCCAGGCTGAGAATGTCAATGCCACCCTCGGAGGCTATCCAAAGGCGCCGGAAGTTATCTTCGCAGACCTTATGAACAAAGTCGTTCTTGAGACATATCGGTTCCGTTTGAGTGCCATAGTTCAGGAATTGATAACCGTCATAGCGACCTATTCCGTAATGCGTAGCAACCCATACATATCCTTCGGAGTCCTTGAAGATATCACTCACAAAACTATAGGGTAACCCTGCAGTTTCAGTAATAAACTTAAAGTTGTACTGGCTGAAAAAACGATCCATGCTTTCCGAAAAAAGCGGGGGAAGCTGCATCAGACAAATGAGGAACATCAGGATACGCTGTTTCATATGAATTCAAGTTACGAGCTACTTCTTTTCTATCCGGATACGGGCATCCACTGCAATCACATGTTTCTCCGTAGCCAAAAGCGGATTAATATCCATTTCTTTAATCTCTGTAGCAAAGCGTAGCAAAGTGGAGAGGCGTACGATAATCTCAGCAAACTTATCTTCATTCACCCCTTTCTGTCCGCGCGTTCCCTTGATAATCTTGTAAGCGCGGAGAGAATGAATCATAGAGTAAGCCTCTTCGTACGAAAGTGGTGCCAAACCAGAAGAAACGTCTTTCAGCACTTCCACAAAGATACCACCCAAACCGCAGAGCACCACATGACCGAATTTAGCTTCATACTTGGCACCTACAAAAAGTTCCGTACCTGCCAGCATAGGTTGTACCAGTATCCCCGTCACTTCGGGAATTTGCATCATACGTTCAAATTCAAACGCCAGATGCTGTTCTCCTTTTATATTAAGCACTACGCCACCGACGTCGGATTTATGAACAGGCCCCACAACCTTTGCCACCACGGGGAAACCTGTACGACGGGCAAAGGCCAGTACTTCGTCTTTATTAGAAGACACAAATTCTTCAACGATAGGAATACCGGCAGCATGAAGCAACGCCTGCACATAATGCGGCTGGATATACCCGTCTTCGGGAATAGAATCTATAATACGGCGAATACGCGGCACATCCACACCAAAGAGTTCGATCTCATTGGCAGCAGGGCGGGGAGCATTCATGATACGTGACAAGGCTGTGCCCAGCGTCACTTCATCAGCAAAGTTCACATGACCTTTAGCAAGAAAAGCGGCAACTTCTGCTCCGGCGGTATTGATAGAAGGGAGAATGGGGAAGATAGGTTTACTGCAACTCTGCATTTTCTCATGCAGCACATCGTACATCTCGAACATGGTAACCAGTCCCGGCGTACCGAAAATAGCCAGAACGGCATCTATCGTATCGAATTTCTCTTCGCAGTATTCCAGACAGAGCCGGAGATGATCGGGAGTTCCCGTAGCCAGGATATCAATCGGATTTCCTACAGCCGCACCGGGAAAGAGTTTTCCTTTCAGTTCATCTACAACCGGGCCTTCCAGTTTAGGGACATTCAGTCCGCCTTTACTCAATGCATCAGTCAGCATAACGCCCGGACCTCCGGCATGAGTAATGATAGCGAAGTTCTTCCCTTTCAATTCCGGAAGGGTAAAGATACATCCTACTGTAGTCAGCTCTTCGCGTGAGTAGCAACGTACAATACCGGCTTTACGGAACAGAGCTTCCACTGCCGAGTCCGAACTGGCAATGGCTCCTGTATGCGAAGATGCCGCACGGCTCCCGCTCTCACTACTGCCAGCCTTGATGGCGGCAATCTTACAACCTTTCTTAATTAAAGAAGAAGCATGGAACAACAGGCGGTCGGGGTCACCGATACTTTCGATATAGAGTAATTTGATTTTAGAATCTTTGTCCGGCTGGAAGTTCTCGTCCATATACTGCAATACGTCTTCCACACCTATCTGCTTCGCATTTCCCACAGACCAGACGGAGTTGAACTGCAAACCTTTCGTTACGGCACTCTCCAGAATGAAAACGGCGGTCGCACCGGAACTGGATATCAAATCGACTCCTTGTGGATGCAGTTGCGGGATGGGTTGGCTGAACACACTATGATGCCAGGTATTCATCAGTCCAATGCAATTCGGCCCTATCAGGGAAGCTCCATACTTATTCACCGTTTCCAGAATACGGTCTTCCAGCAACGCACCCTCATGTGTCTCCTCACCAAACCCGGCGGAAAGGATGATAAACGCACGTACCTGCTTTTCAGCAGCAAGCACCTCCACAGCATCCGGACACATCTGTGCCGAAATGGCAAGTATAGCCATATCCGTATCGGGAATATCCTTCACATCGGCATAAGCTGTTACACCTTGTACTTCTGTCTCTTTGGGGTTTACGGCACGGAGTTCTCCGGTATAGCCACCGTTAATAAGATTACGCAAGATGGCGCCTCCCGGCTTGTGCACATTATTGGATGCTCCCACCACTACAATACTGGCAGGACGAAGCAATTGGTTTGTTATCATAGTTTATTCACTTTAAGTTCAGGATACGATGTCACAAATATACACCTTTTATGCAATCCTGCAATCGGAAAACAAAAGAAATACGAAGAGGAAGAATAGACTGATTTATTTTTTCCCAATAGGAGAAAAATAATTTAGTAATAGCCGATAATAAAATGGGAGATAAATTATCATTGATGTACCAAACGATTTTTAAGCGTTACTAAAATAAATCAAGGAGCTAATCTCTTTGAATGACAAAACAGGAGATTACCGTTTTCATCACGAAGATGCATCCCGTTACCCTCGCAATAACGGAAGAAGGAACAATCGCCACAAGCATCTTTTTTCATCCAATCGCGGTTACGGAATGGCTGGAAGCGTTCTTCCCATACCTGCATAAAATTGTCCCGATAGATATTCCCTTGATGAAAATCACTCCGGATACTGGGACAAGCAGAGATAGAACCGTCTATCAGGATAGAACCGACAGTAACACCGGCATTACAAGCAAAGAAGCTATCGCGTACTTCTCCTTCGTACTTGCCGAGAAAGCCTTCGCAGCCATAACTCAAATGTATCTTTCCCTCCTTACGGATTTCTTTAATGAAGTCCATAAGTCCGGTAAATTCTTCATCTGTCAGCTGGAACTCAGGATGCGAAGCAGCACGGCCAACCGGAAAGATAGTAAACATCCGCCATTGGCGAACGCCTATTTTATAAAGAGATGTTTTTAATTCGTCCAGATAAGGGTAGTTACGTCGGTTAACGCAGGTCACCACATCCCAGGTCAGCTCCGGTTCATGTACCAGCATCTTTATGGCTTCCAAAGCATTATGATGGCTCTCAGGATGTCCCCGCAACCAATTATGATCTTCGGCAAAACCATCCAGACTGATAGTTATGGAATGCAATCCGGCAGCCATGAGACGTTGCAAGCGTTCCTTTGTCAGATAAAGTCCATTGGAGACCATGCCCCACGGATAACCACGACGGTAGAGGGCCAGCCCGACTTTTTCCAGGTCTTCCCGCATCAGGGGTTCTCCACCAGTGATGATGATACTTACTTTATTGGGATTTACATAAGGAGTAATGGAATCGATAGTACGCAAAAAATCTTCAGCAGGCATATCTTCCACTGCCGCCATTCGTTTACAGTCGCTTCCGCAATGCTTGCAGTGGAGATTACAGCGCAAAGTACACTCCCAGAAGAGCTGCTTCAGAGGGTGCAGTTCTTTCAGGTTATTCCAGATTTTCCGGTTTATTTCCAGAGCAAGCTGTTTACGTAATGAAAGATTATTCATTCTTTTTCTTCAGTACAAAATCTACTTCTTTAGTGTCACTGCCTTGATACCAGCCTTTGCCACCTGTCGGTTCCATTTTTATGTCAGTTGAGTCTGCTTTATAAATACCCGGTGAATCTTCACACACTAAGCGATATTTACCATAGCCACCTGCCTGCTCATTTAAGAATCGAAACTCTCCATTCTCTTGAGTATACAGAGTATCAGTGTAATAAGCTCCCATCGGTTCTCCATCCGACGTAAGTTCCTTTACGATAACCCTTGCATCCTTTACAGGTTCGCGTAGTTCATCGAGTACCTTACCTTTAATCTCAAAACGGCAATAAGGTGTTCCATATTCATCAGCCCCCGTCCCGTCACATGCATTAAAACCGAGTAAGACCAATACTCCGGACAATATCCGGTTATAGAAATGTAACCATCGTTTCTTCTCTTCCTTCATTTTCATAGCATTTCTCATGTTCATTCTTAAATTAGATATCCTTTTTGTAAAATGCTGTTCTTTTGGGAATACTGCACCAAAGATAACTTTTTATCTGCAATAATTCAAAATATTTGTCAGTATTCCGTATAAAGATTTCATATCTTTGAAGCTTCATACCTAAAATGAAGTGTAAATAAGAAGAATTATGGACATCAGAAACAGAATACAACAACTATTAACCGCCATCAACCAAGGGGTTTACGAGAAGGATACTGAACTCAGCTTGTCACTATTGGCAGCATTGGCAGGCGAAAGTGTTCTCTTGCTGGGTCCTCCGGGGATAGCTAAGTCCATGGTGGCGCGTAGACTAAAATCTGCCTTTAAGGGAGCAAAAGCTTTTGAATATCTGATGTCACGCTTTTCTACTCCCGACGAGATATTCGGTCCTATCAGCATCAACCGACTGAAAGAGTTTGATAAATACGAACGTGCCATTGATGGGTATCTGCCTACGGCAAGCGTAGTGTTTCTGGATGAGATATGGAAAGCGGGACCTGCCATACAAAATTCATTGCTCACCGCCATCAACGAGAAAATCTATCGGAATGGCGATAGCGAAATTAAGTTACCACTAAAACTTCTGATTGCCGCCAGTAACGAGTTACCAGCACACGGCGAAGGACTTGAGGCTCTGTGGGATCGGTTCCTGCTGCGTATCATCTGCACCTGTGTAAAGGACGAACAGACTTTTTACAACATGCTGCTCGATGACAACGATAAAGAAATAAACGTGCCTTCAGAACTGCAAATCAGTGAAGAAGAATATGCAGACTGGCGCGGACGGATCAACCGGATTTCACTATCTGCCGAGATTCTGCACTACATTACTAACGTTCGCCGCCAACTGAAACGGCTTCTACTGGATGATGAAGGCACTGCCCGAAACGTATATATAAGCGACCGCCGCTGGAAAAACATTGTACAATTGCTGAAAGCCTCAGCTTTCATTAACGGACGTACAGAGGTCAACTCATCAGACTTGCTGCCCCTATACCATTGTTTGTGGAATGAAGCAGATGAATGTGAGCCGATTCATCAACTGGTCATCCGGGAGCTATTCACCTCCTGCCTGGAAAAAATGGAAGAAATCACTGAAGCGATTAAAAGCGACATCCGGATCAGCCGTGTACGCCAGGCTTTGGAAGACTTCAAGAACAACTGTTCCCCCAGGAATGAACTGGAAATTACAGACTACTTCTATTACCATGTAGAGGAACACGGAACAGGCCATACATACATCTTTGCCGTAGACTATCTGGCTCTGAAGGAACAGAAGAAAGAAAATGCACCGAAACAAGCTGTTATCTATCCCGACCCATTGAATCCGGGACGTTCCATCATTCGTTGTTACCCGGGCGGAACGCCCTCATCATCTGCCTCCCAGCAACGGGTAAACCTGTACAGGGAAGGAACAGAATACCTGTTGATAGACGGTGTGCGATATCCGATGAGCCAAAGGAAAAAAGGAGAAAAAACACTCCCTACATCCGGCAAATCTTCCCAAAACCTGTTCGACAAATTGCCTCAGATCACTCTCCGCAATTACCGGAACGAGTTGAATCAACTCTTCCAACAACTATCAACCTTTACCAGTTCCTTATGTACGGACAATCTGTTCGTCACACCGGCTGATAAAGAGTTAATCACCCGCTACTCGGACGAAGTATTAAAAAGACTGCGGAATGTAGAGATCGAAGAGGAAAAGTTACAATTCAATTTGCAACAATATGGCGGGGCTAACCAAAAAGAAGTATGACATCCACTTCTATACAAAGATAGTCGAGAAATTTGTGCAAACAGGAGAATGCGCCAAGACTCTATACGGCGAAACGGAAGATCCCTTGTTGCTCTATCTACTGGCCATCATGAACAATCCTTCCATCAGAGTTCTGGTGTTAGGCGATGAGGTCCGTGCACGCATATTCTATGACATCACCACGCAGTTTGTCTGGCAGTTTCTTGAACAGGAAAAGTTCCAGATGCAAAGAGCTCAATCTGAACTTGGAGAAATGGGAAGTGCCTTGAACTGGGTTAAGGAGAAGCGGGACGGTTGGCAAGCATTATTAAGAAAAATCAAAGACGATTATAAAGAAAATGCTTTCGATGAACCGTTCTACGAACACATGTTCGGAGATAAAGATAAGCAGCATGACTCTACTGTCTGGGAGAAAATGCTGAAAGATTGGGAAGATTCTTTTCATCAAAAGCAACAGGAGCAGAAAGAGAAAAACCTGGATATCAAGAAGGACTTTCTGGAAAAGAAACTAAAAACCAGCCTGAATAAGATACCGGAATATCTGGAAGAGCACCAAGTGGATAAAGAAGAGTTCTATCAGGCATGGAGCATGATGAACGGACTATGGAATACCATAGATTTTGAGAATATCCGGAAGATTGTAAAACTGCAAAAGGAATACCCCGAACTGCTGAAAGTAGCCAACCGCATGGGCCGAATAGCCGACGATGAGGGTAGCAAACAAGTATATGTGACGGAAGGCAGTACCTACAAACTGGCTCACTCTCAAAAGAGTGATATTCTGGGTGTCACCATCGGCAACGACCTGAATGCCCTGCTCCCTTCGGAACTGCTATACTATGCAGACAATGAACTGCAAGATGTCTTTATGCTGAAATACTTCACACAGAAGTTGCAAACCTTCCGTTACAAATCGGAAATCATGCAACCCTGCAGACGTCTGGAAGTAAAACCGGCAGTCCTGAAAGGCCCTATGATTGTATGCCTCGACACCTCGGGCAGCATGACCGGAAAACCGGAGAAGATGGCTAATTCCCTACTGATAAAGCTCATAGAGATCGCAGAACTTCAAAACAGGGAATGTTTTCTGATTTCATTCTCCGTGTCTACCAAAACCATTGATATACGACGCGACCGATTGAAACTAATGGAATTCTTCAGCCATCCTTTTAGTGGAGACACAGATGCCACCCAAATGCTGAAAGACACTTTCAGAATGCTTGATGAAAACCGCTACATGAATGCAGATGTCTTACTTATCAGCGATTATCGCATCCCTGAATGTAAACCGGAATTATTAGAACAAATGAGTGTACACCGTGAAAAGGGTACTCGCTTTTACGGTCTGCAAATCGGCATTGCCCCGAACGAATGGACGGAACATTTCGATCATATCTACCGAGTAGAGTATCACGTAGACCGTAAATATTAGACCGGCTCGTCAGTTCCGCAACAGCCACATCCCCATAAAACGGTCGTAAACCATATATCCGTCAGCAGATTTATAAACAAGCTCTTTCTCCACCAACGATTTCAAAGCTGCATTGACACTGCTCGGAGTCTTCAGCCCATGCCCCAAAATAAACTCTCCACTATTGGGTGCCGTTACTTTCCCTTCATGCGCGATAGCTTTCATCAGCGCCAGCTGATTGTCTGTCAACATAATGATCAGATTCTGATAAACAGGCGTATTTTCTTCAAGGAGTCCCATCAACACTTGTTCTGCCTGAGTGGCATCTACAACCGATTCATTTCGCTCATACAACCGATTCAGCATTGCCTGCATATACCAGGTATGTCCCTCAAAGCGGCTATATATCCAATGAAATACAGATTTATCCAACTTTTGCCCCTGCAACTCAAAAAAGTTCCTTGCAAACCGATAATAGGACTCTTCATCAATCTCACGAAGCACCATCAATTGAGTACTCTGATAGAAAGGACGCTTGGCGGAAACAAACATCTCCTGCATCAAATGCTGGCTGCTACCTGCAAAAATAAAACGGACATTCGGGATAAACTGGATATAAGAACGAAGCAACGCTTCCGTGCCTTCCTCAGGATAAGAAGTGATTTGCTGAAACTCATCAATAGCCAGATAACAACTCTTACCGGAAGCAGCCATATAATCGAAGATTTCCTTCAATGTCTGTTCAGACTTATCGGCAACAAAGTCTAACGTAACTGTAGGAACTCCCGTCAACTCATCCGCACTGATCACCGGACGACAGGAACGAAAAAAGGAGGTAAGTTTATGCAAAGCACTCTCACTGAGTGTATCAAGTCGCCCTAATACAGTCTTTGCCAACAAACGAACCAAAGAGGATAAATCGCGCGTGGCAAAAATATCCATATAGAAACAGGCAACTTCCGGCTTCTGCTCTTGCAGGGTATAGAAGACATTTTTTATCAATCCCGTCTTACCCATACGGCGAGGTGCTATCAATGTCAGGTTTCGTTCATTCTCCAAAGCCGACAATATCTGTTGTGTCTCAGCTTCACGATCACAGAAATAACGAGGACTCGCATAACCATACACTAAAAAAGGATTCCGGGGTTGTATCTTCTGAGCTTTCATAAGCAGTATTACATATTTTACGTTACACTTTTTACGTAACACAAAATACGGAATAAATATTGGATAAAGCAAATAGGCGCAAACATTTAACCTGTATTATTAAAGCCAGCCCAACAATTCCATCGGATTTTTCATCTGTTTCAGTCTGGGATGGTTGAATGTATCCACCACCTCATGCTGCCACATCACCTCAAAAGGAATGTATACTCCGTATCCCCCGATAGCCAGTACCGGCTTAATATCGGATTTCAAAGAATTACCGATCATCAGGAATTCTTCCGGAGCGACCTGAAGGACTTGCAGCAGGCGAGTATATTCTTTCTCCGTCTTATCAGACATTATTTCAATGTGATCAAAATAAGGCATCAGTCCGGAACGTTGCAATTTACGCTCCTGATCCAACAAATCACCTTTCGTAGCCACTACCAGGCGATAGTCCCCTTGTTCTTTCAAAGCTTTCAGAGTTTCTTCCACACTGGGTAGCAATTCAATCGGCATCTGGAGCAGAGATTTACCTAAAAGAATTATTTGCTGTATCTTCTCTGCTGAAATCTTCTGTCCACTCACCCGCAAAGCTGTTTCAACCATTGAGATGGTGAATGCTTTGGCACCATAGCCCAAACATTCCAAATTTCCCATTTCTGTCTTAAACAACTCTGCCGAAATCTCTTCAGTACTTCCGTATTCACTCAGTAAGTCTGTATATTTTCGTTCCACTTCTTGAAAAAATGGCTCGTTACTCCAAAGGGTATCATCTGCATCGAAAGCGATGACTTTAATAGCATGTTTCATCTTCTCTATTTTTATAAATAGTATTACGCACTTTACGTTACATGTTTTACGTTATACAAAACACGGAATAAATATCGAGCAAAGCAAATGAGGAACATTTTTTAACGCCTTTCTATCCAAAAGATAACTCAAAAAGCTGCACGGAACATACTTGAGACATACTTGCTCCGTACCAACCCCGCACTTTCTCCACCCAGAGGTACTTCCAGATGGAGAAAGTACGGAGCAAATATGGTTCTGATATAGCTCAGGTACGGTTCAAATATGATTGGAAGATAGCTCTAATAATACTTATATATATATTTTAAAATATAGTTACATTATCATAAAGAAGTATTATTATCCTGTTTTTTATAAAAAGCTATCTATTTTTGTATAGGCGAAAGCATTAGCAACGAAATTACACACAAATATAAGACTTATTAAACTATCACGAATCATTACCTTTATGAGATCGGGATGCTATTCTTGCAATAACATACAAAACTCAATCTATGGAGCATCGCATTAAAGAATTAGACTATCTGAAAAGCATTCTTATCCTTCTAATGGTTGCTTTCCACCTGGTATATATAGGAGATAAATATCCTTATATCAAACAGATCGTATACACGTTCCACATGCCCGCTTTCCTAATCATATCCGGTTATTTGACTAATGTACAGAAAGATATCAAAAGCTTTATGAGAAAACTATTATGGATTTTCATTCCCTATCTGTGTCTGGAAACAGGTTACGTACTCATGTCGCATATCTTACCCGTGAGAGAAAATGTACCGGAAATCAGTTCAAGCATTTTATTGCATAAGATATTTATAAAGCCATTGGGTCCCTACTGGTATCTCCACACGCTTATTATCTGTAGTCTACTATATTACCTGACTTTCCGCTATACCCGCATGAAAACAATATCACAGGTAATATTATTGGGTCTTGGTCTATTCGCAGTATCATACTGGGGTGGAATTATAGTGCTTGCCAATGCCATTTACTTCCTTGCAGGGGTAATCATTAAACAAAGCAAATTACCATTTATCCGCATCTTTCAGCCATCGCTTCTTGCCCTTGCCCCCATGATACTACTCTGCTGTTTTCCAGACAATCTGAACAGAGGGACGCTGGCAGGTATCACTATTACTTATCTGGCTATCATTATATCACTATATGCACACAGTTATCTATCCAAGGGGATCAGGCAATGCTCTTATTTTATAGGTAGAAATACTCTTGTCATATTTCTCTTCTCCCCTCTTTTCACAATATTATGCAAGATGTTCCTACCATTTTTATTCTTTGAACCCACCGGAATACTTTTTATGATCATATCCGTTGCAATCACCGTGAGTGGATGTATAGTAATAGCATGGAGCATGGATAAACTACATTTTTCACGCTTCTTCTTTGGACAAGATGCAATATTAAATTAACAAGAAGAAATCCAGGATTGAAAAACCAATTCTGTAATATTGCAATCATTGATAAAAAAGCCTATCTTTGAGACAAGAAATGATGGAGCGAAGACAGTAATCCGATATTGATATTATTCCAGTTAAGCCACCAATAAATATAAATTTCTGCCACATGTAGTTGGATATTTCATTGTCTTCTCTTTTTCTTTGAGTGGAAAACTGCTATCTTTGCACACCAAAATGCGCTCATAACAAAAGAGATACATATATCACAATGGAAAAGAAATTCAAACGCACTACCGTTACGTCGGCATTGCCCTACGCTAACGGACCGGTTCATATCGGACACCTGGCAGGAGTTTATGTACCCGCTGATATCTACGTTCGCTATCTGAGACTGAAAAAAGAAGATGTAATCTTTATCGGAGGTTCGGACGAGCACGGAGTACCCATCACCATACGCGCCAAGAAAGAAGGCGTGACGCCGCAGGATATAGTAGACCGTTACCATACACTTATCAAAGAATCATTCAAAGAGTTCGGCATTTCATTCGATGTATACAGTCGTACGACTTCAAAAACTCACCACGACACTGCTTCGGAATTCTTCCGCAAGCTGTATGACAAAGGTGAATTCATCGAGAAAACCAGTATGCAGTATTACGACGAGGAAGCCAAAACTTTCCTTGCCGACCGCTATATTACGGGCGAATGCCCCCACTGCCATGCAGAAGGTGCCTATGGCGACCAATGCGAGAAGTGTGGTACAAGCCTCAGCCCCACAGACCTGATTAATCCGAAAAGTGCCATCAGTGGAAGTAAGCCTGTAATGCGTGAAACAAAGCATTGGTACCTGCCGCTCGACCAACACGAAAGCTGGTTGCGCCAATGGATTTTGGAAGACCATAAAGAGTGGCGTCCCAACGTATACGGTCAATGCAAAAGCTGGCTTGACATGGGTTTGCAACCGCGTGCAGTAAGCCGTGACCTCGACTGGGGTATTCCGGTGCCTGTAGAAGGTGCAGAAGGAAAAGTGTTATATGTATGGTTCGATGCCCCTATCGGTTACATCAGCAATACGAAAGAATTGTTGCCCGACACTTGGGAAACCTGGTGGAAAGACCCCGAAACACGTCTGATCCACTTTATCGGTAAAGATAATATCGTATTCCACTGCATCGTATTCCCTGCCATGTTGAAAGCGGAAGGTAGTTTCATCTTACCGGACAATGTACCGAGTAATGAATTCCTGAATCTGGAAGGTGATAAGATTTCTACTTCACGCAACTGGGCTGTATGGTTGCACGAATATCTGGCAGACTTCCCGGGTAAGCAAGATGTGCTTCGCTATGTGCTGACTGCCAATGCACCTGAGACAAAAGATAATGACTTCACCTGGAAAGACTTCCAGGCACGCAATAACAATGAGTTAGTGGCTGTTTATGGTAACTTCGTGAACCGTGCCCTGCAACTCACCAAAAAGTATTTCGATGGTGTAGTGCCTGCTGCCGGTGAACTTACGGATTACGACCGCGAAACATTGAAAGAATTTTCTGACGTAAAAGCAGAAGTAGAAAAGCTACTGGATGTATTCAAGTTCCGCGATGCACAGAAGGAAGCCATGAACCTGGCCCGCATCGGAAACAAATACTTGGCAGATACCGAACCCTGGAAGATCGCCAAGACGGATATGGATCGTGTAGCCACTATCCTGAATATCTCCCTGCAACTGGTTGCCAATCTGGCCATTGCATTCGAACCGTTCCTGCCGTTCAGCAGCGAGAAGTTGCGTAACATGCTGAACATGGACAGTTTTGACTGGGCTACTCTGGGCAGCACTGATCTATTGCCGGCCGGTCACCAATTAGCGACACCTGAACTACTGTTCGAAAAGATAGAGGACAGCGTTATCGAAGCACAGGTACAGAAATTGCTCGATACAAAGAAGGCCAATGAGGAAGCTAATTACAAAGCCAACCCCATCCGCCCGAACATTGAGTTCGATGACTTCATGAAACTGGATATTCGCGTAGGTACCGTATTGGAATGCCAGAAAGTTCCTAAAGCCGATAAATTGCTGCAATTCAAGATTGCCGATGGATTGGAGAACCGTACCATTGTCAGCGGTATTGCACAGCATTACAATCCGGAAGAGCTGGTAGGCAAGCAAGTATGCTTCGTGGCCAACCTTGCTCCGCGCAAGTTGAAAGGTATCGTCAGTGAAGGTATGATCCTTTCTGCCGAGAATTTTGACGGTTCACTCTCCGTGGTTACTACCATGAAAGAAGTGAAACCCGGTAGCGAAGTGAAGTAATTAATGGAAGCGTCACTCAAAGAGAAAACAGCAAAAGGATTATTCTGGGGCGGAATAGGCAACGGGGCCATGCAACTGCTAAACCTCGTCTTCGGCATATTCCTTGCCCGGTTGTTATCTACAACAGACTATGGTATGGTGGCCGTATTGACCATCTTCTCTGCCATGGCCGGAATTTTCTCGGAGAGTGGTTTCATCCTGGCACTTGTCAATAAGAAGGAGGTAAAGCATGAAGATTATAATTCCGTATTCTGGTTCAACATCAGTATCGGTGCATCACTTTACCTCATACTTTTTCTTTGTGCCCCCTTTATCGCTGACTTCTACCATACCCCCGAGCTTACCCGGCTGGCCCGTTTCCAATTTCTGAGTTTCTTCATCGGAAGTTTCGGTACTGCCCCTACGGCTTACTTTTTCCGTAATCTCATGGTAAAAGAGCGTAGTCAGATACAGATAGCCGCCATCCTCATTTCGGGTATTACAGGTGTCAGTTGTGCCTACCATGGCTGGGGATACTGGGGAATTGCCGTACAAACCGTTGTATACGTCAGTACCAACACCATCTTGCTTTGGATATTCTCTCCTTGGCGACCTACTTTTTCGTTCCGCTTTCACCCATTGCGGGAATTATTGCCTTTCAGCAGTAAATTACTCTTTACCTCGCTCTTCACTCATATCAATAACAACATCTTCTCCGCATTGCTGGGACGTTTCTACACCATCCAGCAAGCCGGTTACTACTCACAGGGAAGCAAATGGACAACAATGGGATATTCCACCATTTTCGGAATGATAAACAGCGTAGGGCAACCTGTATTCAGAGAAGCCTCGGAAGATACGCAGCGTTTGCAAAACATATTCCGCAAGCTGATGCGCTTCACCGCCTTTGTCAGTTTCCCCGCTATGCTGGGGCTCGCCATTGTTTCGCAGGAACTGATTGTAATAAGCATCACAGAGAAATGGCTACCCTGTGTACCCGTCATGCAGATACTGTGCGTATGGGGGGCCTTCATGCCTATTTCAACTCTTTACTCCAACCTGATGAACAGTATCGGCCGACCGAACATATACATGTGGAACACCATCGCACTGGGCATCTTCCAGCTATTATGCGTGTGGGGTAGTTACCCGTACGGACTGAATGTCATGCTGATAGTCTATACAGCAGCCAATATCTTCTGGCTACTTATCTGGCATTATTTTGCTCATAAACATATCGGAATTTCCCTGTTTAATACACTGAAGGATATAGCTCCCTACCTCATTATATCTGTAGCCGTAATGACTTTTACTTACTGGGTGGCAGGTTATGTGAAGAATATCTATCTCTCCTTATTAGTGAAAGTCGCTTTAGCCGCCTCACTCTACATATTCCTGATGTGGAGCCTGAAGTCGATCGTATTCAGGGAAAGCCTTCAATATCTGTTTAAAAAGAAAACCATACAATAATGACACTGCAAAATGTAACTGTAATCATCCCTGCGCACAACCGTCCCAAGCGCTTGCGCAGATTGCTCGACTACTATAGCCGCACAGATATCAAGATTCTTGTTCCCGACTCATCCGACCATCCGTTTGCCGATGCGGAGAAGTACCCGGACATCACTTATCTGCACCGCCCTAAACTGCATTTCCTACTGAAACTGAAAGAGGTGCTCCCCATGATTAGTACACCCTATGTACTTTATTGTGCTGATGATGATTTCGCTGTCCCTTCCGGCATTGCACAAATGACTGCCTTTCTGGACGAACACCCTGATTACAGCACTGCACAGGGACATTACCTGACCTTCACTCCCCGTAAAGGGAAAATATCATTCTACCCTCGCTATATCCGCTACTTCGATAAACAAGTAACGGGCGAGACTCCCCGGGAAAGACTTTTGCAAGAGAAGAACATGTATGCCTCATTGCTCTACTCCGTCATCCGGACACGGGCTTTTCAAAGGATGTATGCAGCTTGTTTCAACCCGGATGGAAGCCTGCGCTTCCGCAACCTTTTCCTAGCGGAAGAGTTCTTTAATCACGCTGCGCTCATCTTCGGCAAATATGCCACACTGCCCTACTTCTACAGTGCCCGCGAACATATTACAGGTTCCGCAGCCGAAACCACCGTACCTGTTTCAGTTATCAAAACTTCTCATAAATATCGGGAGGAATATCAAGGTTTCCTTCTGGCGTTATCAGAATTACTGGCAGCCCGGGAAGGTGACACGCTTGAAGATGCTTTCTCCTTTATTTGCAGCATCAGCGACATGCCTAAAGACACTGCCGAAATCTCCGGCAAAAGGAAGATTATGGAGTTCACTCATAAACATCCCCTGTTACGTTGGGTAAACAGACTGGCTAACTGGAGATATAATCAGAAAGGATTGAAAGCGGTACGAGGTATGCAAAGCTACCCCTGTACATTCTCCACACCGGAAAAAGAAGAAATTATCAAGGCAATTGAGCATTCTTAAAGACACGCAAAAATGACAAATAAAACTGTTTCCATTGTAATGTGCACTTACAATGGAGAGAGATATTTAAAAGAGCAATTAATGTCTCTCCTAAACCAAACCTACTCTCCCATAGAAATCATTATCCAGGATGACTTATCTACTGATAACACCCTTGAAATCATTCATGATTATCAGGAAAGATACCCTGGCATCATTCATTTGTTCCAGAATTCAAGGCGACTGGGATATAATCAGAATTTCCTGTCAGCCTACCAAAAGGCAAATGGATACTATATAGCCAGTGCCGATCAGGATGATATATGGGAAACGAACAAAATAGAAATCCTGATCAGAGAGATCGGAGATTCCACGCTTATCTTTCACAATTCGGTATTGTTTAATCAAAAGAATCCGAATATGGGACTGCTGCACAAAAAGGATTGGGGAGAACATCCGCATCCCCTTAGTGTACTTGTCAACCCTAAAGCATACGGGCATCAGATTCTTTTTCGTCGGGAAGTGCTTCCGCTTATCCACCAGTTCGAAACATATAATGTATCATACGACAGCCTCGTTTACACACTATGCAGCAGCATGGGAGATGTAAAATACATCAACCAAGTACTTGTACACTGGCGCAGGCACGAAAACGCAAGCACCTTTACGAGCAGACAGGCAAACAAGAATAAGTTGTATGGTTATTATACTGCATTATGTGCTTTGCACGACCACACGAAGCGTCAAATCAGCCGCGAGTATTTTCGTCTGTATCAACGAATTCAATTTAAATTTAAACCGGACCGCCAGGTAATTGCATGCATGAAAACAGGAACCCTGTATGAGATAATCAAGGCCGGATTGATTTGTGTCCATTACAGGAACGAACTGTTCCCTCAGAAAGACAAAGGAGTTCTCTGTATCTTAAAAAGTTTCTTCTTGCCCTTATTCTTTATTCGCGATTACGGATTAGGAATTATTCGTCCTTCCAAAGTACAACTCAACGCTCCAGGCAAGATGCAATAACCGACTGCAATGCTCCATTGTCTTGCAATATCTTTTCTACGAACTCACGGAAAGCACCATGCCCACCGTGAGCAACCGTTACGTATTTTACTTCCTGTTTCACATAGTCAGGAGTATTGCAAGGAGAGGCACTAAAGCCTACTTTCCGCAGTAAAGGCAAGTCATTCAAATCATCACCGATAAAGGCAACCTCATCCAGTGTGATACCCAGTTCCCGACAGATTTCTTCGGCCTGAGCGACTTTATCTTTCACGCCTATATAGCAATGGCTGATCTTCAGCTTATCCGCACGCTTCTGAACGATTTGTGAATTTTCTCCGGTCATAATGGCAACAGGTATGTCCAATTTATGCAGGAATATCACCCCCCAACCATCTTTCACTGAAAAACGTTTCATAACATCTCCCTCAGCAGTATAATACATTCCGCCATCGGTCCACACACCATCAATATCGGTAATCACTAATTTCGGCAACATAATTCAATAACAGTTAAATGATAGAACTCGGATAAATGATCTCATTACGGGGAATTTCTTTCAATACTTTATGCCCTACTACCTTCTCACGTTCGGCCCATTTAAAGCCATCACCGGGACTTAACAAATGGATATCATCTTCAGTAATAATGTCTCCGGGATGCAAGGTTTTATTCGTTGCAATAGAACGTTCCAGTTTCACTTTTGCCGAAGTCACCGAGGAGTCGATATACAATTCTTCTTTTCCCAGCCAGCGTTCGGCAATACGGATATCACGTATCATGCGGTTCACACCATCAGGTCCGAGCGAACCTTGCTGATCGGTTCCTTTCATGCGACGGTCGATAGTGACATGCTTTTCGATGATCTCCGCACCCATACCTACAGCAACGATAGGGGCAGCAATGCCAATGGTATGATCTGAAAAACCAATACAGTATTGACCATAATGCTGTTTCAGATAAGAAATCGTCTTTAAATTCAGATTATCGGGCTGTGTGGGATACTGGGATACACAATGCAAGATAGAAATGTTATCATGATAGCGAGTGATAACTTCCAAAGCATCATCCAGTTCCTTCTTGCCTGCCATACCGGTAGACAGGATAATAGGTATCTTCGTTTCGGCCATTACTTCCAGCAACGGCAAGTTGGTAAGGTCACGGCTTGCCACTTTCAGGCGGTCGGGAGTGAAGAGCTTCAACAAGGAGAGACAGCCTTTGGAACAAAGCGTTTCCACAAAATCGAGGCCTAAAGCCTTGGCATGCTTATAGATTTCCAGATGCTCTTCGTCCGTCAGTTCCAGGAAAGCGCGATGCTCGCCATAGGTGCGTCCGAAAGAATGGGGAGAATCATACGGACGGTTCATCTGCGAGTCCGTCAGTTCCTCATTCAGATCACGCTTGGTCAGTTTCACCGCATCCATCGGACGGAGTTCTATATTGAACACTTCTTCACGAACAGGGCGGGACACCAGGTCTACGATCAACTTGGCTATGTCGACGGAACCGTTATGGTTCTGTCCGATTTCTCCTATTATATAAGTACTCATGAAATTATGAATTATGAATTATGGATTATGGATTGTGAGCGTAGCGGAAGATATTCATCACTCACTATTCATAATTAATTTCCTATTTTTCATTTCTTGCAATATTCTCCAGCATCTTGGCACGATATTCGGGATGCGATTGCACCAGTTGCAACAGGGCATGAACACTACGATCAGTCTTTTCATAGAAAGTAGCATAAAGCTCTTGTAGCAGGGTAAAGTCTTCCATCGTATCGAGGGTGAAACGAAGATCGAAACGGCCCTCCAACTCGGCAGGCAAAGGAAGCAGACGCACCTTGAACTTTTCAGGATGTGTATAAAGATAGATGGTGACATGCTCGATGTGGAGTTTCTCTTGTGTGGAAACTGCCGCACGACGCAGAGCATTGATCGTTGTCAGCTCGGAATATAAACCCAAGTGAGATTTAATAGTAGGACGCCCGTCAGCAAAGCCATAGGCGATATAATCTGCCGGACAAAAAGCATGTTCAGCAAAGAAAGTATTGAAAGTTTCGGGACGCAGAAAAGGATTATCCGAACAAACACGGATAAAACGATCCACGCCGAAGACTTCGGCAGCACGGATAAAGCGATCGAGCACATTGTCCTCATCACCACGAAAACTGAGGATGCCTGCCTGATGGGCTACTTCGGCAAGTACATCATCCTGCGGACGGTTGGTCGTGGCAAGTATGATACACTTATCCGGACAAGCCTGTTTGATATTGGCTATCAGAATGTCGATAATGCGCTGTTCGCCATAGAAAGGGAGCAGTATCTTATTGTGCAACCGGGTGGAACCGGTACGTGCCTGAATAATTATTCCATCTTTCATATTTTCATCCGTTTAAAAGCATCGATATAAGAACCGGGGGTAACGTTGATTACTTCCTTACCCAATTTGCGGGCGTAGGCTTCGAGAATAAAGTAAGACTTGAAGGCTACATGCATGTGATAAAGAATCGTATAAAGTCGTGCGCTATTCAGATTCTCCTGCTTCACGGTGTCGGCCTGCGATTTGTTCTGGTCGTAGAAGTGCTTCTGGTGCATCAATACTACGTTATCATCTGTTACTGTGATTTCCGGCAACCAAGAGTGATCGGCACCTGCCATATAAATCTTCCGGAATGGCAGACGCAACCCCATGGCAATAGAAGGTATCAGCACATTGTGCGGACGGGGAACACCCCATCCTTTACGGAAAATCCAGTTACAGAAACTCTGGAAGCCTTCAATGGGCGTTGTGTTATAAATATAGAGTTTGATATGAGGATTACCGGCCAATAAGGGTTGCCATTCTTTATCTTTCAGAGCACGGGCAGGAACAAAAAAATTCATGTCCCAGGTAGTTTTCTCGGCCATTGTCTTGAAAAGCTGCACGCGCTTCTCAGGAACAATCCAGAACAACGGATCGGCAATCAGATAAAGCTCAGGGCGGAGACGCTCGAACATAGGTGAGCTTACACAAAAGTTCACAGCCAGTAAAGTTTTTCCTTGTATGAAGTCCGCGGATTCTTCTACGGTACGGTTCAGCGAAGGACCGTTAGCCAATATCAGCAACTCATCCGGATTGCTGAAAGAAGACGGTAAACGTGTACCCCACTTGGACTGCAACAGAATCTTCACTATACTGAGAAAGCACTGCCAGAGCTGTTCCAACCATTTCAAACCTTTTTCTCCCATATTCATTGTCAAATGATAATAAAACTTCCTCTGCAAAGATAGATACTTTCGCCTTTATTGGCTAAAAAAACCGCGAATTTGTGGATATAAAGCGGTAAAAGCTGTACTTTTGCCAAAACATTCCGCAACATGAGAGTACTTATAATCAATACGTCCGAGAAAACAGGCGGAGCCGCCATTGCTGCCAGACGCCTGATGGAGTCGCTCTATACAGCGGGAACAGACGTGAAGATGCTCGTCCTCCACAAGGAAAGCCAATCGGAACAGGTGATTTCAGTAGGTAAAAACTGGCAAAAAAAATACACCTTCTTATGGGAAAGAGTGGTTATCTGGACAAACAATCTCTTCAGCCGGAAAAACCTCTTTACCATATCCATAGCCAACACCGGCTTCAATGTAACCAAACTACCCGTATTCCGGGAAGCTGATATCATACACCTCCACTGGATAAACCAGGGAATGCTTTCACTGAGAAACATACGGGAAATCATCGAATCGGGTAAGCCCATTGTCTGGACATTGCACGACATGTGGGAATGTACAGCCATCTGCCACCATGCCCATACCTGCAGCCTGTTCAAAAGTGAATGCGGAAACTGTCCCTTCCTACGTTTCCCAGGCAAAAACGACCTGGCACACCGGACATTCAAGAAGAAACAGAAACTGTTCAATGCCACCAATCAACTGAATATCGTTGCAGTTAGCAAATGGCTCTCCTCACAAGTACAGCAAAGCACTTTGCTCAAAGAGAAGCCGATATCCGTTATTCCCAACACGCTTTCACTTGCCGACTTCCGGATCATGGACAAGGAACTGTCCCGCAAAGAACTGTCCCTGCCCGACAAATATATCATTCTGTTCGGAGCCGCCCGTATCGACGATCCTATCAAAGGAGTGGAATACCTGATTCAGGCAATCCGGCTATTGATTGAAAAGAAAGAATTCCCGCAAGAGAAACTCCATCTGGCCTTATTCGGCAGAATCAAATACCCGGAGAAACTATTCAGCACCCTCCCCGTCAGCTACACCTACTTTGGACGAATAGGTGATACGGACAAACTCTCACAGCTGTACTCGGCTGCAGACGTCATCGTATCCGCATCTTTTTATGAAACATTCGGTCAGACATTAATCGAGGCACAGGCCTGCGGCTGTGTCCCCGTGTCTTTCGGCAATAGCGGACAGGCCGACATTATTCGTCACAAGGAGAATGGTTTCTTAGCCGATTACCTCTCCTCGGACAGTCTGGCGGAGGGTATCCGATGGGGAATAACCGAAGCCCGAGCCACCCTATCGGAAGAAAATATGCGAAACGAAGTTTCCGAAAAATATTCTGGTGAAGTCGTTGCCAAGCAATATCTCGACCTCTACCAGAACTTAATCAGAAGAAAGGTAACACAATGAGAATACTACTTATTAATACTACAGAGAAGATAGGCGGTCCGGCTGTAGCCGCCAGCCGCCTGATGGAAGCCCTGAAGAATAACGGCATCAAAGCCAAACTACTGGTGCGCGACAAACAAACCGAACAGATCACCGTAGTAGAATTGCCCCACAACCTGCGCATGGTATGGAAATTCGTATGGGAACGAATCGTTATCTGGAAGGCCAATCACTTCAATAAAAGACATCTCTTTGCTGTAGACATAGCCAATACCGGTACGGATATCACCGCTTTGCCGGAATTCCAACAAGCAGACGTCATACATCTTCACTGGATCAACCAGGGAATGCTTTCTTTAAAGAACATCGAAAAGATTCTTGCTTCGGGCAAGCCTGTAGTCTGGACCATGCACGATATGTGGCCATGCACCGGCATCTGCCACTACTCCGGCGGATGCATGCATTACGAAGAAGAGTGCCATCATTGCCCTTTTATCCATAACGGAAGCAGAAAGAAAGATCTCTCCCACCGTATATTTCTTAAAAAGCAGAAACTGTACGAAGGACGCCACATCAATTTCGTTGCCTGTAGTCATTGGCTGGAAGAACGAGCCAAGAAAAGTGCCCTTTTCAGCGGACACGTCATTACGAATATCCCTAATCCCATCAACACCAACCTCTACAAGCCTCATGATAAAAAGGCAGCACGGGAGAAGTGTATGCTTCCGCAAGACAGTAAACTGATTCTGTTCGGTTCGGTGAAGATTATGGATACCCGCAAGGGGGTAGATTACATGATTAAGGCGTGCAAACTGCTGGCAGAGAAATATCCGGAGTTGAAAGAACAATTGGGTGTTGTGGTCTTCGGTAACCAGTCGCAACAAATACAGAACATGTTGCCTTTCAAGGTTTATCCGCTCGCCTTCGTCAGCAACGAGCATCAGTTGGTAGATATCTACAATTCCGTAGACCTCTTCGTCACCCCATCCCTGGAAGAAAATCTACCGAACATGATTATGGAAGCCATGTCCTGCGGCATACCTTGCGTAGGTTTCAACGTAGGCGGCATACCGGAAATGATAGACCACCTGCACAACGGCTATGTGGCGCAATATAAATCGGTTGAAGACTTCGCCAACGGCATCTACTGGATACTCACTGAACCGGAATACGCCACCCTCGCCGAACAAGCCTGCCGGAAAGCTGTTTCCAATTATTCGGAACGCGCCATTGCCAAAAGATACATTGACGTTTACAACAAAATAACCGGAAGACATGCATAATCGCCTTACGCCCAAGTTCAGCATCATCACCGTGACTTACAATGCCGAAGCCGTATTGGAAGACACGATACTAAGTGTGATCTCCCAAACCTACCACCACATAGAGTACATCATTATAGACGGTGCTTCCAAAGATCGCACCCTCGCCATTGCCGAAAGGTATCGCGACCGCATTACGCAAATCGTCAGCGAACCGGACAAGGGACTGTACGATGCCATGAACAAAGGCATCAACCTGGCAACCGGCGACTATCTCTGTTTCCTCAATGCCGGAGACAGTTTCCACGAAGATGACACTTTGCAGCAGATGGTACATACCCTGGGAATCGGTGAACTGCCGGACGTTATTTATGGTGAAACGGCTCTGGTTAATAAAGAGAGGCACTTCCTCCGTATGCGCCGCCTCTCCGCACCCGAAGTGCTGACATGGAAGAGTTTCAAGCAAGGGATGCTTGTTTGTCATCAGGCTTTCTTCGCTAAACGAAGTCTGGCCATACCCTACGATATGCAATACCGCTTCTCTGCCGACTTTGATTGGTGCATCCGCATCATGAAAAAAGCACGGACGTTACACAACACGCACCTCACGCTTATCGATTATCTGGAAGAAGGCATGACCACGCAGAATCAGAAAGCCTCCCTACGGGAACGCTTCCGCATCATGGTGAAACATTACGGGCTGGTAAGTACCGTGGCACATCATACATGGTTTGTATTGCGGATGATATTAAAGAAGTAAAACTCAAAGTAAGCCTCACACTTTCCACCTAATACAGTGCCAGAGTTGTGCCACAGCCTTGGCACAGTTTTGCCATCGCCTTGGCAAGACTATGCCATGCCTATGGCACAACTGTGCCAAAACGATGGCAAGATATGGCAAAAGTTTCAGTCTGTAGACAACACAAGGAGTTAGTGAAGAATCTCTGTCTTCAGTTCTTTCACTCCTTCCGAAGCTCCTTTCTGAATGACATGTATCTGCCTCATCGAGTGCGTATCCACCGGTTTCGGATCAATCAGATACACCTCTGCCGTCCGCGGTACATAATTCAGCAAACCTGCTGCCGGATACACATTCATCGAAGTACCTATGATTACAAAGATATCCGCCTTTTCCACATAGCCGATAGCCGTTTCTATCTCCGGTACAGCTTCACCAAACCAGACTATAAACGGGCGCAACTGAGAACCATCGCCAGCCTTGTCGCCCATCTTCACTTCATACTCTTCCGGTTTCAACTCTCTTACATAACGAGGATTATAAGGATCACGGCTCGAACAAACCTTTGTCAACTCACCATGCAGATGAATGACGTGCGTACTTCCCGCACGCTCGTGCAGATTGTCCACATTCTGCGTAACTACCGTCACATTAAAGTCTTTCTCCAACTCGGCAAGCCCTGTATGTCCTGCATTCGGTTCCACATCAAGCAATTGTTTACGGCGTTCGTTATAGAAGTCAATCACCAACTCCGGATCACGTACATACCCTTCGGCACTGGCTACCTGCATCACCGGATATTTATCCCACAGTCCGCCTGCATCACGAAACGTACTAATGCCACTCTCGGCACTCATTCCAGCACCGGACAAAATCACTAAATTCTTCTTCATTGCCATATCTCCTTTCTATTTATCGCAGTTTCTTTCCTACAAAAATACAGAAGATTGCCGAAGTTGGCACAGATATAAGAAAATTTAAATCCTAAAAGCATAAATCATTCAAATAAAACCCTTACTTTTGCAACTTGTAATTTTGCAACTGATTGAAAGATACATCACTTTCAGTCGCAACCCAAAAGATATATGGATAAATTCAGTTACGCTATCGGCCTTGGAATAGGTCAAAATTTATTAAGCATGGGTGCAAAAGGCATCGAAGTAGATGACTTTGCACAAGCTATCAAAGACGTATTAGAAGGAAACAAAACCGCTATATCGCATGCAGAAGCCCGCGATATAGTGAACAAATACTTCGCCGAACTGGAAGAGAAAATGAATGCCGCCAGCATAGAACAAGGCAAACAATTCCTGGAAGAAAACAAGCAGCGTCCGGGTGTTGTTACCCTGCCAAGCGGTTTGCAGTACGAAGTCATCAACGAAGGCAACGTAGGCAAATATGCAAAAGCTACCGACCAGGTGAAATGTCACTACGAAGGTACACTGGTTGACGGAACTCTGTTCGACAGTTCTATCAAACGCGGACAACCTGCCGTGTTCGGTGTAAACCAGGTAATCCCCGGTTGGGTAGAAGCTTTGCAACTCATGCCCGAAGGCGCCAAATGGAAACTCTACATTCCTTCCGACCTGGCATACGGTGCACAAGGTGCAGGCGAAATGATACCGCCTCACAGCACACTGATCTTCGAAGTAGAATTACTTGAAATATTATCCCAAAAATAAAAAATAAACAGTAAAAGCAAAATGAAAAAAGTAACATTGATCATGGCTCTTGCAGTAGGCGCAGGTTTAGCTTCCTGTACTGCACAAAGTCCGAAAGCAAATCTGAAAACAGAAGTTGACTCATTGTCTTATGCCATCGGTATGGCTCGTACAGAAGGCTTAACTCAGTATCTGATGCAACAAGGTGTTGATACTACTCAGATGGCTGAATTCATCAAAGGTTTCAACGAAGGCGCTGCTAAGACCAGCGAAAAAGACCTCGCTTATATGACTGGTATGCAAATCGGTCAAATGGTAGGCAAACAATGGGTAGAAGGTTTCAACCAACAAATCTTCGGTAGCGACTCTACTCAGACTATCAGCCGCGAAAACATGCTGGCAGGTTTCATTGCAGGTATCACAGGTAAGACTGGCGTTATGACTAAAGAAGCTGCAACAACTTACATGCGCGAAGGTATGGAAAGCATCAAAGAGAAAGCTTTGGCAGTTAAGTATGCTGATAACAAAGCTGAAGGTGAAAAATTCCTCGCTGACAACAAAGGTAAAGAAGGTGTTGTAACTACTCCGAGCGGTCTGCAATACAAAATCATCACCAAAGGTACAGGTGAGATTCCTGCTGACACCAGCAAAGTGAAAGTAAACTACAAGGGTACTTTGATTGACGGTACTGAGTTCGACAGCTCTTACAAACGCAACGAGCCTGCAACTTTCCGTGCTAATCAAGTTATCAAAGGTTGGACAGAAGCCCTCACTATGATGCCTGTAGGTTCTAAGTGGGAACTTTATATTCCTCAGGACCTGGCTTATGGTGGCAGAGAAACCGGCGGTCAGATCAAACCGTTCTCTACTCTGATATTCGAAGTAGAGCTCGTTGGTATCGAAAAATAAATATCAGCTGAAGATTTCTTCTTCACCTGCATAAACTTAGCGGACAAAACGGATGTAAACAAAAACATCTGCTTCGTCCGCTTCTTTTTTACTCTTTCCCTATTTTTTCCTCCATTTTTATAGAGAAATTAAAATAAAGTCCTATATTTGCTTACTATTTGATAAAAACAAGAACTTACATAAATTGATATTATGGAAAAAATAGACAATCTTGACCGGCAGATTCTGGAAATCATCTCTCAGAATGCCCGCATTCCTTTCAAAGATGTAGCTGCTGAGTGTGGCGTATCACGTGCTGCCATTCATCAACGTGTACAACGTTTGATTGATTTAGGCGTTATTGTCGGCTCCGGTTATCATGTGAATCCTAAATCTCTGGGATACAGAACCTGCACGTATGTAGGTATCAAGCTTGAGAAAGGTTCCATGTATAAATCAGTGGTTGCCGAAATGGAAAAGATACCGGAAATCGTGGAATGCCACTTCACCACAGGTCCTTATACAATGCTGACAAAGGTTTATGCACGTGATAATGAGCACCTGATGGACTTGCTGAATAACAAAATGCAGGAAATTCCGGGCGTAACCGCTACTGAAACTTTGATTTCACTGGAGCAAAGCATCAAAAAGGAAATTCCCATTTGCCCGGAGAAATAACAGATAGTTTATGGAATTCTTAAACGAATATCATCTTTCGGGACTGTTCATCGGCATTTGTACTTTTCTTATCATCGGGTTGTTTCACCCTGTGGTAGTAAAGGCCGAGTACTATTGGGGTACCAAGTGCTGGTGGATTTTTCTTGTACTGGGCATCGGAGGTGTCGCTGCTTCACTTTGTGTAGAAAATATCCTGATTGCTTCCCTCTTAGGTGTATTTGCTTTTTCCTCGTTCTGGACGATCAAAGAAGTCTTTGAACAGGAAGACCGCGTAAAGAAAGGATGGTTCCCCAAGAACCCCAAACGTACGTATAAGTTCTAAAAACAAAGCAGCAAACAGTATATTTTACCCGAAAGGTTTGCATATTTCAACTGAATATACTATTTTTGTGCCCGCTATCCGATGAGGATAACACCGGACTTGTAGCTCAGTTGGTTAGAGCAACAGACTCATAATCTGGAGGTCCCTGGTTCAAGCCCAGGCTGGTCCACAAGACATAAAGCAAAGAAAATTAAGCCGTTACAAGCAACCTTGTAGCGGCTTTTTTCATGCTACCGGAAACTCCTTGCACACAATTTGCACACAACCTCTGGAAAGTGGTGATAATCAATGATAAACGTGACACACCGGTAAATGATATTCTTTTTCTTTCTGCTTCTTCTATTGACAAAGAGTTCTCTCAAATTTATGCCCATGATGAGGCTTTTACATATAATTTGCATAAACGGATAATAAGAAAAGAGATAAGCTACACACCGGTAGTTATCCCTTTTCTTCGCAATATTTTCCAATAAACCAAGATTCTATCTTTATTTCTCCGGTTATAGAGATATTACAATTCATAATTATTTTGAAAACAGGTAGCTTTTGTACCGCTACCAAACAAAAGCGATTCAAGAAGTATAACTTCAAGCAGACATAATAAGAAAAACAAGACTTTGTTATTTATACATCACTATGCGTAACTGTTTGATGAAGTTACTTCAAGCAGAAACGGCTTATTAATTCTTATAATATTTATCAATCGATCGATTATCCATACATCACCATACACGATTGTTTGATGAAGCCACTTCAAGCAGAAACAGCTTATTAATTTTTATAATATTTATCGATCGACCGATTGTTCATACATCACCATACGCGATTGTTTGATGAAGCCACTTCAAGCAGAAACGGCTTATTAATTTTTATAATATCTATCAATCGATCGATTATCCATACATCACCATACACGATTGTTTGATGAAGTCACTTCAAGCAGAAACGGCTTATTAATTTTTATAATATTTATCGATCGACCGATTGTTCATACATCACCATACGCGATTGTTTGATGAAGCCACTTCAAGCAGAAACGGCTTATTAATTTTTATAATATTTATCGATCGACCGATTGTTCATACATCACCATACGCGATTGTTTGATGAAGCCACTTCAAGCAGAAACGGCTTATTAATTTTTATAATATCTATCAATCGATCGATTATCCATACATCACCATACACGATTATTTGATGAAGCCACTTCAAGTAGAAACAGCTTGTTAATTTTTATAATATTTATCGATCAATCGATTGTTCATACATCACCATACGCGATTGTTTGGTGAAGCCACTTCAAGCAGAAACGGCTTTTTAATTTTCATAATATCTATTGAGTGATTGGTTATCCATACATCACCATGCATGATTATTTGATGAAGTCACTTCAAGCAGAAACGGCTTATTGATTCTTATAATATTTATCGATCAATTGGTTATCCATACATCACCATGCATGATTATTTGATGAAGTCACTTCAAGCAGAAACGGCTTATTGATTCTTATAATATTTATCGATCAATTGGTTATCCATACACCACCATGCGTGATTGTTTGATGAGATCACTTCAAGCAGAAACGGCTTATTGATTCTTATAATATTTATCGATCAATTGGTTATCCATACATCACCATGCGTGATTGTTTGATGAGATCACTTCAAGCAGAAATAACTTTTATTCTCGAAACACTATTTTATTATTGAATTAAACTATTTTATTTAATGAATAACAAGAAGAAAGTCTGTATTCAATCATTATCAAATACAGACTCTCATTATTTTATAAATAAACAATTGTTATCTTTCTTATTTCCAGGATATTGGAAGTAAATGCTATCTCATAAAAATCCTTGTTAAAAATTTCATTCAGTTTATCCAGTTTCTCACTCTTTTGCGATTCTTCCGTACTACCATATACAATTTTAATTACCGCTGTAATCTGCTCAAGTTTACATGATAATAGATAATCATATAAGTCTTTACGCTTTCTCCTTTGGGGAACAAACCAGTAAGGATTCTTGTACTTCCAAACAACAAGTGGTTCCCTTGTTGTTTTCAACTCTTCAACCCAACCATCTATAAAACAAGCCAATTCTTGCAGCGTTTTTTGCTTTATTCCACTTGGAATCTTCTTTGTTCTTACCTTATTTACAACCTTTCTAACGGATTCATTATCTCCCTGTGATTGTTTTATTTCTACATATACACGATCTCCTATTCGAGGCTGTACCGTATACCCATCAACACTTAATAAACCAATGAGCTCCGTAATCTTTGAGCCCTGATCCTCCTCCTTGGTATCAGAATATATCCGACCCAATAATGATTCAATACATGATTTATTAAGCCGTGACAAAACCCAAAACACATTAGCCCATTGTTTGCCTTCCTTAAAAGGAAAAAATAAGCCACATGAATCTGAACGCATCTTAGAAAATGAATCATCATCAAAATACTCACCGATATAATAAGGAGATATTACAGAGGAAGCACCAATATCCTTTATCCAGTTACACATGAAACAAGTAAGCTTCGCCAATGCATTTACCGTAATAGGAAAAGTGCTGTTTTTGTATGCAGAATCTAAATCTCGAAACTTCCAATTAAGTTTCTTGTTTTTAGCAAATTCCAGATAAGTATCTCCAAAAAGCTCATGCCTGTAACCTCTTTTTCCAGACATCATAGAATTAACGAGTAAGCCTTGTCGCCCGATATTGCCATTTTCTTTTTTCATAATTTATTTTTTTGTAATCAATATTTCTACATTATCTTTAAGGGTAGCTACATAAGACTTCTTTGATAATATTTCATTTAACAATTCGACTTTATCGCTTTTAATATTATCGTCTGTACTCTTATATAAATCATTCAAGATACCGCCCAATTCATCTATGTCAATCAGTTGTAACAAAGCGCCTACATACATGATTTCCACAAACTCTCTACTATACGGTATAAGTTTAAATTTATGAGCAATCTCTCTGTTTGTAAAAAAGTAAATGAAACTTTTCAATGAACGAGATTTCTTTATATCCAAAAACCAAGTATAAATCAAATACGAAAGGTCATCTAAGACATCTTTATCTATGGGTGAAATAACACTTTCATGAAAGTGATCCCATTTTAAGGTGTCGCAACCATGAGGATATATAAAGTCAAAATTTCCTTGATTCAGTTTACTGACTTTTCGCTCTTCCTGCATTGTCTTTTTATCCTTTAGGCGCTGCTCCTTTCTTTCCTTTTCATCTGCCCTTCTCTTTTCTTCGACTTCCTGTTGGGCGCGCCCAATCCTGAAGAGTTCGTATATCTGCTCTTGTTGCTGATCCTGAAAATCGTCTTGAGAATCTTGTAGTTCTATGGAATAATCCAACGAAATATCCCTTGCCACTTTTATCAATTTTCTTATAGCCCTACATTCTTCAGTTTCTTCCTGCCTGTCCACATCATAAGTATCATTGTCTTCCAGACCTTCAAAACAGAATCCAGACAGTACATATTGGTCTGATTCATTTGTCAACCGGAGTTTCGTAGTCCTGACATATTCTTCCAAATCTAAAGTACTTTGTCTTTGTTCTCCAATAGCTTCCAAAGCTAAATCCCTGTCCTGTTTTGTAAATGAAGATAACTCAATTTCGTTTTTCTCAATGAAAGCATCCAAGTAAGCAACATCGATTTGTCCTGTCTCCGCTAACTCTTTCCTTTGTTTAACAAATACAGATATATAATGTGGGTTTTCCATCTTCTTACTCCACGCAATAAGAATTTCAATCTTTTCAAAAATTGGTTTATTGGCATAATCCGTGAAATTTATAATTCTCTTGTTGATTCTTTGCCTGTAAAAACGGCTGTATTCATCTTTACGGGACAACCTGACAAGTCGGTAATTTTTAAGTTCAAGTCTATCAATAAATTTATTCCTGAACAAATATGCCAAACATATATCATCCATATTCAAGTCCTTGTTCTTTTTTAATCGTCTTACTGTAGATTCAATCTTAAGACTTTCCTGAATACCAAAATATAAGTCTGCGCAAGGGTTACAAATATACATCTGATTGAAATTATGTATATTCTCAATCACTGTTATATTATGCACTCCTCTAGGACTGCAAAGACACGAACAATATCCCAAAACACAATAATACCCTCTCATTACCCATTCTTTAGATGCTTCTTCCCAGTCATCAGCTTCACTAAGGCTAATCAGTTTCTTTGTCAGTCTTGAAGGAGGATTAGCTTTCGTTTTCATTATTTCAGCCATAATTTTATTTTTCTGTTGGATTTAGTAATTACATTTCTATTGCTACAGAATTTTCTTTTTCATTCACTTTTTTCTCTCCACCGGCTTCCTGTGCAGCAATCCCTTCCTTAATAATTTTATTCATACGAGCATTATCTTCATCCCAGGAATCGCTTTGTGAATCTTGCTGTTGCGCAAGATAAAATGCCCAAAGCTCTCTTTCTCTTTCCCTCATATTTTCCATCACCTCTTTTTCAGCTTCTTCCTGACTGACTTCGCCATCTTCCAAACCTTCAATACAGAATGGAAACAATATACGTTTCGCCAAATCCTTTGTCAACTTACATTTTGTAGACCAGAAATATTCTTCTATATCTAAAGTGGCAAATACTTGTCCTTGGATAGCTTCCAAAGCCAGTTCTTTGTCCTGTTTTGTAAATGGAGACAGCGCTATTTCGTTCTTCTCAATAAAATCATCCAACCAAGCGATATTAACTTGTCCTGTGTCCGCTAACTTCTTCCATTTTTCAACAAATACAGAAATACAATGTGGGTTTTCCATCTTCTTACTCCACGCAATGAGAATTTCAATCTTTTCAAAAATAGATTTATTTGCGAAATTTGTAAAATGTATAATTCTCTCGTTGATTCTTTGTCTGTAAAAAACACTAAACGCATCTTTTCGGGATGACCTGACAAGCTCATAGTTTTTAAATTCAAAAAGACCAAGAATTCCGTTTCCATGTAAATATGTCAAGCATGTATTATCCATATGCGAATTCTTGTTCTTTTTTAATCTTCGCACTACAGATTCAATCTTAAGACTTTCCTGTATTCCGAAATACAAGCTTGCACAAGAATTACAAATATGCATCTGATTAGTATTGAATATATTCTCAATTACAGTCATATCATGTACTCCTTTGGAACTACAAAGGCATGAGCAATGCTCCGAAATATGATAATACCGTCCCATTTTCCATTCATTTTTCGCCTCCTCCCAGTTATCTGCCTCGCTAAGGCTAATTAGTTTCTTTGCCAGTCTTGAAGGAGGATTCGTTTTCATTATTTCATTCATGATTTTATTTTTTAATTTTGAAAAAGAATAAGCTGCAATTGGCAGTTCTCCTTTTTCTATTCAATTTACTAATCCCAATTACATTTTGCAGAAATATCTTTTTTGCAATAAACTATCAATTTGTTATTTTCCGGATGTCGTCCCATCTTAAAACCAAGACCAACCAACTTTTTAAAAAAATCTCGCCAGTGAAAATAAAGACTATAACAAGCCATACACGAAGAGCGATATTCCACCCAAAGTTGAGCAAATGTCTTAAACTTCGTATCAGAAGAAACATAACCACTGTTAGAAATAAAAAAATCGAAACCTTCAGAGTCAGAAGGCAAAAATAGTTTTTCATATTTTTTCTCATAGCATTCCGTTATAAACGGACAGACTCTCGGTGGGGTGAAATCTATAACAATTTTACCCTGTGCTCCTACCAATGATTCAAATTCAATTCGGTCTTTTTGAGCAATTAAAGTACCACAGTCATAATGGATAGAAAAATTTGAATTAGCTCTCTCATCATCAATTTGATAGTTATTTTCCATAATAATATTTTTTAGTTTGAGCCGATTTTATAATGTTATTTATTGTTTTCTGGTCTGAAAGGTATTGGCTCGTTCCACCCATCGTTCCAAACTGTTTTTCTAACCAGTCATTCAGTTCTTCCGGGAAAAAATAAATTCTGTTGCCATTTTTATGGCAAGGTATGATATCCCCAGAAGTCATCTTATATAGTTTCGACTTGCTCACCAAAAATCCTTTCTTTTCCAAGTAGAGCAATGTTTGTTCTAAAGACAGATATTTGGGAATCTCTTCCGGTTTCTCAATCCTTTGCGTTAGTAACTCCTTTACTTCTCTAATCTCCGAAATCAAATAATCTATTCGTTCCGGTAATGTGTCATAAGTGGTACTTTTAGCTTCCATAATTATATCTTTCTGTTTCATGCTGCAAAGAAAGGCTTTTATTCGGTGTACTATAATGTCTAAAAATGTTAGTTGGTGTTAGTTGGTGTTAGTTAATGTTAGTAGTGTGTTTTCTGGTGTTTTGAAAAAAAACAGTATTTTTACCCCCAAAAATAATAGAAAAACGGCATGAAGAACCCACCAGCAGAACTCTGTAAATTTAGAAAAGCGATAGAAGATGAATTCAAAGTTCATCCTGAAACAAAACAGGATTATATAACTTTGGCACATAAGATTAACGAGAAACTTAAAACTTTGGGAGGAAGAGGAGAATATAATAAAGCAGAGTCTATCAGTGAAGAGACCATTTATAAAGTATGGGAATATAGAAAAAACAATGAAGCAATTGTTTCTCCTAAAACTTTAGGAATTTTAGCACGTAGTATTGATTATCTTAGCTGGGGAGATTTCATTGAGAAATACAAACTCAAATCTAACGAAATACCGGAATCTTTCACCCCTGAACTTATCGAAACAGTTTCTGCATTTTTCAATCCTGAACTTATCGATGTTCCGCATATAAAAAAAGATGAGGAGGTACACATTGGTTGGTCTCCTTATAAATATGCTATCTTGAGATGTATAGGAGAATATGAATTTGCAATAATCGAAGAGAAAAATATGTATAATAAGAAAGGGTTTACTTTTCTTACTACCGGATTTCATTTATCACCGGAAAAAAAAGAATTTTCTTTTCCAGATATCATATTTGAACCTTTTTATGATGACCTTGAAGATGAACATTGGACATTGAGCGATCTTACAACAATCCCTAAAAAATATTATTTATAAAATTAATATAGTTAGTTAAATAAATCTCTTTATAAAAGAGGAAATAGAATATACAGCAATATAAATAAACCTCTTTAAAGCCATTAATCCAATTAATTACCTTAACCATTTCTTGTAACAATTTTCTACTTCAAATTTATTCTTTCATATTCGAGATATGTTCTTGCTTTTTTATATCGAGTATTAGAGGCTAGAGAAAAGCTTGATGCAGGAGACGAAAACAGCCTTTTTTAGGTACGAACATATGGCAAGCCCGTGATTGCATGGGGCTAAAGAAGAAACGTAAAAATTGCTTGATTTATAGAAGCATAGTACATACAGAACTTTTGTTTTTCCGGTAGTTCAGATTTTAAGGCATAAAAAAATCCCCTTGCTGCACAGTCACAACAAGAGGATTCACTTGATTTTAAAAGTTCTAATATTTAATTGAGAATAATGCTTCAATATAAGGTAAAGAAGCAATTGTTTTGCTGGTAGTCTTATCTTCCAAACTATACTTCATTATACAATATTCCGATTCATTATGTTTCTTCCAACATATTGAATTGGATTGTGCATTATAGACCGGATGCAATATATATTGTTTTACCACATCTAAAGTGTTTCCAACTTCCAGTGTTACAGGGTTAATCGTCTTGATAGTTGTTTCGTCTATTTCCGTATCAGTTTCAAGCAATAGTATTTGCTTTCCTGTACTCAATGTCTGAAACCATATCTTTGACTGCTCGTCTCTTATCATCTTAATCTCGCCAGTCTTTATATTCAAGGATATAAGGCATTCCGACGTATCATCTTCGCCCTTAAATTGAATAGAGCCCGTAACCAATACAGATTTAGAGGAAGAATCATAGTTAAAAAGAAGGTTGTCGTCTTCACAATAAAACTTGATTACCTCTTTGCCTGCAACTAACTGACTTGTTGGAAAAGTCTTAATCAAGGTCTTCGTCCCATTATTGCCAAACTGGATAATTTCAAAACCTTTTTCCCAGGAACATTCAACTCCACATAAACTTCCCTCAATCATGCCAATAGCTTGTCCGTTAGCAGAATTATTGAATTTAGTAAGCCAATCACTACATATTACTTGCTCTTTATTGGTTTTCAAGTCATAACTACATAGACTTACTTTATCGGAGGCAGATATGTCCTGAAAATAATAAGCTACTCCGTTACCATTAGTGCCGGACAAAACAAACTTGATAATATCCCCTTTTTGTAACTCACTTACTTTCTGAAAAGAATTATTAGACTGGTCGTATTTGTGTAATGATAGTGAATTTTCTTCTGCCCCCCTATAATATACATATACTCTGAAAGACTCTCTAAATCTTTCTCTTCCATATAAACGGAACCTAATGTTTGGCTTTTACCGCCCTGCCTTAAAAGTATATCGCATTGGCCGGACACTTTAGGCGTTATGAAAGATATGCCATTTTCTGAAACTGATATAATTTCAGCTTTCATTTCTTTTCCTTCTGCTTTGGTTACTGTGGAAGGTTGAATCCATATTTCGCTATTTTCAGTGAAATCTTCCCCATGAATAACTATCATTTGTCCTGCTACAATAGGATTCGTTGCATCGGAAGAGGGTATTTCTACCTTTTGTATTTCATCCCCTTTTTCCGGTACATCTTCTTTCTCCGTATCACATGAAGTAACAAATAAAAATATCATAGCCAGCCCGGCTATGATATTAAATTTACTCTTATTGTTCATAGGAGCGTCATTTTTTATTCAATGTTATTTTTTCGCCGTCCAACGAGAACGTCATTGAAGTTTTTGTTATTTGTCCTTTAATGGAAGTACCTTCATAACTTGACGTAAAGTTTCCGTTTTCAGCATTGTACTCATACTTTAAAGCTGCATTATCAACATAGACAGTTCCACCCTTGCTCTTAATGTTTAATGTCAAATCAGTTTTGCTCGTTAGCTTAATTTCATAGGCATCCTGCTTTGCATTGGAACCGGTCCAAGTAGTGTTTACCAATTCTTCTGCTGTATAATAAGGAGAAGGCTCATCCTTATCATCGTCATTACCACATGATGCAAAACCAACACACAATACAACCATCATCAAAGTGGTTGCAAACATTCTTAATGTCTTCATTTTAAATAAAGTTTTTGTTTTCTCCCCAGCCTCAAAGAAGAGTTCATAAAATGCGAAAGCGTGAGGACTGCCAACTCATTTTATACGACGGGCTCTGGTAAGACCTTGAACTAAAATAAGCAGCAGCCTCACGCCATATACAGATATGACGCGAGACATGCTAACCTATCCCGTTCTACTTATAGTTTACCAGACTTTGTCGTAGAGAATCAGTTAGACACTTTCGTGTACTTTAAATTTCTAATATGTCCGTCATATTGCTATGACAGGACAAAGTTAGATAAAATCAAGTACATTACAAAAGTTTTCATCTCTTTAAGAGACTGCCGCTATTACAAATCTAATCAATTTTCTTCATCCAGCATTTCATCAATAGCAAATTCGTGAAGCTCATGTTCCAACTCCATCTCTTTGAGCCGTTCTTTTTTCTTCCGAAAATAATCTTCACCAAGACCTTTTCCTTTGAGTGCCTTGTCAAAATTATCAAGTACTTCATCTGAAACACATTTTTCATCATCACTTTCGCTTGATTCATCCAATGTGGCAAGCATATCCTCCATAATGTATTCCTGTTCTTGTGAAGAAGTATCTTCCGTTAATGAAAACTCTGTATCATCCTCACAATCAATATCCGGCCCTAACATATCTATAAGCTCATCGATTGTATAATCTTTGTCTTTAAAAGAATCTTTCGTATTTTCTTCTTTGACAATCGGCTCTTGAACACCGGTTTCCTGTATGCTTTCTTTTTGAGCAGACATTTTAGTCTTTGGTGCTTTCTTTGAAGATTTCTTTTTAGTCTCTACAACTTCGGCAGTCACCGGTTGTTCTTCTTCTACTTTTTTCTTTCGTGCCATAACTTTATTTATTTTGAATTTAGTAATGCTCCGAATACATGAATCATCGGACATTACATATATCCTCTTTTTTGTCGGAATATAAAAGAAAAAGGTATTTTAACTATATTCTTAACCAGAATTAAGCTCTCGCACCGGTAATTTTGCATAAAGAAAGCCCGGTTTCCTTTATGAATAGAATTACCGGACAGGAAAGTAAGAAAGGCCCCATATAGGCTATATAGGCTACAAAAACGAGGTCAAAAGGTTAGTGTTCTTAGCACGCTCCTCTTTCTCGAAACTCGCCAGATATGCTTCCGTAGTCCTCAGGTCGGTATGTCCTAAGGATTCACTTATATAAGAGATATTGGCTCCGCTTCGTTTCAATACGGTAGCGTATGAATGTCTTGCGGTGTATGTGGTGATATTGCCGATACCCAATTCTTCACCTATCAACTTCATACGCTTGTTGATTCGCTTGACAACATCGCGTACAATCGCTTTACGCTCTATAGCCGTTTCATGCCCTTTCATATAAGGAAATATGTAATTATCGGGTAACGGCTTGTTTCCCCACTTGTCAATTATTGTCTGTAATTGGGGAGAAACAACTGCACGTATCTCTTTCCTGTTCTTTGTCGTGCGCTCTGTTTTCTGTCTTACAAAACATATTTCACCGTCCACAATATCCGAGAACTTCAATTTCAGCATGTCTGTCGGATTGATACCGTTGCACAAGTAAATGAATATCCAGAGGTCTTTATATCTGTTAGTAGTTTCATTTTCACTCTTATAATCGAAAATGGCCTTCAACTGTTTCTTTGTCAATCCTTTCTTTCTTCCGATACCGGTCTTTATCTCGAACAGACCTTTTCCGAATGGGTATTGCGATTCTTTGATAACGCCGGCTCTCTTGGCTTCATTCATCAAAGTACGGATATTTCTCATGTGCATACCGATTGTAGAAATACTTCTCGTTTTTGACCAAAGTCTTTCACATTTTTGCAACCATTCAACCGTAACGGCACTAAATGGAATATCTTTGCCGCCGACTTCCTCAACCATTACCAATGTAGTTTGATAGAACTGCATTGTCCCGATTCTTTCTTCGTTTTTCAGTTCCTCAATCTTAGCTCGTATGGCACTGTTCAGAGTATCACCGGTAGCTTTTCCCAAACGTAAATTGAGCGTATTGAAAGAGAATGTTCCTTTCTCTGCCAGAGCTTCAACATTCATACGGACTAAAGAAAAACTACTTTCAATGGCTTGTCTGATTTTCCGGCTTCCAGAAGATTTACTTTCCGGCAGCTTGTTCCATTCTTCTTTCGTCATGTAGACACCAATAGAATAATACTTGGGCTTTCTTTGATAATAAACCTTGATTTTAACAGGATATTTACCTTCTTTGTTGGCAGTACGTGCATCAAGTACCGTAGAGACTACGATACCGTCTTTTGAATAATTATACATGGTTTTAGTGATTACCCGCAAGCGGAATTACTTACGATAGTCTATATATCCTCATTTGAATGGAAATATAAACGTTTTGAAGCCTTTTGAATATTGGTTTTGAGTAGTTTAGACATTAATTTCAAACGGGTAAAAGACAATAGAAAGGACAGTATAAGACTATAAACAACTGTAATACAACAATATACTACAGCTACAAGAAGACAAAGCTCTCTCAATAATCATAAGAAAGTGTCGAAAAACCGTATAAAACTAAATAATAAAAAATATTAAATATCTTATAACCAATAGATACAGATAATTCCATTTGTTAATATACAATACTCTTATAAAAAGAGAATCAAACATCTATATAGCGAATAACGATTACTGTAAAATATTTCAAAAAATGTAATCTAAATAACTATAAATAGGTAAACTTTTTGTGGCAATATTTGTATATACAACAAATTATAGGTAATTTTGCCACAGAAATTATAGGAGACACTCATGAAAACGATTAATCAAATTATTGGAGAAAATCTAAAGAAAATTAGAGAGTTATCCGGTTTTACACAAGAACAGATAGCTAAATCCATTGGGATAGAACGTTCTGCATATAGCAATTATGAAGGAGGAACAAGAGAAGTTCCGTACGATATTTTAGAACGGCTTTCAAATCTATTTGGTTGTGAACCTTTTATTCTGTTTGAAGATAATATTCAAGCTGATAATGAAATTATGGCCACCGCTTTTAGAATTTCCGATTTAGAAGACGGTGATTTGAAAGAAATAGCAAATTTCAAGGATATTGTGAAATCATACCTAAAAATGGAACGAATAGCCCAAAATGAAGCTGAATAAATTTATTATAGAAAGACAAGTATCAGAGTTTCGTACAGATAATGGGCTTAGTTCATCCGAGCCTATTACATTGAAAAGCCTGCTCCTAAAACTGAATGTACTTACAATTTTCAGACCCCTGTCTGAGAATTTTTCAGGTATGTGTTTAAAGGATAATTCCGGACACCGTTTCATGCTCATCAATTCTAATCAGCCGCGAGGAAGACAGCATTTTACAATTGCCCACGAGTTATATCACTTATTTATAGAAGAAAAACCGACACCGCATAAATGCAACCCGGGATACAGTAAAAATAAAGTAGAGCAGAATGCGGATATGTTTGCCTCCTCCTTATTAATGCCGGAAGCCGGAATTTGTCAGTTAATACCTGAAACAGAACTAAATACTAGAAACATTTCCATAGCAACGATTTTAAAACTTGAACACTATTTTTCTGTCTCTCGTTCGGCTCTGTTATATCGATTATTAAATATTGGCCTCATATCAGAAAACACGCGTACCCAACTTTCCGAAATAGGAGTAAAACACTCTGCAAGATGTTTCGGATATGATACAGCTCTATACGAAGCTGCAAATGAGGGGTTGGTTATCGGTGATTTTGGAGAGAAGGCACGTAATTTATTCGATAAAGAAAAAATTTCAGAAAGCCATTATATGGAGCTACTCAGTAAAATAAGTATCAATGGAACACAAGAAAACGAAAATAGTACTCGATGCTGATGTAATTATCCATTTTATAGAAGCGGGTAACTTTTCACTATTGCCTAATATATTCCCCGAATATGAATATATAATATTAGACGTGGTTTACAATGAAGTTTCAAAGAACTCTAAAACAAGAGGTTTCATAGATAATTATCTCTGCTACTTTTCTAAATTAAGAAAAGAGATATTTTCTCCCAAAGGAGAATCTATGAAAGAGTATTTCTCGTTGCAACGTAGATTGGGACAAGGGGAAAGTGCGTGTATGATTTATTGCAGAGATAACCAAGATGTATTAGGGAGTAGCAATTTAAGAGACATAAAAGAATATTGTTCCCAAAACAATATCACTTATCTGACAACCCTTGACTTTCTGTATTATGCTTATTGCAGGAAGAAAATGACGCAACAAGAATGTACTGAATTTATGCAGGCTGTGAATGATGCAGGAAGTAAACTTCCTATCATTGATATAACTCAATATATATGCAGTGTGCAAATCTAAATTGCGCACGAATAAAAGCAATTAAGTATGACAATAAAGCACGATGACATAATTATTTCAAAGGAAAACCCATTTGAAAATTGCAAATTAAACCGTCAAATATATGCATCAATATTATCCGATATTATTAGTTCTTACAGAGAAGGATTTGTTTTGAGCATCAACGGACAATGGGGAAGCGGGAAAACTACATTCGTAAAAATGTGGGAGCAGCAACTAAAAAACAATGATTATAAAACCCTCTATTTCAATGCATGGGAAAATGATTTATTAACTGATCCTTCTGTAGCGATCCTTGGAGAATTAAAAAAATTACTATACAAGAATGATGAAAGGATATTTAATAAGATTTTAAAAACTACTGCTACTGTAACGAGAAATATAATTCCTTCGTTAGGAAAAGCAATAGCTAACCATTATATAGATAACGAAATAGTAACGGAAACTATAGAAAATGCTTTATCAGCAACAACCGAAATTTTAGAGAAAGAAATAGAAGAATATTGCAAAAGGAAGAAAGGTATTGATGAATTTAAGGAATTACTAACAGAATATGTTAAAGCTGAAAGTCCTGATAAGCCTATAGTATTTATTATAGATGAATTAGATCGATGTCGTCCAAGTTATGCTGTTGAAGTATTAGAGAAAGTAAAACACTTTTTCTCTGTAAATGGAATTGTTTTTATTTTATCAATAGATAAATCACAAATGTGTAATTCTATTAAAGGATTCTATGGTAGCGAAAGTATTGATAGCGAAGATTATTTACTGCGATTTATAGATTTAGAGTATAGACTCCCTGAGCCTGACCCGAAAGTATTCTGTGAATATTTATATGACTACTTTGATTTCAAGAACTTTTTCAACAATCAAAACAGATTAGATTCTTTTCGTAATAAATCAGAAGATGAAGAATTTATAAAATTTGCAGCAATGCTTGCTAATGCGTCAAAACTGACATTACGCCAACTGGAAAAGTTATTTGCTCATTCAAGAATAGCTCTTAAATCTTTCGAATATCAAGAATATGTTACTCCGCCTTTATTCTTCTTTTTAGTTTATGTTAGAAATCATAAAACGGTTATATATAATAAGATTAAATCTAAGCAATTTGACATCCAAGAATTAGTAACATTTCTTGAAACCACAATTAATGTAACTTCTAGCAACTCAACAAACAACTTTTTAATAGTGGAATTACTCGTATTTTACATGACCTACTGTAACGAATATGAAAGAACAGAAAAAATTGTTTTACTGAATGAAGAGCAAAATCCCTTATTTTCTACAAAAATCAAAATTGAAGAATTAAGAAGCTATGTGAGATATTGTGACGGAGAATATAGAGGGAATAATATACTCAAACATTTATTGAATAAAATAGAATTATATAGCAGACTAATTTCGTAATCCAATCATATATGAATTATCAATCCCATATTGAAAATCAATCATAATTAAGGCACCTATGTTAGAAACAATCTTCTCAAATTTGATTTCAGGATTTCTTTTAGAGATATTCAAAAAGAAAGATAACAATAAAAAAATTGCATTGCCTATCTCTATACTAAATGAAACACTGGAAATAGATAAATCAACAAAACAATCTATCCCTGAATATAATACAAGAATACTTGAAGCAATAAAACTTCTTAATGTAAACAAAAGAGATCCAATGCTTAATGGGGCTTCAATTGCTGAAGATTTATCAATAGAGAGCATTTCATTAATCGAGGACATCATAAATGGGAGTATTATGCCATCATCAAGCATGTTATCATGCTTTGCAGAGAAGTATGAGATCGATTTAGATTGGTTAAAAACAGGATGTAATACACCTTTCCACAAACACTGCCTTACCTATACTTGGGCAGAGAATGCAATCCAAATATATAAAGAATACAAGCCTAAAACTGTTTATATTTTCACCGCTGATGTCAAAGAACATTTTACAGCAATAGCTTATCAAAAAACTCATTATGATTTTCGTATAATCCATTGTGAAAGTAATTGGCATTTGAGCAGTAATGGAATAGGTGGAACTGGACAAAATCAATTAGTATCATTATATAAGACTATGCTTTTCCTAAATCGTTTCCATACATTTACTCATGGGAAAGTAGTTTCAGAAGATGAGTTCTTTGATTTAATTACTGGAAAATGCAGTGTCAACATTCTCAGTCATAGATTAAATGATTACCGATGGGAAGATTTATTAGATTTAAATTTAGAACCTACTGAAATAGCAAAACGTAAGCAGTACTATGGAGATGACTTTATAGAGGCACAAAATATTATAAAAAGTAAAGTTAGCAAAGATGACTATGATTTCATGAACTATGTTTGAAGTAAATCTGATTGCACACAATTTGCACACATCTCAGGAAAATAGAAGAAAATAAGGGATATTATTTGAAAAGGAAATATTATCTTTGGGCTTGGAAATCAAGAGGTATGGATATGAAAAGAAATAGAATACAAATATCTGAAAATCAAATATTTGCGACTCATAATCTGGAGGTCCCTGGTTCAAGCCCAGGCTGGTCCACACCAAGAATAAGGTTGCAATTGATAGAAGTTGCAACCTTTATTTTTTATGTATGACATACAAATTATGAATCTGTAGCTCTTATTTCGATTCCAGATATAGCGGCTCCACCTCCGCCACATTATCATGGAACCATTCGTCCAGTTTAGCCTCCACCTTATCTTTTATCTGAGGCGTAATATACTTCTTCACTTTCTTATAGGCATAAACGGCAGCACCCCCCTTTCCTACCATGAAGAGTTGCCCCAGAATATCTTCTATGCTTGTAGGGAACACAATCGCTACCAAAGCAATCATGATATTGGTTCGTTCACTTTCGGGAGTCGTATCAGCAGTCATCACATAATAGACTGCCAGTAAGGGACGACCGGTAGCACGGCCACCTTTCTTTATATACTCTTCTACTTTAATACGGATTTCATCCATGGAAAAATTTAGTTTCATAGCTCTTCTTTTTTCTTATTAGACGCAAAAGGATGAACTTTGGTTGCAGAAAAAAAACAAAATATTTCGAGAAAGAAGCAACAAGACACATTTCAAGACTATTGATTTGTCCATCGATTTATCATTGTTGAATAATCACCGATAGTACACATAACGCACTACGTTTTCAGACTACTAATCATTAAATTATTCTTCAAAAAGAATAACTTTTCCTTGTTTTAAGTAAACATTTTACCTATTTTTGCGAATAACATTCTTTATATTTCCTTTGGCTTAGTAATATATATCCAGGACGGTGGGCATAGCTTACAGCCATTATTATATCTAAAAACGATGAAATACATAAAAAACATTCTCATGCTATGGGTATTTCTATTACCCTGCCTCTTATTTGCACAGCTTGACTCCAAGATAAGGCACCATGTGATATTGGCGTTCGACAATGCAGGCTACAATATAAACTCATCCCTAAATGTACCTGCAGCCCAAAATCCCAAGATACTGAGACAATTAAACCGTATATTGCTGGATGGAGATTCCCAAATTCCACCGTACTTCAGAGACGGAGACCTTTTCAGCGCCATCAGTTTCAGCTTGGGAGCAGCAGAGGATATGGACAAATTTGTAACGGTTCTGTCCACCCCAAACGGCAAGCAACTGAAATACAGCACGCCCGATAAGGATGAAATGCGGAACGCAATTCTGCATACGCAGTGGAACTATCTTGCCACCCAAGGGATAAAAAAGAGCGATTCGTTTTCCATGCTTTCATTAAGCCGCCCTTATTCCTTATTAGCATTAGGCAGCGACGAGGCAACAGCCCTCAACAACCGCACCTTCTTAGTCATGGTGACGGACGACCACTATAACGGCAATAATAGCGATAAGGAAGTAAAAGACGTAAACGCATGCCAAGACAAAACAAAAAAGCTGGATGTAAATTCCATAATGGAACTTTGTTCCAATATCCAAGAGAACTATCAATTCAAGTACATCCAAAAGTATGACTGCACCGAACGGGGAAAGCTCTTATCCGCCATTGTCTTCGAAATCCTTCCGCTACAACGCTATTTCACCATAGAGACGGCCCTGGAATATCCTTCGGCAGTCAAGGCCAAACGGGTGGCTAAAGGTGGATACGAGATTGAATTTGAATGTCAGGACAGAAACCATCCTAATTATAAAGTACGGAAGACAGTCGTCACCCTGCAAAATGAAAAGGGAGCGGTGGATTCCGTCACATTAATGCCGGACGGAAAAGCTTTCTTCCATATCAAAGAATCTACCATACCGGTAAACACATCCCTACAGTTGCAGTCGTGGGTAAATATTAAAGACGGGTTTTACGACTCTATGGTGATGAGTGCATACGGTGACGAAACGCATGCCTCGCGCGGCTTAGTGCGACAGTTAAAGATAGAATTTGAAGAAACGGCATCCGTATTCAAGGCTATGCCTTTCCTCTGGTTCTTTTGCGATGACGACCAGGAGAAAGCAGCGTTGATATGGCGATGCATCGGAGTGGCCCTCCTGTGCATCATATTCTTTTGCATAGCCGTTGTAAACATCAGCAAGCAGTACAATCAACGCTTCTTCGACGAAAAGCATATTCACCTTAAATGATTCATTTTATCAACCTAAAAACGTAATAATCATGGGACGCATAAAGATAACAGACAATGAACAAACAATAACAAACGATGTCTTCATTGATCTTGCCTATCAAGAGGAGATATCTGTAGCCAAACATATCCTTCAGATAGACCCTGATTATATCAAGCTGTTAGGCTTTATCCCCACCCGGATACGCAAGCAGATTAATTCCGACATCGATGTCCGCCTGGAAGACGCGACGTGCACAGAGGGCATTTCCATTGAAAATGGACAGCAATGCCTCTACATCAAGCATAACGGTGCCATCCATAAAGGCACCTCCACACACAACATCAAAGGAACAACGGATATGGAGGTTGTTATGCTTTCCAAGGAAATGAACCTGAATGCCGACGAGTGGAGAGAAGCGCTGGTAAAACAAAAACGATACCAGGTAGGATATAGGTGGGTGGTAGAAGGACAAAAAAAACAAAAAGGAGAAATATGTGCTGCACAAAGACTATATCTTCAATGTCGCCTTCAGAAACCACTACAAGAAACCGGAAGTGGAGATACAACTCAACAAGGAATTTGAGGATGGGTACAACTACCGTCCTTCGCTAAATGGCTTTGTAGCTATCGGGCATATCACCGTATCGAATCCCAATGCCTTTAAGGCGACACCCGGACTGCACGGCATCTTGAGCATCTACTTGGAAGGAGAAGAAGGAGCTACCCAAGATGTCTATCTATGCCGGCAAAGTACCAATGACTATGTCCAGGATACTGATATTCAGGGATTGGAATCGGGAAGAGAGTTTCAATACGGCTTGTTCCTGGACACCAACCGTCTGGGTAATCCTGCCGCAGAAAAAGCCACATTTCGCATAAAAGCCACATTTCACTATGTGCCTTCCTATCTGAAATTGGAGGAAGAGAAAAACACTGCCACAATAGACAAGGAGTTTTTCATCATCAAAGATAAAGTCCATTCTGAATTAAGATGCTTTTTCCGTGATGGAACCACAGATGCATTCTCGCCACTTCCCCTGGTGTCCGAATATGACATTTCGTTGCGTCCCATCAATTACCAACCGGGATTGAATGCGGCACCCGTCTCTATCCTGCGCCTACAGAACAATGCCATTTCCAACGTCAACGGTCAAGATGCCAAAATAGTCATCAGCAGTTTTGAGACAAGGGTAATCTTGCATGAAAATTGCCCGAAGATTGAGATGCGGGACGGTTATGAAACAGAGAACTGTTTCACCATAAGAAACAGCAACGGAGACACATCGTCATCCGTGCTGAATCTGTACAATGCTCCCAACTCCTATGTTGACTACGAGATGCGATTTCATCCGGAACGGATTGGCCGGATTGAGACAAGAGATAAAACCAAACGCAGCTTCACAGTGGACATCAATGTGCGCATTTCGTACTACGAAGACCCGGATGGCAACCCTGACAACCGGAATACAACGCAGGAAATCGTATACAGATTCATCCATACCATCAACATACGCCCGCAAGACAAATGGTTGTGCATAGACTATGGTACATCGGCAATTGCCGCCTGTTATGGAACAAACATCCTAAACCTGAACAAGCAAAAAAGAAGAGTATTCGAAGGGGGCGGGTACAATGATTCTTCTTATTCGCAGGACATCCTTGAAAACGGGCTGCCTTTCATCTCGTCGGACATCATATTGCAGCAAGGTGGTTCCTTCGGTGCAACAGATACCACCAAACCATATAGTAAATTGGCAATATGCCTGTCGCCCACATCAAAATTACAGATACGTAACTATACCCAGTTGCTCCCATGTCTGAAATCTCTGGTGGGCTATTCCGAACTGCCCAATCTCTATTCTTACAAAGACTACAAATATCTCAATGCACAAGGGCAGCAGACGGCTGTAGCCATATTTGAAGAGGATGAAGATAGAGATGAGGTGAAAATAAAGTCTTGCTCTGAGTTAGGCAAGATTGACAGGTTGTTTTCCGAAGTTTACCGTATATTATTCAATTACTTCATTAAGCCTGCCATGCCCAAAGAGGCTATAAACAAAATTGTACTCACAATTCCCAATACGTATACTCCCAAGCATAAGAGCATCTTAAACTCTATAGTAAAAGACAACTTTCCTGACATCTATGAGGAATACATCCGCTTTGTCAGCGAGTCGGACGCAGTTGCCTGCTACTATCTGCACAACTGGCATGCACTGAACCACCAGATGAATGCCCGGCAAAAGGAACAGTTGAAGAAAGAAGAACTTGTACTGGTATATGACATGGGAGCGGGTACGCTGGACCTTACCTATTTCCACAAGAAGCAGGAAAATGGAGCTACGCCGCACACGACGGTAAAAATCCTCGGAAAGATAGGAATCAATAAAGCCGGTAACTACTTGGACTACATCTTGGCAGAAGTAGTATCCAAGAATGAAAAAAACAGTGATACTCTGCGGAATTGCGTAAAGTTAGACCAAAGTGTCTTAGGTGCTGAACGCGACCTGACAAACTACTATAAGAATTATATCAAAAACGTAGTAAAAGTAAAACTGAACCAGCCGGAGTATGCCGACAATGTCAAGATAGGAAACACACGTACAACGACCAATGTGAAAGTAGATATTAATGATGTACGCAATAATAGGTTATACAAACAATTCAAGAAGGAAGTCACCTCTGAACTATTGGACATTTTCTTTGAAGGACTTGGCTACGATGCCAGCCAGCACCCCAAGGTTGATACCGTAATCTTTTCCGGACGTAGTTCACGTTTGAAGGAAATCCGCGACAGCTTCCAGGAAGCTTTGGAGAAATGGGGAGTAAGCAACTGCAACATCGTTCAATTAGGTCCCGACCAGGAAGACGACACTACTGACTATAGCGACATTATATATACAGCCGAAGGCAATAACAGAAGCAAGTCCTCTTCTATCTTAAGCTCATATCCCAATACTCCGCAAAAGGCAGAGAACAGTTTGTTGGGAGGCTTTAACAAAAACGAAGTCAAGCAGCCCGGCAATACCCGGCAAGCCGAATCGGCAGGCAACAGGGTGGCCGAATCTGTACAAAGCTCCAACGCTGCCCCAACCTCCAAGGTTTCCTCGAAGGAAGCCCCTGTCAAAGAAGACAAGCTAAAAACCGTAGTGGTGGAGGGAGCAATGGTCTATGCCTCCATATTCAGCCGCAAAGACTCCATCATACAGTTCAACGCAGAGGACAAACTGTTTGCATCTTATGGTATTTTATATTATGCAGAGGGACTTTGGAAGTATGAAGAGATTCTGAAGCGAGGCACCCAACGAATAGCAGATGCCTCCCAAGACAACATTATCTTCGAAGGCGAAAAAGAACATATAAACTTGGGCAGCACCGACAGAATCCACTTTGTGCAGACATATATGTCACAGCAGATGACCGAAAGGGAATGGAGGAACAAATCAGAATATCTGTCCATCATGCAATCCGTGGGGTTAGACGTGTTCGACAACAAACATGATATGACCATCTCTGTGTCCATAACCAAAGATAACAATGTGAAGTTCGCCATCAACCAATATATATTGCCCGAAGTACCTGCCACCATTGACAGTCTGGACAACTCCGCTTACAAGAAGAGCGTATGGCCGGTTGTTTTCAACATTAATCAGAAAGAAACCTTTTAAAACAGAATAACGATGAAAAATCTCATATCAATCATTACTGCTTTATTTTATAGCGTAAGCCTCTATTGTGCTAACGTTGTTCCCCAGGAAACACCAGTTAAGTTTGAAATACATTATTCCGAGAAAGGTGTTAAGGCAAAAAATATCCCTGAAGGATGGAGCCTACAAAAGGACACTTTTATTTACTTAAGTGATGAACTTTGTCCGGTATGCACGCTGAAAGTTGTCAATGGCAAAGCTCCGAAAGCTGCATTAGCGGTTAAACTGCAGAATGAATTTGCAACATTTCCAGGTTCATCAAGGGATAGTGTAGCAATAAATAACAATATTCCTGTCATCTTAGATATGACCAATGCCTCTTATACGCAAATCATATTGGATAATACAAGTGTCTATTTCATTAAAAATCCACAAGCAGAAGTTGAACTGTCAGAGTGCTCCGACAGTCTGGATTACAATGGCATCTATTCTACAGGAATAGAATTCAAACTACGTATGAAGGCAGGTATGATTAAAAATTTCAAAATAGACAATGAAGCCCTTCGCGAAATCGGGATAAATGCAGACACAGATTCCGTACCATTCATACGGAATAGCTATTCCATCAAGATTGCTTTAGCAGACAAAGAGAAGTTTGAAAATGCAGTAAAAGAGAAGGGAATAGAAGAAGTGAATATTAAAGTTTCATATCTTACCTGTACGGATGGGACGAACTATGACAGAGAAGAATACAAGATTGTGAAACTGCCGATAAAAAATCTGCCAATCAACAAACAATCCTTCGCATTCGATCATTTTACAGTTTTGGAATTGAGTGCTTTGATTATCATAGTCGTCTTGATTATCATAGTCATAGTGCTTATTATTGCCATTGCCAACTTAAGCAAACAGATTTCAAAGGACAAACTGCCTCCATCAGAAGATAAACAAATGGCTCAGAAAGAGATAGAAAGACTGACTCAAACCAGCATTAAACTCCAACAAGAGAAAGAAGCACTTCTTCATGCAAAGGAGGCACTTGAGAAAGAGCTACTTGACGCCACTGAAAAGTGTAATGAATTACAAGGAGACATCCGCGAATACGAGAAAGCGGAAATAAAACAGAACCAAAAAGAGAGTCAATACAAAAAAGACATTACGAGCTTAAAAGGAGAAAAAGCTAGACTTACCGTAGACGTAAAGACTTGGAAAGACAAATGTGAGAAGCAAGAAAAGGCTACCAAAGATGCAACTGCAGCATGTGAAAAGCAAAAAGAAATCGCCGAAAAAGAAATACTGACAAGTTTGAAGAAAACCGGTATCAAAGGCGAAAACATAAAAGAAGCTGTAGCCTTTATGAAAAAAGGTCAAGAAGAAAAGAAAGCTACTCAAGACTTGATTTCACACATCCAGAAGAAACTCAGAAAAGACATACAAGTAACAGACAAAGAGAGTTTCAACCAATACTACGATGAACTGGTTGCATTATTGAAGGAGTTGACCGACAATGACGAAGTACTGAAAGGCGCAAAGACCTTGACCGAGTGCATCCAACGCATCGTGCCTGCTGCTCAAAAGGTAAAAGAAGAAAAACAAGAATGCCAAGAGCTGCTAAGTATTGTCAAGAACAAATTCGACCTGGAAAAAGGCGCTCTGAACACAAACTCTTTGGAAAAGGAACTTGATACAAGGATAGAACAAAGTAAATTAAATGATTTAGGGAAACTGGAAATCATAAATACCCCCTATCCTACAGTAGCCGAAACAATTGAAGCAATCAAAAAACAGATGTCAGAGATTGCCGGAAAAGTAGAAGACTTATACACGGAATCCGAGTGGGCATACCAAAAAGACAAACTGCCTCGCCAACTTGATACTGCAATCGAGAAAGCCCGTGAGCAAAAAGAAAAGGCTAAAGATTATAAAGAAAGCATCGAAACGTCTGTTGGCAGCCTCATAAAGGCATTTCCGAAAGAAAGGACACAAAATTTACAACATGTCGCTACACCGCAGGAGCAACTGAAAGGCTTAATTCCGGAAGTCGAGAAGATGCTTGAGATGGACGAACGTATAAAAAATGAGCATACGGAGATTTATCGTGCAAGATACCAGAAAATACTGGAAGACATATCAGAAATACTGGAAGAAGTAAAAGCTACCGCTAAAGAAGCAGTCATTGTCAGTTTCATCAATGAAACCAACGATGAGCTAAAAAATAATATTGAAGAAACCTCTGAAACCAACGTATTGAACGTCTTGGGAACCCAATTATGGCAAGACATCAGTTTGCAAGAGATATTCAAAATCCTTTCATTTGCATTATGCAAGATGGCGCAGAATTCACTGGGATGGGTGAACCGCCTGAGTATATTGGATGCCTACATGCAGACTGACGGCATAAAAGAGTGGTTTGAAACACGTGGGGTTGAAACCGAAAAGATTGTTCACGCGAATATGTTAGCGAGAAATCTGTTGGCCGAATTCGGCATACAGTTAGTGACACCGACATTATATAAGGAGCTGTATGATGCTACAAAATATCATGAAAGCGACAGACTGACCATCAACGGATTTATACCCAATTACCGGTCACTGATGAAAGCCGGCGGAGACCTGATTATAGACATTTATTCCATCGGCATCATCCAGAACGGTCAATGGATAGCTACTCCAATCGTTGTACATGAAAAGAATTAAAGCGTATGTTTCTAAGTTTAGACATAAGAGATTATAATAATGTGCGAATCGCCATGAAAACCGCTTCGGGAGATATGCACGTAATGCATGTCCCACCAATGTTGTCTCCCTGTCTGTTTTACAGGCAAGAAGACAACATCACACGAATAGTACAGCAAATGATTCTATTCTGCGAGACGTACAATACCCCTCTCCGGAAAATCAGAGCACTAACTCTGCTTTTCTCCACACAAGAACCCGAAGCCAATAAGGATAGAATCAAGAATTACTTGTGCAGCCTGTTCACGCCCGAGCTGGTTTATTCGGAGTACAAAAAAAACAGTACTAATGCAGGGGATGATATATGGGTGCAGAACATCCATCAGTCCATTATATCGCACATCCGGAAAAGACTGCCGGTACCAGCATCCGAACGTGAGAAGAAAGTATTCGAGAAAGTGCTCCATTTTGAATATTGGCGTACTTTATGGGCTTTCATCGAAGGCAAAGAATCAATAGTTCTGTTTGACCATGCGATTTTAAAGAAATATCTTCAAGAGCTTCTTACATTACAGAACGAAATAAAATATTCTAAAGAATACATAGAACAAGCCATAAACAACCAAAGCAATGGTATAGAAAACCCGATAGAAGCATTCATCGAACGCGTCGGCATGCACGATACGATAGATGGATGCAGCCGCTTCAAAAGTCAAATAAACATTTATGGCCCTTGTAAAGACGAAAATGGAATATGGGTATCCAGGCAACTGCTGCATCAGATACCTTCTTTTTCTTTAGCCCAGGAGTTCATGTTCACCGTAGAAATGCCCCAACAGGCTGCAAAGGATTTCTTAAAATTATCCACCTATTTCCAGATAGAAATTGAAGGAAAGAATATATTGGAAGGAGCTGGAATCTGGTATATCCAGAAGAAAACGGAAATGATAAAAATAAAGTTTGCCTTAGATACAAGGCACGGAGGAACTCTTTCCATCCATTCGGACGATATAACACCGGACAATGAGCGCAGTAAAAGTATTATTATTCACCAAGCACTTTAAAGATTATGCCTAATAGAACTTTGTTAGAACTGAATACTCAGACATCTCCTTTTTCTCTGCACAGCTGCGGACAGAAAGGCCTGGGCCGTCTCATCGAAGAAGAAATAGCCCTAGAACCCGAAGAAATCAGCAGCAAGAAAGTGTGGAGTATATTTAAACCCCAAAGACAATTATCAGCCCCCACCATAGCTCTCGGAGAAGTAGCATCCGATTCACTGGCAATCAGACAAGGGGCTACACTCTTAAAGGTTACCCTACAAAGGTATTCCATAGGCATTGATAAGGCAAACATTACTTTCCATGTCGCACTTGATCCGGAAGCTATATCAGACATATTAGAAGCCGGAAAGCTCAAAGTCTCTGTTGATTTTGACATCAAAATTAATCTTGAGGGCCGTAAGCAGATAGTAAAGGAATACACTGCCATCATTTATTGTACCCCGGAGCCGATAAAGTCTCCTCACGTAGAGTCCAAATCTCTGGATGTCGTACATGCCCATAGCATCAAAGACATCGGGTACTTATATTTCTCTTATCCAACCAATCTGGAATATGACGGCACTATTAAAATAACAGCCTGTCTGTGCTCTCTAAAAAGAAACGGAGCTGAACTGGCATTGGACAAACTGACATTCACCTCCTTACAATGTGATGGTATCATAACACAGCACTATAACCTGGAAAGCCAAAAACTGGAAGTGGATGGGCTAAAGAACGACAAGGTGAGAGTAACACTCTCATTGAACCTGGAAGACCAGGTATTAACTCCCAATCCGGTAGACAAAGATTCTTATGAAATCCAGATAAAGTATGAATATTCCTATAATCAGTTAGACATACCGCCCAGAACCGAAACACGTAACTTCTCATTTCAAGTTAAGGCGGACAATTCGCGTCCCGCGCTATACGTCACCTGCCAGCAATGGAAAGGAGGTATTGAAAACCTGCTACTACTAAAACCGGGAGAACGACTTGATGCATTGAAACGCGAAATAACGTTGGCGAAGTCACGGCTGGCAACCATCAACGAGGTTTCCGCCGTAAATGAATCCATCTCTTTCGCATCCTTAAAACTAAAGAATATAGCTTCCGACGCTCCGGACATCGAGCCTTGCACCTTCTTTCCCGAAGGATGTACATACAGTGTAACATTGATGAACCAGAAGCAGGAAGAAATAAAGCATTGTGATTTCCTGAAAATAGCGCAAGGCTGTTCTTTATCTGACGTGTTCTCTTTAGGAGATGCCACGAACTGCTCATGGTCGGACATCTTACGCCAGCAGAACCAGCTGAATGGACAAGAATGCATTGAACTGTTCTTAAAGTTAAATTCCAATTTAATAGAACAGATAGACCGTACTCTGTTTCCGCCGGAATTGGGCATGAAGTTCAATGTAAAATGCGAACTTCATCTAAAGTATCAAGAAGGAACGGACATCCAGGCCAAAGAAGTTTCATTAGTCTTCACCATTCCGATGCAACCCGACTTCGGAGACAACTGGCTCTGCCTAGACTATGGAACGTCTGCAATCGTGGCCTATTATGGCGACAGTATACTGGCACTGAACACAGAGAAGAAGCGTTTCCTAGAAGAGAAAGGACTGTTCACAGAGGAAAAAGACTTGATGAGCAATGTCAATTCCCCTTTATTGTCATCCGACCTCCTGTTCCTGCATGATACCCAACAGGAAGAATGGGAATTGGACAGCCCTTACTTTCTCTCACCGACCAAAACAATGCTGGAAGATGCCAACCTCTCAAACAATTTGTTGCCCTGCCTGAAAATCATGGTAGGCCGTGAAAAGCTAATCAACTATCAGAACTATTTCCATATCCGGTTTAAGGATCAGGGCAAGGAAACAGTATTAGGCGCCTTGGAAAAGCCTTTATTGAACCGTTCTCCCCTAATCAAAATAGACTATATCTTTCAGAATGCCTACCAATTCCTGTTTAAGAATTATATTTTGCCTTTGACGAAGCAAGAAAACCGTACCATCAGCAAACTGGTGGTAACCGTACCTAATACATATCGCCCTTCGGACACGAAAAAAGTTATTGATACAGCCAAAAAGACATTCGAATGGCTGCGGGATGACGAAAACATACTTGTGCTAAGCGAAAGCGAAGCCGCTATTTGCTATTATTACACAAATAGGAATACATTATTGCCGCCTGCAAGTTTAAAAGAGCATGAGTCTCTGTTCAGAGGGGCAGGCGAACACATCCTTGTTTACGATATGGGAGCCGGCACACTCGACATCAGCTATTGCAAGGTTACCGCTACGGAAATAGACATCATAGGAAATATAGGTTGCTATTATGCCGGGAATATACTGGACTACGCTTTCGCCTTTGACGTCATAGATGAATATCTGGAAAACAACCATGCGGCACTAAACGATGATCAGATAAAATTCCTGCAGCAGTTAGTGGCACTGGACATCAAAGAAGAAGATAAGATGGAAAGCATTGAGCTATACCGGAAAAAGTATAAAGACTATATACGTACCATAAAAACCATGCCATCTCAGTACGAGAACATGAAGTTTGAACTGCCCACACCCCTGTTTGCCCAATCGGCGAACACTCTATATGCCAATCCCGAATTGTTGGAATACAGTCATTGGAGGAAAGGCAAAGAGATAGAACTATACAACTTTGCCTGCAACCATCTGCTACTTGAGGCATTCTTCTCCACATTAGGTTTTACAAAAGAAAAGAGGGTGCCCATTGATGTCCTTATGTTCACGGGAAGAGCCAGTCAGCTGACCGGGCTTGCAGACAAAATCATAAGCAACATTAATACCAAATGGCGTAAACAATTGGGCAGGAAGTATAACGTAATATCCTTAACCGGAGACCAGCGCAAGACCGTTGTCGCTGAAGGAGCTCTTAATTATGCAAACATCAAATACCAACGCATGGAAGGTGTAACGTTTGTAAGAAACAAGATATATGCACGCTACGGAGTCATGTACAATAATGGCGGAGACTGGGTATTTGAAGAAATCTTGGGACCAAACAGTACCATAAAGCCCCAACAGAACATCTTGTATGATAATACGATCAAGATTAACAATACGCAAAGAGGAGCCATACATATTGTACGCACTTATGACAAAAAACCGGAAATAGTATGGAAAGCCATGCAACAGGATAATCCAAGCTTGAAGACCGAAAACGATTCGCTCTATCAAGCTGTCAACTATACAACAGTCTTATATACGCAGCAGCCTAATTTTGATCCTAACATGAATCAGGATTTAGCTATCCGCCTCCAAATTACAAACAACATGGATCTCTTGATTTCCATAACCGATTGTAATCTGGGAACTGCCATAGATATTATGGTAGGCGCCTGTGTATCAGAAGAGAAGAACAGCAATATATCATTCAAAAAGAGTATATGGCCCAGTTTAGAACAATAAAAAATAACCATTATGTATAAAGTACCCCTTATTATCAACCAAAGAGATGTAATAATCGCATTGCATCCATCTGATTTGCCAACGAAGAATGTTGCTATTGACACTTTTGTTGTGGACAATACCGAACTACTCCGTTTCTACAAGAAAATACTGGCGTTAGATTACGACGGTCCTCTCAGTAACGACTACATCCTGAATATTTCTGCCATCAGCAGAAAGGAAGACGCCATCACCGTTGAATTTACGACGTTCAAGCAAGGCGGCATAGCTTATAGTCAAGACGGATTAGAACTGACCAATGACCATTATTGCTATTTGCGCTTAAAACAGTTTCCCAACGAAGCCACTCGTTTCCACATCCACCTTATCGTAAAAATCAACGAAATCCAATATGAGGGTGATGTCTATGTGGTTGTGGCAGATAAACATCATATTTATGATGCTGTATTCGACTTCGGTTCTGAAGCCTCCCAAATTTTATGCCACGCACGCGATAAGGAACTCGGCATAAACGACATCATGCCTTTATACGGTAAGGTGAAACATTCATATGGAAAAGAATTGCTGAAGAAGGCATCTGAAGTTGAACAGGGTGAGACAAATATTATCAGCGAGGATTTACGCAAGCAATATAGGGAGCAAATGAGTAAAAGCAACAAAGAATCAGAAGAAATCGATGATTCCGAAATCATTCAGCATGACGATAGCGACCGCCTGAACAGACTCTATAAATCAATCTATTATGCTCCCGGCACTCTCTTGAAAGAAGACTTCAGGAGACGCACGGATGAGCCTACGAACCAGAACTTTATATTCTTCAACAAGGGAGAGGATATTCCTGTATTCGAAAAGAATAACTATTTTGTTATGCCCAACCTTAAAGTAGCGCAATATGGAGGAGTTGTGTTACCTATGATTAACAGTGGCCAAACGGTAAACGACCACTTGTCGCATTACAGGAGGGTCATTATGAACTTCTTCATCCGAATGATACTGGACACAGTCTCAAACATCCTTGACGATGAAGAAGAGGACTCTTACGATGATGAAAAAGAATACACCACTCATAGAGCAATCAACCTAATTGTACTTGTGCCCAATTCATATACCCAAGAGGTAGTTACCAAAATGCTGAAAGACTTGCGTTGCGACATAACCAAACTTCTGGCAGAGGAGAAATACAAATCAATTATAGGATGTGAGATTTCCACATTCTCGGAGAGCGACGCCTCTTTCCTTGGCATGATGACGCAACATCAAGACATCTTAATCAATACAATTGGGGAAAACAAGAATATCCTGACGATTGACGTCGGCAAGGGTACCACCGATTTCTCCGTAGTACAAACACGGCAGAAAGGCTTCCACTGGTTGATAGAAGAGAAATACAGATCCGGTTTTATCGGTGCAGGAAACGTTATCTCTTTCGCGTTATATGCCAATTTATTGGCACACTTGTTTCAAGTATATCAACCTAATGCCACAGACCTCCAGATAAAGCAAAGAGTAGAGGAATATACAAGACAAATCACAGACCCCGACAAGAAAGAAGACAGGAATTATCTGTCGCTATTAATACATATTATAGAGAAATACAAGAAGATCCATACGTCTGTTCATGCCACAAATTCTGAAAAGAATTGGCGGGCATTCATGTCGTCGGAGCCTAAAAATGCCAATTTAGATGAGATAAAACTGTCCACCATTGTCGAAGCATTTGCCTACTGTGAAAAGAAGAAAAGTATCTTGGGTGATGACTATGGCTATATTGCCAATGCGGTAAATGCCATCACCACCAAATTTGAAAAAGAAATTGATTCATGGAATGATCGGGCCAATTTATCCATCGATTATGTGATATTGGCCGGACGTGGTATGCTGTTTCCCGAATTGCGTACCCAAATCGAGGAAATGATCAGACGTAAATTCTCGGAGAAATGTACAATCCTGACCAAGAAGAACGTTAGTGTCGGCACGGTGAAAAACTTCTGTCTGTTTGGTCCGCTGAATACCTCGTTAATCTACGACGGCAATATGGATATGGTGGGTTGGCCCACTAAATATGAACTGAAGAACGGGACTAATGAAATGGATGACCAAGATGAGACCAAAGGCCATAAACCTACTTCCAAGTTCAAACGCATTTTCGAGATTTATAAGGGAATCAGAGGAGATTCTGAGAACCCGGATTCTGAACCTGACAGCATAAGTGAGGTTTATACACCAACAATACAGAAAGAACCAAAGGAGATTACGGAAGACCGCGAGATTACATACAATGACGAGCTATGCAGTAAGACGCTCTTAACACCTAACAGCCGCTATCTGATAGGAGGGAAATACTATATCATTAAAATACCCAGGTACACAAATATAAAAAATGAGGAAGCCGTATCTCTGAATGTATTCTTCGACGGAGAAAGATTCGTTGCCCGCAGCAATGACGGCTGTTTCTATTTTGAACCTGCAGGAGCAGAATTGCAAGATAATTTAGTGTTCGAAACTCAGTTTCCTTACGTCACCGCCGATAATGAAGGAGAAATCAGTGTCCTAAAAGGAAGTGAAGAAACGTCCGTTGCTGCAGCAAAACCTTCAGAAGATAATGATATGAAGACGAATAGTTCCAGTCAAGACAATGGCAAGGGAATCCCCTCTGCAGATATAGAGGATGACGTATAAATAAAATAGTAAGAGGAGGAATTATATTATGAATACAAAAGGTGTTGCTTTTTTGACTATTGCTGCAACTTTAGCAGCTATCAGTGTCACTGTGTTCTTGATTGAATGGGAATCTTCTCCACTCATAATTCTGTTTGTGGTTTTGGGACTGCTGGCCATCGTCAGCAATCTTATTCTGGTATCCAAACTATTTGCCATGTACCAGAAGTCCAAACGGCAGGTGCAATCCGTTCTCTACGAAAAAGAGTGCATGGCAGATGCAATGGAAAATATCCGGAAAGAAATGCAGCAACAAAACTTGCAGTTATCCGAATTTGAAGTGATAAGAAAGAATCTCCAGAAATTCAAGAGTTTCCCGGATATTCAGTCCGACAGCTCCATAAACGAAGACTTCGGGAAGATAATTTCATTTCTCCTTAACTTAAACTTATCCCCGGTAAACGAACAATCGCTGCTCCGGGTCGAACAAAAAATAGAACGGCTCACAACAGCAAACCAATTCTTGTCGGCTTTGTACAACACTCAATGGAAAAGGCTGAATGACAAACTTGCGGAGTGTGAAGATATTATCAGCCCTCAAAATCAGGTTGACATACAACAGGCTGTTTTTGAACTGGCATTACCACTCCACGACTTTCTGAGTTGGTATGCCAGGGATCTCAATTATCTGAACCGATATACCTATAACATTAACCTCGTCAAGAACCAGATGCAAACGTCGGATGCGACTTTCAACGAGGTACCCTCCGTATCGGGTAATCCCTACAAATGCCCCAAAGATGTCAGAGGGATAAAACAACTCTTAACCAATATAGGCGTCAAGCAATTGGAGGTCTTTATTTTAGGATATAAATTTTGAATTTACAGATTATGAATACACTGAGAAGTTTCGCTTTCTTGTGCATAATTATTGCCTTGATTATCTGGGGGCATCCCGGAAGTTTTATCTTCCTGTTTGCCGTTGTAATCGTTTCGCTAACTACGTTTCTTTTAAATAAACGCAACCATCCGTATGGTTTGCTGGAAAAGTTTGGAATCGATATACGTTTTCAGAGTGCAGTATTTCTAATTATAATAACCATATTTTCTTTCTGGACTGCTTCCAGATATTTCTATGCAGACGACCAGATATACAAGAACGTGGATCATCATGCTTTAGGCTTGAATGGGTTCCAGATTAACGATTCTCAAGTAATGTTGGTTACCAATGACAGTACGGCTTTGTTTGATGAGGAAATCACTCCCGGGAAGCTAAACCTATGTTTCCAGTCCGACAGTTGTTCCACATTACAATACAAAGGTTTTTCCCGTCCTATTTATGTCAGTACTCCCGGCACGCAGGAATATTATCTTGGCAATGCAAACAATATGCCCTCGTTCCATTCACAGTTCTCGCTGATAAGCAATGCAGAACACCAAAAGCTATCTATGCGTATCGAGTACAATGAGAAGAATGTGTGGGATTTAATCTGTTCTGTTCTCCCTTTTAAGGGCACTGAAAAGAAAAAGAAGGAGATATTATACATATTTACATTAAGTGGAATAGATGGAAACGAAGAAGCAATAATCGACACAAGTCTTGTAGATAAAGACCTGCAACGCGGTTATGCACTCCGTGACATGATACCCGTAAAGATAGCCCAAGGACTCAGATTCTCTGTCGACGGCATAACACTCGTACGTGAGCATTATATACGTAGCGAAAGTCCTAAAGACTGTCGTTCGCAACCTTTCTATTTGGGATTATACACACAAGTTTACCAAAATGATAACTCTCTTGATTTTGAGAATGACAATAACAAAAAATATCGTCTGGCTGATTATCAAGAGACAGAAGGCAGTATTCAATTATCTCCGAGTTCATATTTCTATGTAGATGCTTTCGGCAAATATGTCACTCCGAGAATGAAAGTCCTACCCCATAGCAAACAGATACATTTTTCCCTACCTTATTATAAGCCCTTAAAGAGCGACGAGCCTTGCGGAAAGGATATGACATTCTATATCACCAGTGACAAGAATCATATTGTTGACCTTAAATTATCCAATAATTATCTATTTGATATTTTACATAAGCAAAGTAACATCAACCATATAGGAGGGTCTTTATCCTACAACTCCGGATATACTGAGGACTCTTTAGTAGTCAGGTGGAGCAACCGTTTTATCCCCTCAGAGACAGAAAAAGGTGTTTACCTGTTAAAGGCCGATAATGAGAAAAGTGGCGTTAGCTGGATGTTTAAAGTCACCAACTTCCGGGAGACAACTCCGTTCCAGCCAGAAGTGTACTTCATTTACTTATTCATAATCTGCACATTAGCCTGTTTTTCACTGCTAATTACTCCATACAATATACAGCACGGAAAAATATCCCACCGGCATAATACCCCTTATGCCGAGTTATCCTTATGGACTATAATAATCGTGTTATTTACCGTACGCTTCTTTTTTAACTGGCGGGTATCTGTGTTCCCTCCCCTCGAAGGAGTATCTAGTTTTGAGTGGAACAACATTATTAATTATAAGCCTTGGTGGTGGGCCATTCCTTGCTTCCAGTTAGCTATTATTGTATATAAGATAGGGTATTATCTGAAGAATTATACCCAATCCCGGTTATCACGGGGCATCAACAAAGCTTGCCAAAAGCTTTATCCCCGAAAGTTGACATTGCAACAGCTCATACTAATATGCTGGGTTATATGTCTTTCATCAGCGTTCATCGGACACTTTTTCTTTGGAGGCTATATTCGGTATTTCCTGATAGCCCTTCCATTACTTCTGTTCTTCATTATAGAATACCTTATTGCCGAACTTTACAAAAAATCCTATAATGGAGAATTGCCACGACATAGTTTTGCCAACTATAATCTAACATTATGGCATTTCTTCAATTACCTCATTTTCTTAGGTCCAGTCTTGCTATTCGACTCCGGATACGCCATAATGTTCATATTCTTCGTCCTATTGCGCACCATTTTCCTGTTCCGTGATTATCAGTGGGCATGCATAGAAGCGAATGAGGTTCCTATATATGGCAACTTCTACCGCAAGTTATTGGAGAAGCAAGTCATCTTAGAGGAAAGGATTAAAGAATTATCAGATTCCGGGGATACAAATGAGAAAGACAGGTTGCAGAAGACACTGAAAGATATTAAGAGGCAACGTCTGGTCAAATTCAACATCATATACATCATTATTGGCGTAGTCTTTGTGCTGGCTTGCATCCTGGCTCCACACATATTGACGATGACCTATTTAGGAGCCATTCTTTTCACAGTACTCATTACGGGAATCATTTATTTTTGGGTCAACGCCTGCTGTAAGGTTCAGAACTTGAAGTTCAACCGCAACTGGAGGATAGGTGTTATAGCTTTCACGATTGTTATTTCAGGACTCGGCTGCTATAAGATTTTTATCGATGACAGTTCAATGCTGCACATGCGGTATCGCTCCATGGTGTTGGTGAAAGACTGGAACAGCATCATGCAAGAAGAAAGCATGGACAACGAAAACAAGATAAACCGTTTTTTGCAGGCTTCCGAAAACAAATGGATTATCGACTATTTCCTTGACAATGCCAACGACCTGTCCGAAAGTCGTTTCAAGATGCTCCCCCATAGCAAATTGGGTGCATTATGGGGAGCACAAATGACAGACCTTACTCTCATACGCTTTGGCATTGCAGAACATTCAGAGCTATTCTTCTGGGGGATAATGGCACTATTTTTCCTGTTATTCTTCTTTACTTACACTAACCCCATACAAAAGAAAAAGACGATAAACAGGAATATAGCAGTCAGCATAATTCTCCTTTTATGCATTCAGTGCATCTTTATTTGGATGTCCGTAACGAACCAGTTCATATTCTTTGGGCAGGATTTCCCTATGATATCCATACAAAGTAATTTCTCTTTGGTATATATCATGCTTCTGGTAGGCATGGTTATCGCGTCCATATTCCCTGAGTCACAAGACATGAAGCCGGAGAAAGCTGATGCCAAATACAATGAAGGTCAAGTCAGATTCAATATGTTTTCTGCAAGAATAGGAAAGCATTACACCATCTTTCTGATAATTTTGGTCGGAGTATTGGCTATAGCGCGTTTCAGACTGGTAAAATCAGATTCGACCTATAACATTGATTTATCTATGAACGAGCCGACTCTGGAACTTGTAAATGAATGGTTAAACGAATACCAAATCAGCCAGGATGAATCTTATAACAAGAAATATGCAAACAGCATTGTAAAGGGAGGTGGAAAGAGTCCTGCATGTATAAGTTTCTTTAAGGCATTCGAGTCTAACATCACAAAAGTTGCAGACTTGGAGGAAATCCAGGATGTAGCCAATCAGACAGGCATAGGTACCTCCATCCAGGAAGTGCTTTCCACAATAAACGCAGATGCCATTGATTCACTTAACATCTGCATCACGCAGGATATGCCGACGAACACAGGCACTGTCTACCTGCTAAAGAACGACAGGCTGAATAATCACATTGCCCAGTACAAGAGGATATGGAGAAGCAGCAATATTAAGATGGAGACTTACCTTCAGGATAATGCCACCTATCTGCGAATGAGCTATAATTCGCAGAAGAATCCGCTCTCGGATGTGGAAAAGAATGAATTGGAATTCATCAACCGCCTGTTCTTAATGTACCAGCAGCGCTCCGGTGCCAGCAGAATCTCGCCCATGGCCAAAGAATATGCCCGGAATCTGATTCGTGACGGAGACGTTTCCACTTTCTTCTACGACTTTGACAAAGCATACAAACTGCGGGACAGACTGGACAACGACAGCATCAACCGGAAGTATGCGCTTACCAAGTTCGGCAAGGGTCTGATATATGCTTTCCTGAACTCGTATTGCAAAAACAATGTATATTCCAATATTATATTCATGCGTACCAACCGCAATACAGGTATGCTGGAACTTGCTCTGCATAGAAACTACTATATGCACGACAACCCCATCGACAGCCGTAACTATTGGAAGGGAGACCTTACCGCCGCATCCGCCTACCACAACGAAACGGTATTTCTTGATAGCAAGAAGCAAGTGGAGGTATGCAAAGCAGACTTTGGAGAGATAGATATACCTATTGAAGGAGGAAAGCTATGGCAGATACCAACCACATGGACTCCGCAATCACAGCAGACGCCCATTGTGATTCTTACTGCAACCCCCGGTAGGAAGATGCAACTGACCAGCTATTATCAGAACAACTATGATGTTTACGAAGGCGACGGAAACTATAGCGTAATGCGTGTATTGCCGGGCGACAAGCTGGGTAACCATCAGCTTCTGTTTGAAACCAAAGAATATGTGGCAAAAAATATATGGCTGAACGGACACCACACCTTTATCTATCCGCAAAAGTACGGTTTCTATTGGGCCAAGCCCTATTCGGACTTTGTCAGCAAAGTATATACCAGAAAACAGAAACAGACAGCACAAGACACCCCGGAGCAAAAGCTAAAGATAGAGTCTTACCAAACCACATTGGATATGCGATTGAGCCAGGAGTTATATGCCATTATGGATAACCTAAAAAAAGAGGCAGACATGAGTGTCATCGTTGCCAATGCAGACGGACATATAAAGGCAATGGTAGATTTTAAGGATAATCCCCAACTGCGCCTGGATCCCAATGATGAGATATCATATAGCCAATGGGCAGAGAAACTGAACATGCTGGCATTGGGAGGTGAAGAGCGCGACTTGTTCGGCAATCTGAATCTCTTTCCGCTACGCTTCGGTCCGGGGTCTTCATTGAAACCTATGACATTTGCCGCTGTGACCTCCGGCTACAATATAGGTTGGGAAGGTTTCCGCCTGGTAGGTATGGAAGCCCCCCACAACAATGCAACCCATTATGCAGGAAAAACCTTGGGGATGAAAACCGGATGGAGGTCGTTGCCTTCGGATGAACCGGGTCCCGGTGAGGCCTTCAATATCGAGAAGTATATCTACCGCTCAAGTAACTTCTTCAATTCCGTAATGGTCTATATAGGCTCGTTCGATGCATCACGCTTCAACAAGGAATTCTGCCAGGTGGGCAGGGCAGACGGTGCAGACAACACTCTATTTACTGTCGCCCACAATATAAAGAAAGAAAGTTTCCCGGTTGTCGAAGTAAATCATCGCAGGAGCAAGTTCAATCAGATATTGGAACCGACCAAGGAAAAGAATCCCCTGATAGCGCAGCAGTTTGAACAGAACTTCACTATGCCTGCACGGTCTTTATTTGCATCAAGCAAGAATTCCAACATATTAAGTTACCGTAAATCCGCCACCAACGGACTAGATGCAGACTTGCGCAGGTATGCACAGGATTATGAAATCTCACTCGTACAGAATGAGTCGTGGACTGCTCCGGAACCATCATTTATAGATTTTGAGCTTCGAAAGAATCCCACCGAAGTTAATTACGCATCAGCCATCAGAGGAGTTACCTTAGGTATGAGACGTTTTATGGACATTACTCCTCTGAAGATGGCCGAAATGTTCGGAAAGCTGGCGTCCATGAATACAAGCTTCCACCTGACCGTGAATCCGGAATATCACAATGAAGTCACCGACTTCTCCATAGATGACTCTTGGGGCAGCGAAGACAAATATACCAGTTTCTTGGGAAACAACCTCTTCAAAGGAATGGCATCCGTCATAGACTACGGAACAGCTACATACTTAAAAGGCATAAAGAAGCAGCTGCATGATGAAAACAGAAACGTCTTCATGTATGCCAAGACCGGTACCATTAACGATAGTTCCATCAACGAAGAAACCGGTTTATTGGCTGTTATCATCTCGGACACCGATTTGCAGACCGCCAACAAGGAGCAGAGAAGGACCGCCAAATTCTATGTCATCTATATGTTTATGGATAACATCAAAGGTAACGGAAAGGCCAAGCAGGACTTGCAGAAAGGCTGTGTACAGGCAGTTGTCAACTCCAAGCATTTCAAGAATTACATAACAGGAAACGGAAAAAAGAAAAACTAAAAAAAAGCTATGAATAGAATAAGATTACTGATTTTATATACCGTAGTGACTCTCTTTTTAATAGCAATCACTGCCACTGCAGGCTATTTTTGCCTGCGCCAGAACATTCATGTGGTAAATATGAAAAGCAACTACGCCACAGAGAACCTCTTTGCCTACATCCAAAAGGATACATTAGTAAATGCTTTCCAGAAAGCCGGAGCCTCCAACAGAGACATTAAGGAAAGTTTCTGGAAAAAAGGAATCGACCTATATTGGGGAAACGACTCCACACTTACCCAGATAGCAGGCAATAACGAGTTACTCCGTCTGGCACAGGAGTTTCCCGACCAGTTGGGGATAGACAATGTAGACAAAACCCTCTCACTCTCCATCATTCAGGATGCGGATGCGGAAGGTTACGAAGCAGAATTTGCCTTAGTACCGGTATGCCTGCTCAACCAGTTATACATAAAAGGTTATCTACACCCTTAATTATACATAAAATGAAATATCTATCAGCGGCAGAAAACAGACCGGCATGGATATGCGTTCAAGTCATCCTGAATGAAGACAGCATAAAGCCGGAAGACTTTGATAAAATAAAGAACCGGGTAATCAAAGTCATAACCAACGAATATCTGTATGTCAACCGGGAACCGAAAGCCTTGTGGAAAAGAGTGGAGAACCGTTGCAATAAGATTGACAATGTCAATAACTTCTCCACCTACTTCCAGCAAGCCATCGTATGCGCCAATCACGCGACAGGTATTACCATCATGAGATACAGCAATGACAGGGAACTGGCCCGCAAAGACATGCTGCACATCAAAGTCAATAATGAAGAGATAACGGTCGAGACAAAATTCTTTCCGTGGGAAAGCCTGGAAATAAAAAGTAAAGTGATAATCTATAAAGGCGGAAACAAGACCGTACTCTCACTGAGTGTTCTGGAAGCCGACTTGCCGGCTTTCCAGGAGTTTTATACAGCGAACGAATGTGCCGCTCTGTTCATCAATGCACCGGAAGAAATGGTGGATGAGAGACAAAGAGCCCTATTCTGGATAGCCTATTTTAAAGAGAAGACATTCCAAACCTGCCGCCACTATGCGATTCCCGAAGAGGCAGCTTCCGAAATAGCTCCCTTCCTGTTGCAGTACGACTTCAATTTCCTCGACTGTATCCTTGCCATTACTGAGGAATATCTCAACAGGCCCAACTATTCGAGCATTCTCCCTCCAAAAGAACATGTACGCGCCTGCATGTGGCTACTGTTCTTCATGATTGAGATGAAAAAGGCAGAAATAAGGCAGAATAACTCCGGTAAATCCCAGTCCATTACTCTACCCCCTGAGTTGTTCTATACAATCAACCGGATGCTGCCGGCAGAAGAACTATACAAACTATGGTTCAGAGTCAGCGAAATATGGATTAACCGGCAAGAAGAATACGCAGTAGTCCAAAGGGTACCCATAGCAAGTCCATTCTGCATAACCGATGGAAGCAGAATCATCGAAAACATCTGCCCGCTGAAAGCAGAAAACAACATCGTATGGCAAGGCAGAGAGAAAGGCATGGTTTCGACCTATATCGTTCACAAAAACGAAATCGGTGAGTTTGTTGTTCGTAAGAGTGGTAAAGACGGTACGCCATCAGGAGCCCGGAAAGGACTGCTGGGACGCATATATCCATTCATTGAGAAAATAGGAAATATCATTAACGACTAAAAAAGAACAATGCACCCATGAAACGGATAATAGGATACATTCTTATAACCATAGTAAGCATACTTTCATTCTTCCAACTTCTGCAGACCATGAAAATAGTATTCGGCTCATTCAATGCGTATCTGTGGTTTATAGCTGGTATAGTCTGCTTTTTCATCATCCGTCCCTTCTTCAGGAAAAATGAAGCATGGCTCACCACTTTCTCCCATGAACTGACCCACGCCATTGCAAGCATATTGATGCTCAACAAGATGCACTCCATGAAAGTGTACGAACAAGAGGGAAGCACGCAATATCTGGGAAGAAGCAACATCTTCATTACATTGGCACCCTATTGCTTCCCCATCTTCACTTATTTCATCTTATTGCTGATGCTTCTCAGTTCCGTACGCTCTTTATGCATTTTCCAATTTCTTATCGGGCTGACATTGGGATTCCACATACTTTGCTTCACCCAGCAAACCCACCCTAACCAGACAGACATAAAGCAAAACGGAAAGATGATTTCTTATTCCTTCATCTTCATGTGGTGGTTATTCAATGCTTCCATCATACTATATGCAGTAAAATATGGCATTTACCGGGCAGTCATCTATCAGTTCCAGGGTATGTGGACAAATCTGTTAGCACCATTTTAGCTTCTTAACTCACCGATTCATGTCCGGAGTTCACCGATTTTTCCGCCGCAAATCATCAGGAAGGGCTATCGGAGGACGAATAAACTGCTGGCACAACCTTTTAATTTTAGTTCATCAGGAAAATGCGTAGTTAAATGGGAATTTAGCAGCGTGTTTTTTCATTAATGATACCCTAAAAGTCTATTTTTTAACTTTGAAAGCCTGGTATAGCTGCATTACTTCCTGTAATTCTTTCACCTTCTCTGGATATTCCAGATGAAGATTATTAGTCTCTCCAATATCCCGTTTTAAATTAAACAACTCAGGCACATCACCTTCCTTAAACTTACTATTTCCCGTTTTAGGCAAATAAGCCCAATCTCCTTTACGTATTCCATGCACCTCACCACCTCTTACATAGACATACTCATCACGCAACCGCAAAGAAGGGTTTTTCAAGAATGATGATATATCCACTCCATCAATCTCCTGCCTGAACGATTTGCAACCGACATAATGCATTATTGTTGGGAATAGATCAATACTGGCAATTATCGCATCACTGGTTACTCCTGCCGGGATAGTACCCTTCCAACGCAGAATACAAGGTACACGCACCCCGCCTTCATAATACGAGAATTTACCGCCACGTAACGGATCGGCAGAACCGCTATCTTCTTTATAGCCTAACCACGGTCCATTATCAGATGCAAAAATAACCAACGTATTTTCCGCCAATCCTTGTTGATCCAGATAGTCGAGAAAGCGTCCGACATTCCAATCTATTTCTTCCACAACATCTCCATAAAGCCCACGTTTACTCTTGCCTCTGAACTGCTCGGATGCAAATAAAGGAATATGGGGCATCGAAGGAGTAATGTAAACAAAGAAAGGTTTCTCTTTATTCTGCCCAACAAACTCAATCGCTTTATCAAAATAACGACGGGTAGTAGTAGACTGATCACAGGGGTATTCTATGATTTCATCTCCTTCAAACAAAGGAGATACACTATTGAGTCTCTTTTTTATCGTCGCTCTGTTGGGAGCATTTCTCACAAAGTCCTGATCCGCTTTAGCTTCAGACAGAGTATATCCTTCTCTAAACACAGCATTAGACGCAAATTTTTGAGAAGGGCCGATATACATATCGTTACTATAAGGAATACCGAAGTATTTATCAAACCCCTGATCTGTGGGTAGATGACCTTTCAAGTCACCTAGATGCCATTTACCGAAACAACCTGTTGCATAATCTTGTTCTTTCAATGCTTCTGCCAAGGTTATCTCTTCGGAAGGCATACCTTCGGATTCCGGAAAGAATACTCCTTTCACTCCATTCCGGGTATTCAGCCGTCCCGTTAAAAGGCCCGCACGTGAGGCACTGGAGACAGAAGCAGATACATAGAAGTCTGTCAGTTTTAGTCCTTCCCTTGCCATCCCATCTATTGACGGGGTTTGTATCAACGGCGATCCGTAGCAACCAAGGTCCTGATATCCCTGATCATCGGTAAAGATGATAACAACATTAGGCTTGTGCTGAGCTTGCATAAGCCCAGCACAAGTCAACATAGGGAGAAGAACCAAAGTCCTACTCCGAAATAACATTACCTTCCGTAATTCCACTGTCATTATAGGTATCCACACGATAATAATACTTCACGCCTTTAGTGAGAATATGCAGTAAAAGTTCAGTGGTTTCATTTCCCTTCACCTGAATACATTGATTCAGAAAGTCGGGTTGATAACCAAAGCGAACCAAATAACCGTCGGCACCGGATGCTTTATTCCAAGCAATCGAGGCGTATCTTCCATCTTTCTGGTTTCTTTTCACAGAAAGTTCTTTCACCTGTCCGGGCTTATCCGAATAACCGGAACCGAATACCCGCAAATCCAACAGTGCAAATTTGCCTTCTTTGGGAGTATGTACATTCTCCACCTTCATATAAGAAGCTTCTACAGGTTTGGAGAGTTCCAGATATTCATGAGGAACCGCTGTTTTGTTTCCGGACTTATCAGCAAGCAGCTTCCAGGTATGCCCATCGTTCGAAGTATATAGTTTGTAGGCATGATAGTCTGTCTCTTTGGGAGCCTCCGGATTTATATCCTGTTCGGCAAAGTTGATCTGAACAGAGTTAATCTGCACTTTCTTACCAAAGTTCATTACGAAATGCTCACCTGCATTACCGCTTTCTGCCGACCACCACGTCCTGACATTCTCATCCGCTGCTTTCTCCGGTTCAAAACCCGAAAGCGAAGAAGAAGCCATACAAGCTTTATTGAAAGACTGGAGCATCCAGCCAAAAGCAGAGATATCCTGCGGCTCAAACTTCTTCTGAGGTAATAGCATCGGATAATCACCCAATACGGTATGAGTTCTCATCCGCCCTTTCGCATCAAATGATACCGGGAACAATCCGATTCTTCTCTCAAATTCATCGTGGTTACCAATCCACATGGAAGTTGCCTGCCACCAGTTACCATACTTATCTTTGAATACACAACTATGGCCTGCCCCACCAATAAAACCACCGACCTTCAACGAAACAGGATTGTAAGGCTGTTCAACAAAACCTCCATTCGCACTGTCACTCTCCATAACGATATCGCAATACCAGTTACAAATGGTTCCCGGTGTGGCATATTGCAGGTAATACTTATCATTGTTCTTCACAATCCAGGCACCCTCAGGGCAAGGTATCTTCTCGAACTTACCCATCCAGGCAGAAGCGTCGATTTCATCATACAGTTCTCTGCGCCCGAAGTGATAACCGGAAGTGCACTCTTTAACGTCCGTGATATATTCACGGAGCACCTTCTTCGTACCTTCTATTTCCTCAAAAGTCTCGGGATTCACTTCAAAGAAAGTGGTAGATTGCTCTGCACCCAGCCCATAATAGAAATAAAAGCGCCCGTCATCAATAAACAGACAAGGATCGGCCATACGCCGTACCTCACCGCATTTTTCCCATTTTCCATTTTCCGGGTCAGCAGAGCGAATCACGTCTACTTTCTTTTTGGAACGGTCGCGGGTAAAGTTTATAAAATAGACATAATTATCATCCGCAGCTACAGCAGGTGCCACATAATGGTCAATATCAAGGGCAGATGCATGTATCTCCGGATTAAAATAGACATCCTTCCATGTAATCAAGTCGTCGGATACACGATAACCGCCGATATCCATTGTAGTAAAGAGATAATATTTGTCTTTGAACAATACGATTACCGGATCGGCAGCCGTACGGGCTTTCTTCTCTCTCTTCTGGAAACATCCCCAACCGTAATCCAAATTCATCGGATTACAAAACGTTGTCTGCTGTTCCGTTACCTGTTTGTTCTCCGCACAGGAGAAGAGAAAAAAAGACACCAATAAAAGGGATAATTTATTTTTCATGCCAATACTGAGATTAATAGAGTTTCCGGCTTATTTCTCTGCCGGAAGCTGTTCTGTTATTTTTTTAATTTCCTTCATCAATAAACTGTGCAAGCGTTCTTTCTCTGCTACATAAACCGGATCAGCAACTTTATCGGACATTTCGCCAGGATCAGCCAGAATATCCATCAAAGACGCTTCCTTATCTCCACGCGTAAAGGCTGTATACTTATAACGTCCGTCATTAATCTGATAGCCTGAACTAGACTCTACGATAATATATTCACGGTCAATCTTATCCGTTTGCCCGGTCAGAACCGGTTTCAGTGACTTACCGGACAAGTTCTCCGGTACGGGAATTCCTGTCAGGTCGCATAACGTAGGTACCAGATCAATTCCGCTAGTCAAGCTTTTTGAGTCTACAACTCCTTTCTTCACTCCCGGACCGGAAATAATAAGCGGTGTACGGGTAGCTTCTTCAAGCAAGCGACTTTTAAAAACAAGGCCATGAGACTGTCCCATTTCTCCATGATCTGAAGTAAAGACAACAATCGTATGATCTGCCAGGCCGGAGTTTTCCAACGCAGCCAGGATACGTCCGATCTGTTGTTCCACATCTTCTACAAGCCGGCAATACATCCAGCGATAGAAATCCCACTGCTCTTCTGTCCAGTCACGGGAACCGGAACCGATTGCTTTCATTTCGGCATACGTCCCGTTGGGTTCCACATTGGCAGGTACGGGAGGTATCTGTGCACGATATTCTTCATCACTTAGTGTTTTACGCAAATCTATGTACTTCTGCGTAGCAGCTATCTGATGAGGGCGCAGCTCATCGGGAAATCTCGGATCAAAACCTGCCCCATAACAAATATCATGAGGATTCATGAAAGAGAGATATAGGAAAAAAGGTTCATCCTGAGCCGGATTATAGCCAGCAAGAAAGTTCTCGGCAAAATCGGCAGGACCCTCGTAATAATCCGTACCATTCTGGGTAAAACCATACTCCTCCATGTGAGTCCTTCCACAATAAAAGCCCGGATAACCGGAATAGACAGTCTGATAGCCGGCATTACGGAAAAGATTTCCAACCGAACTTTCACGGGCAACCGGCAAGACTCTTAAAGTATCCGGCTTAGTAGAGTTATTTGTATAACCTATTTCGCCGGCATAACGTCCTGTTGCCATTGCAAAACGTGACGGCATCGATACCGGATTTGCACAATAATTATGTTCAAACCGGACACCGTTCTCAGCCAAACGATCTAATGAAGGAGTACTGACATAGCGATTGCCTGCACAACTCAGCATATCATACCTCTGCTGGTCGGTCATGATGAAAAGGACATTCAATTTCTTTTCTTCAGCTTTCTGCACACAAGAGGAAGCAAACAATGAAATGCCACATCCATACAACACGACACTTGCGAATTTCTTCATAAGCAATTCTTCTTAGAATTCATCCTTATTTCTTCAAGGCCTTGTCCACATTCAGATCGACGCCTGCCCATCCCTTCTTGCAAGTCCAGTCTGCTGCAGGCGAAGCCCAAAACTCATCTGATTCCGGCAAACCGAGGGCTACGAACACAGCAGAGCACAAGTAGAGGCTACCTGTTGAAATATAACTCTCTCCAATATGAGGCTGATAGCCGGCAAAGCCCACCCGCAGCCATCCTTCGGGGTTGAATGTTCCGGGAGCTTGTGTCTGCCGATTGATAATTGCTGTCAGTGCACATCTCACTTGTGCAGGTTTCACTCTTTCCGGAAGCAATTTCCGGTAAGCAACGTCGGACAAGGCATGGAAAGCCCCGAAACGGTAAGCTAATGAACGACCCACTATCGGGAAAGTCCCTTCGGGAGAAATCATTCTTTCCTGTTGCTCTGCATAGCGGGCATAACGTTCGAGTTCAAGTTCGTAAGGTATGGCACCTTCTATCTGGTGTTTCTTCATCACACCCAGCACTTCCGCCATCATCGGGTGGATAACGAAACTGTTGTAATAGTCCAGATGGAAATCGGCCCCGTCACCGTACCAGCCATCTCCTTTATACCACTGTTCAAAGCGGTCACAGGCATATTTCACCCGGTCATACTCCCACTCGCCGGTAAATTCCTTTAAGGCAGCCTCCACCATTGCCGAGAAAAACAGCCAATTGGTTTCGGAAGGTTTTATCACTCTTGATGATTTGAGTTCCTTGATTACCCGTTCCTGAGTGGTCTTATCCAGTTTATCCCACAGTTGTGTACGGGCTCTCAGTAATCCATGAGCTAGGAAAGCGGCATCCACCAAGGGTTGACGTCCGTTATTGAAGTTCAGGTAGTCGGGCGATTCCGGATCAACTCCATTGGTAATCGACTTTAACGCCAGATCGATGTACCGGGCACGCAGTTTACCTTCTATCGTATTGTCGGGCCCCAGTTCCAGCCAAGCCGAAATACCTGTAATCAGTCTGCCTAAAGCTTCCAGATGTGTCACTTCTCTTCTTTTCTGCATATCAGCGGCGATAGATTCAACCGGCATATTTTTACGAAGTTCACCTTTCGCCATATTTGTCAGCAACGGATAGGAGATACGATGGAGTGAACTCAACCAGGCAGAACGATCCGGATTTTCAGAGAAAGCCGTAATCGTCTCAACTACCGGACGCCCTTCCAACAAATTCTTATAGCGAAGCAAAGCCTCTACAAAATAATAATCGGCATACGTCAATGGAGCATCTATCTCATACTGCTTTGCCATGAAACCAGTGCAATGCTTGATGATAAAATGATTGTTATCGCCTACTTTCCTGGCACGATAGGCCGGAGAAGCCAACGACTTTATTTGCTGTTCACCTATTGCAAGGAATTGCTTGCACAGTTCGCCTTCTACATAAGTACTCAGCTCCACATAAGCCGAAGCCATAATGGCACCAGCCGAAGCATCTCTATCAGCTTTCGGAATGTCGGGAGCATCAAAGTCCCAGTAAGGGATTTTATCTTTAGGCAAACGCGGGTGATTCATAATGTACTTACCGATTTTAATAGCATGGTCCAGATACTCTTTCTTACCCGTTTGTCGGTACATCATAGTAAATCCATACAATCCCCATGCCTGACCACGCGACCAAGCAGATTGATCACCCACGCCCTGGTGTGTCACTTGGTTCAGCACCTTTCCTGTAATCGTATCATAACTAACCACGTGGAATGAACTGCCATCCGGACGGAAATGATTGATCATTGTACGGTCGGCATGAGACTTTGCTTTATTATAGTAAGAATTATCTCCCGTCATGGATGAGGTTACCGTAAAAAGTTCCAGATTCATCATGTTATCGATGATTACGGAGAACTGCCATTTCTTGCTGTTCCACGAGCGAGTGCAACCCGTCACCGGATGGAAGCGGGTGGATAAGGATTTGGCCGCAGTCTCTATCACTTCCCTGTAAGCTTCATTACGGGTAAGGCGGTAGCCATTGCCGAAACTGCAATTGATGATAAAGCCAACATCGTGATTGCTGGTCGTATACTTCTGCTTTTCTACACGCGAAGTCATTTCTTCGGCGGCTGCCCTCACCTGCGGATCATTGCTATACTCGTAACAATACCATAACGTACCGGGATAGAAACCACTTGTCCACCAACCGGAATCGCAGGTAATCATCTCTCCATCCTTCGCCGTTCTGGGCAATATGCCTTTCTGGTCTTTCATCTCACCGAACATGGACATTGACTGTCTGACAGAGAAGTCGAGCGCATCCTCAACAACCTTTTTCATACCTTTTGTCACTGCCGATGCCGAAGAGGCGAATCCTGCCAACAGAACCAAACCTATAACTAAAACTTTATTTCCGTTTCTCATCATCATCCTTTTAAAGGTTTATACTTATTATTTTATTTCTTATAATACCTGAATTTCCTATTTGTCTTTACAAAAAGAGAGGGAAACAGGCTTTTACCTTACAACGCATTTTATCCGGAAAAACCAAACAGACTGTCAATGCCTCTTGGGTTTGAATATAAATGCGGAATATTGCATAATATACACCCGTTATACATATTCTATGTACAGGAACTCTATATTCTGCAGATTGCATCTATAGTTCTGACGTATCAGATATATAGTTCCAACGCGTCAGATATATAGTTCCTGCACATTAGGTATATAGTTTCTGTACCAAAGAAGCATACATTCTGCAAAAGCCTTATAGTCAAAGAGCCCGAACAAGCTATTTCCCGTTTTTTAGAGTTGTACGTATTTATATATCCAACTCATAATCTGACAAATATAGATTTTCATTCGCGAATTTGCAAGCCTCCTCTCCCCGGGCTGCGAAGCAGAGACTCCCGGGGCTTTAGAAATGCAAAATGTCAATCTGATAAATCTGTTTATTTATCAAAATACTCAATAAGGTTGTAAACATTGTAATTCACTTCCTTCATGAACTTACTCAGATAGGGGTACATCTCGTAATAGTTGTCATACACCCCTTTATTAGCGGGCTTACTGCTATTATCCGTACCATCATCATCCTGATACTTGAACCAATGCCAGCCGACACAGTTCTTGGCTTCCAACAAACCCAAAGTGAAATGCTGGTATGCGTACGCCCTGTCATTCTGAGTGGGAACAGAGAATCCGGCACCCGACTGGTTGTTCAGGTCAGAATCTTCCACACCTTTTGTATAAAACTCAGTAACCATAAAGGGAGCATCCGCCCAATCTTCACCCCACTGCTTCACATAGGTAGTCAGCTCCGGACTCCAACGACTATAGTAATTGATAGAGATGATATCACAATACTTGCCCGCAGCAGCCACCACATGTTGCAGATATTTCGGTGTTCCATGCAGACGGGTTCCCAGATACATCATTCCCGGATCAATCTCCTTGATGGCTTCCTTAACTCCCTTGTAATAGAGTTCGGCCAACCTGCCGGCAAACTCACTATTCAGGTTATCGGTCACACTTGTTGCATTTTTCTCTTCCATAAACTTCTTAGCTTCCAGATAAGCGATATCCGTCCGGTCTGTCAGTTTCAGAAAACGGTCCAGAATTCTTGAATTCTGTGAAGAGAAATTTATCTCATTGTCCGAAAAGAATCCCAATACATTTGCATCATTCAAATAAGACGCCATAGCCGAACGGATATAAGATTTACAGAAGTCCGCCCAATCACTGTACAACACAAGCCCCAATTCATTATCAGAAGTATTTCCTGGATAGGCATGCCCATTCTGCGATCTAAACTGGCTGAGGAAGCCAAACGAAGGTGCAAGAGTCATAGGTGCATTGGGATTACTTTGATTATGCGCCTGAATTTTACTATATGTATTGGTACAAAAAGCACCGGTGCCATGAAAGCCGATAGAGGCCAGTTCTGCCTGCGTCTTCGATAACCACATATTATCATTGCCAAAACGCTTGTTCCAAGCTTCCTTATTACGCGAAGAAGAACCATACCTGAGGGAAGTCACACTTCTTTCATAGTGAGGATATCCCTCGGGATCGATAATCCACCAACGACCGTTGACTTTCTTCACATAAAAGCGTCCTGTGGCTTGTTGCTTGGCACCTGTGGTAAGGCTACCATATTTATTGGTGATAGCCTTGTAGTCACTCTCTGTTTTTATGCTTGGCTTATACTCGCCCATATAAGCCACGATGCGGGTATTTGCTTCAGTCCAACTGGCAACCGGTGGAAACTGGCTCGAATATTTCACTTTGATCGGACGATACGGTTTACCCAGAAGTGAAGGACTGTAAGCCTGCATTTCTCCGGGAGTCGGCAACCCCTCTATAATTTCATCGTCGTCACCTTCGTCCAGAACAACGTCCGGCGGCATGAAGTTAGGATCTTTCACTTCATAGTCTACACATGAAGTCAACATAAACAGACACGCAAAGGATGCCGTTATATAAAATGATTTTATTTTCATGATATTTGCCTTTAAAGATTTTATTTGGAAACACTTCTCACACAACGAACATAACGCGCACTTCCGGTCTTGGCGTTATTAGTACTGACATATTTACCAAAACGTATATAACAAGCTTTCTTACCGTCGGTAGTCTCCGTACTTGCCCAATAACTGTCACCGTTTTCCGTATCCCCCATTGTATTCAGGAGAATGCCGCCATGATCGGTGAAGACCTTATCGAATGCAGCACGTGCAGCCTGTTCTTCCGCCGGAAGCTGACCGGGAAGCAAACTTGAACTATGATTTCCGTTGTAGGCATCATACAAGGCTATCAGCTCGTCTCTTGCCGGCCAATACCAACCTTCTCCTCTCTCCTTGCAATATTGTATAGCCGGAATATCCGCTGCATGTTCACTCTGCGCTATAGTCTGCGTATTGGCATATCCATTTTCACCGTCCGTTACCCCAAAACCTTCTGCAAAACCGTTCGTCCACTTCAGGCTCTCTCGTTTCAAAGATACGATCTTGGCTTTGGAAGGATCTGCCGGGTCCACCCAGAACACAATACCGCCTTCAGCAAGTTCCGTATCCCCATCTTTCGTCACATACTCGCCTATCTTGAAAGGTTCCACAGCTATAGCTTTCTGCTGGCTTACGGTAATGGTAGCCGTAGCCTGGCCTTCACCGGAACCGGCTACGACGGTCACAGTCGCCGTACGCGAACCATCCGTGGTATTCTCCGACAAAGCGGTGAATGTAATCTTGTTTTCTGCCTTGCTTACAGAAAGCCATGTGGAGCCATCACCTTCAATGGTTACCGTATATGAACTCTTATTCGTAGTTACGGTAGACTCTGCCGTGGCACCGGCTTCACTGGTCAGTCCAACCTGGGTAGGGGTAACGGTCAGTGTCGCAGGTTCTTCGGGGAACTTATAGTTACCTATCACTTTCATGGCACGTACGAAGCGGCTTGTACCTGTCTTGGCACCAAAGTCAAATCCATACTTACCGAAGCGGACGTATCTTGCTTTCTGCCCATCTTCACTTTCCGTACTTGCCCAGTAGCTTTCACCATTACCTGTATCAGCCGCTGCATTTATAACAGCTCCACCCAAATCGGTCAAGTACTGGTCGAACATGGCACGGGCCGCTTTTTCCGTATCGCTGATATTGGCAGGCACTGCATTGGTGAATGCCGGATCTTCATGCCCGATACCATTGTATGCGTCAAACAAATCGAGCAATTCATTGGATGCCGGTAAATACCAACCCTCTCCCAATGCTGTACACAAGGCGGCAGCATCATTAGGGCCTGCATTTACAAACAGGGCTGTATTCGCCGGGCCGTCTACTGCTGACAGAGCACCATGTGGCATGATAGATGCTTCATACGGATTGCCGCCCCAACGTTCCAGTGAGATAGCCTTTCCGGATTCCGGATCAGACGGGTCAACCCAGAATATCATACCGAGTCCGTCTTCTGTCACTTGTCCCACTTTCAATGCCTTCTCTTCCGAAGCATCTTTATCTGATTGAGTCACTGTTACGTCTACAGAGAACTCTCCGGAAACCAGCTTCACGACAGTCGAACGCGGTTCACCTGTTTCATTGGCAGCCGTAGCTTTATAAATGGCACGTTTCGGATTCACATCTACCGAGAGCCAGTCTGCCGTATACTCGGCGGTAACCTCACCCTCCGTCGTATAAATAAGAGCCGTTACAGAAGAACCTTCATTCTTCGATATGTTTATAGTGGTTTGGTCATAATTAAATTCCGGCATGATACGCACTTCCCCACGCTCTTTACATGAAATCAGTATCATACTCAAAATCAATGAAACCAGAGTTAGTTTTTTCATATTATGATTCTGTTTTTAATTTATAATTTAAAGTCAACTCTCCTATTTCCACGGATCGCTCTGCGGGAAGTTTTCTGCTCCCATCAGGTCTATCTGCTTCTGTGGTATAGGCCATATTTCGTGTTTGCCTTTCACGAAGTAATCACGACACAAGGCATAATCGGTATCCAGATACGGGTCTTCCGACTTCAAGTCGCCCGAGTGTTCACGAGCCCGGTCGTAGAGAAGTCCAAGACGTTTCAGCAATGGCCAGCGTACTCCTTCGAAATGCAGCTCACGGGCATATTCATCCAGAATCATATCAAGGGTAAGCGGACCGTTCTCACGAGCATTACCTGCCCTGCTCCACGTCTTGTTATAGTATTCGATGGCTTCGGAACTCGAACCGCCGTCGCGATGGAAGTAAGCCTCACAACACATCAGGTAGGTCTCTGCCAAACGGTAAACGATCAGGTCTTTGAAACTGGAAGTCCTGTCAGGCTGTGTAGTATTGGTCCATTGGTCAAAATGCTTCTTTGACATCGGATGCAGTTTCTCTAGGTATCCGGCAGAACTGCCATACAAATCGGCTGGTATCTCTTTGCCATAATTGGCATTAGTGGGATCATTGTAATAGAACTTGTGGATGAAGAGCTTTTCATAGCGAGTGTCCTTTTCCTTATCATACAGACCGAATAAGTAAGTATTCGGATAAACACGTCCCCAACCGTAACCACCCTGAGCTGCTTCAAAGGTACATCCGGCATTAGACTGATAGCGGGTAGTGGTAATAATGGCAAGACGGTGTCCCATCAATGGAGTACCGCTTCCACCACCTCCCAGGTTCTCTGAGAATTGGTAGGACCACAGCACTTCGGAGTTACGCAGGTCCGCCCCGCTGAAAACATCTTCCGTCTTCGGCATCATGGAGTACATCGTGCCATCCCTGAAGATATCTTCACACTCTTTTATTGCTTTATCATAGTCCTTTTCCCACATGGCTACCTGCGCTCTCACATGTTTGGCAACCGCCTTAGTGATACGGCCATAGTCCTTATTCGGAATGTCCCAGGCAAGAGTGGCTATTGCATCTTCCAGGTCACCTTTAATCTGATTGAATATTTCTTCCGTAGATGCCGGTTTATAGTCACGCACCAGATTATCTACCGTAGTAGGAAGTGTATTCAGATAGAGACGTTCAAAACGTTTCCATAGCTCAAAGTATGCATGCCCGCGGAAGAACTTAGCCTCAGCCCATGCTTTATGGACAACTTCGTCATCAAGCCCCAAGTTCTCGGCGCTTACAATGATTTCATTGGCTTTACCAATAATGGAATAATGGTGTGTCCAGAATGATTCGATATCACTATTGTTAGGCAATAGCGTATTGAGACGGGCAATAGCTGCACTGGTTCCGGCACGGAATACCATGATGTCCGTATTATAGTCGCACATATTTACAACGTACAGGTTACCTCCATCTCCATTGGCTATCTGTCTCTCCATATTGTATAATCCTATCACGGCGCGGCTCAGACCATCGGGAGTACTTATCAGATAGTTGTAAGTGATGTCTGTCTTCGATTCAGGATTAAGAAAGTCTTCACAGGAAGGCAACGTCGCAATTGCTGCAATTGCTAAAGCTGCTATATATAATCTTTTCTTCATTTTTTCGGTCTTTAATAATTAGAATGACAAATTTACTCCAAACACAAACTGTCTTGACTCAGGATATGCACCGGGAGTCAACTCCGGGCTATACGACAGGAAGTCTGTGAACGTAAGAAGATTCGTAGCGGTTGCATATACTCTTAACTTTTGAAGCTGGATTTTCTTAATCCAAGCGGTGGGGAATGTATATCCCAGTTGCAAAGTACGCAAACGGATGTAAGAGGCATCTTGTATGGCCAAGGCACTCTGATACGTCACATTCGAATTATGGGTAGGACGTGGGAAGTCATTTGAAGGATTAAACGGAGTCCAGTAATTCACCTTCACACCGTTCAATTTTCCCTGTAATGAACCACCACTGTTTGCATCCGACAGATAGGCATTCTGAATCTTGCGTCCGGATACTCCATACCAATCCATAAAGAAGTCGAAGCCTTTCCATTTAAGACTTGTGTTCAATGACAGGGTAAAGTCCGGGTCTTTGGAGATGGGTGTACGGTCGTCTGCCGTAATCTTCCCGTCACCATTCAGGTCTTTCACTTTCACAGAACCCGGCGCCACTGCATCCTGACGTACCAGAACTTTGTCGGGTATACCGTCTCCATCCGTATCAATGGTTGGTTTTAAGGTATATGTCAGTTTGCCATAAGCATCACGGGTAATATCAAAATCAGTGTATTGATAAATACCGTCCGGTTCATAATTGTAATATACATTGATAGGTTTACCTACAAACCAGTTATTTCCAGGCTGGCTCAACGGTTTTCCATTCTCATCCACCTGATCGTCAATCTTAACGATCTCATTGGAGTATTGACTAAAGTTAGCTCCTAGGCTCCATGTGAAATCTTTCGTACGAATCACGTCACCGCTAACACTGATATCAATACCGCTCGACTTCGTTTCTCCCAGATTATCAAGCATCTTTTCGTAACCTAAGGCTGAATTCAATCCACGATAAACAAGCAAATCGGTAGTCCGGGTTTTATAATACTCAATGGTACCCGACAGTCTGTTTCGGAACAAACCAAAATCCAAGCCCATGTTGACGGTTCTGGATTGTTCCCACTTCAGGTTAGGATTGGTAAGTTCTGCTCCGGGAAGATAACCCATATAGGAATTATCACCAAACTCATATCTGAGTTTGTCAGTCAGACCAAGAGTTGTATAATTACCGATACCGTTCTGATTACCTACAATACCATAACTCAAGCGTAGTTTCAGATTATCGATCCAGGTTGCATTCTGAAGGAACTTCTCCTGGTTCACACGCCATGCAAGGGCAACAGACGGGAATGTACCCCATTTGTTATTTTTTCCGAAACGACTGGAACCGTCTCTTCTGACTGCAACATTCATAATATATCTATCCATCAGGATATAAGAAGCACGTCCCATGAAAGAAACCAGGTTATTCTCGGTAAAGGAGCGTATGGGAGAACCTGTAAACTGTCCGTTTGCTATGAAGTTCCAATCCATATCCACCGGTAATTGGTCGGTAGCATAGCCCAACTGCTTTGTCTGCTTATGGTCAACAGACTGTACTGCGGTAATCGTCAGTTTATGCTTCTGGTCTTTAATAGGGACATTGTATGTAAAGATGTTCTCAATCAGATAACTTCTGTCTTCCCTGTCAGTCAGTTTAGCCGTAGCTCCACCACCCGGATAATTCACTCCTTTTGCTTCGCCATCTTCCTGTTCTCTGTTATAGAACGATGTATTCAGGCGGTAATTGAACCCTTTGAAAGGCTTCAACTCCAGAAAGACATTCAAACGGTAACTATTGGTGGAAATCTCACGCTTATAGTTTTCCGCTCTATAGAACGGGTTGACATCATTATTAGAATTAATATAGCGTGAATAGCTACCATCTTCATTATAAATCTGTGCAATCGGAGTACGGGTGATAAACTCGCTGAAACTACCGTCTTCACGATCGGATTTGGTAAGAGCATAAGACGAGTTTACACCAAGGCTAATCCACTTATTAATGTTATAATCCACATTCAGGCGAAAAGCCGCCTTCTGATAACCAGAACCTGTAGTTACCATTCCGTCCTGATCGAAGTAATTGACACCGGCAGCCATCCGTATCTTATCATTTCCGCCACGCAATGTTACGTCATGATTGTGATAGAGTGCATTCTTCAACATCTCTTTCTCCCAATCTATAAATTGTCCGCTTGCCCACACTTGCTGCATGACATCATCTCCCAAGGCTTCGGCAATGGATATTTCGCGTGCATCAATCACACCTTTATCATTGGCTTTTGCTTCACGCCGTAACATTACATATTCTTCGGGTGAGTAGAAATCAAAGTTGCGCCATAAAGACTGTATACCTACATATCCGTTGTAACTTACCTCCATCTTACCCTGGCTACCACGTTTCGTTGTCACCAAGATAACACCATCGCTGGCACGGGCACCGTAGATAGCCTGCGAAGCGGCATCTTTCAGAATCTCGATGGACTCGATGTTCTCCGCACTCAGCGTACTGAATTCTTCACTGTCTGAGATAGAACCATCGATAACATACAAAGGAGTATTGGATGCACTGATAGAACGGTTACCACGAACCGTAATATTAGGATTGGAACCCGGCCTTCCCGACGAACTTGTTACATTAACACCGGCCACGCGTCCACGAAGCATATCAGCTACGTTTCCTGCCGGGTAACTTTTCAGTTCATCCGTCTTAACCGAAGCGACAGAAGTAGCGACATCACTTTTCCGCTGATAGCCATAGCCCACGACTACAACTTCTTCCAGTTGTTTGGTATCCTCTACCATGACTACATTAATAACACCTTTATTACCTACCTTATGCTCTTGGTTCAGATAACCGATATACGAAAACACAAGTGTAGAATTCGAAGGTACCTCAAGAGAATATTTACCGTTTATATCGGTAATCACACCAGTTGCAGAATCTTTCACGCGAACATTCACGCCAATCAACGGACCTTGCGTATCAGACACAACACCTGTTACCCGCACGTTCTGCGCATGTACATCGGTCATAATCAATAGAAATACAACCGATAAGATTAGTTTAAAACAACAGTTTTTCATTTAATACATTAGATTTATATATTACTAAATAAAGGAACAAGACAAAATTCGCATAAAACACAGAATCGGAATCTAAAAATCATACGGAAAGAAAGCACAATCGTACGAACGAAATAAATCTTTTCCGCTTACCACGCTATCAGAGCCGGTTTATTCACAGATTCCCTGGTTCCGAAAGAACTATTCTTATTATTATCAGAATCATCTCCCAATTGGCGGACTTCCCTGATCAATACAAATGTAATTTCCGACTGCCGGCATTTGCGTATCAATGAAGTGACATCAAGCTGATGCCAAGATGCTGTTTCAGTAACAACTATCTCACCGGCTACATGTGCCGCATTACCTACATCGGTTACGCGCACCTGGTCTTTTTCCAGATTGGGGGCATTCTTCCAGTTCAGGGTACTTTCGTCCCAATTACTATTATCCAGCGCGTAGACATGGAAGCGATAGGGAGATTTGGTTGACGAACTGCCATACAACCGGAGTATAGCGGCATTCATTTCCTCTTTATTCATACCCGACAAGTCGAACTTGAGATAGCTAACCTGATTGCCATTGGCTCGGGAAGCATTCATTTCTATATTCATCACTTTGGCTTTACCAAAGTTTTTCTCACTATTTGCCCCGGCCTTAACGGTTGCATCCGCCGTTGCCACCAGTGTCTTTGTAGCATTGGAACAGATAGGAATGGTAAGGAGCATTACACTCTGGGCAGGAAGTTCAAACGAAAGCTGTCCTTCTTCTGAGGTTTCTTTTATCCAGACCACTTCACCATAAGCATTTGCACTTACTTCCTCGGCAATCACCTTGGTTCCTACCGGAAGGTTCAGCGACTTCAGGTCCAATGTGAGATGGTTTGAAGAGAGTTTCCGTTGTACCAGCCATACATAATATCTCATTTCTTCCGGATTAAAAGAAGTTATTGCATCCACATCATTATCAGCAACCGACTTCACAGTATTCAGCAACGGGCGTTCTTCCTTAAATCCTTTTGCAAACAGGCGAACAACTTCACCCGTACGCTGAATGCCACTTATATCAAAAGAGGAAGGAATCTCTTTGACGGACTCCGCATCAAACAGTTTGATTTCCCTCACTTTGATACTCCCCTTATCCATTGCAACAAAGCGGACTTTAGAAGTAGTTACAGGAGCATCGAACAGAAAAAAGGATTGAGCATAACGTGCATCTTTCTCAACGGTTTCTTTTATATCCGCCCACTCGGTACCGTCCCAATACTGCAAACGGAATTTCTTCACCCGGTCGGGAGCCGTATAAACTCCATATGCCGAACCCGTATAGACTACAGCCCCACCCAATGAAGTACTTTTTCCCAGATTGATTTCCAGGCATTTCTCTGCATCTGTATCTTGAGACACCCACATGGAAGCATCTGCCTTATTACCATCGGTTACTACTTTCACCGCTACTGGGCGAGATGAAGTCAGATCCATTACTTTCTTACCCAATGCCACATTGGTATAGGCATCCTCCACAATCCGTTTGCCTTGCCAGATAAAGTGATGTCCTGACTTAATGCCACGCGGATATGTTCCGCTGGTAGTATTGGCAAACTTAAAAGCCCACATTCCATACCCTTGATTGAGTGTATTGTTTGTATATTCACCGGCCCACTCTGTGAACAAGGAAGGAGAATCCATCGTCTCTTCCTTATCGATCAGATATGCATTCATCCAACGCCCTGTTTCCGTATAAACGATCGGAAGCGGTTGTTTCAAAGGATGATTTTCCACTATAATCTTTCTTATATCAGAAACCTTGGACGCATAACCTGCTGCCGGAAGATTATAAGAGTGGGTAGAAAATATATCCATCAAGTCCCTGTCCGAAGGCAAGCCTCGATAGTCAATACGCAGATTCTTCACGACTTCGGCCCACCAGTTTGTATTGGAACCCGCTGTAACCGGACTCACAAAACGTGATTTCAGATTCTTCCCATACAGCCTATTCACATCCTGCACGGCACAATAAACAGCATCCGAAACTATTTTCATGGCATCTACATACTGGGTGATCTTCATTGGTCCGGCATGGCGATGATTCGGTTCGTTGTGCATGGCGTACATGGTTACATCCCCTGTCTTAGCCGCATAAAAAGCTAATGCATAGAAACGCTGCCACTGCTTCCATTTATTACTCCACGTTCCATCAAAATCGGTGGAATTTATCTGAAGAATAGCATCGATATTCAGGCGTTTCAATTCTTTCAACGTGTATTCGAATACCATGGAATTGGTAGAAAAATGTGCTTCCCCACACTTCGCCAGAATAGTTTCCCATTGAATGAAACGATTATGCTCCGGATTGTTTCGCAACTCATTCTTACAGGACTCAAAAGCCTCCAATGTAGAAAGCTCTTTATCATTGAGCACAACGGACTGGGGAATATAATCGTTCAGAGAAGTCCATACGCGCACACTGTTCACATTAGAGTATTCAAGCCAACCGGAAACATTACTTCCGGGTAAATAATATCCTTGATTGTAAGCCACATATTTCATGGACTTACCAATAATTTCTTTAGCCACCGTCACCTGCATTTCCTTTTCCAAAGGTTCCTGGAAAGCTCTTGGAGCTTCACCTGTAGTAACAGGAATCGGCATACCCGCCTTTTCCTTACCGTATACTTCAAACTCATTAATCCGGATCGGTTCACCATCGGTAGATACCAGACGAATCTGGAAAGTGAGCAACTCCGGATGAAAGGTGAACTCAAGCTTATCCAACCTGTTCTCCGTGCATTCCGTATCCGGCAGGTCCGTCCAATTGGCATCATCCCAGTATTGAATCTTAAAATTCTTCACCGACCAGAATCCCGGTGCTTTTCCTTTCTCCTGCTCTGTTTGTTCGGCATCCGGAATTCCTGTATAGATAACAACCCGGTTTATATTATAATATCTCTCGAGATTAATATCCAGTGTATGGGGCGGACGCGCACTTTTACCACTCATCCAGGTAGATTTACGCGAAACGATTCCATCCGTCACATTGGATGCCGGAAACTCTTTCTGCTGCGATGAGGCAGTGACCGGTTTGTGTAATGCTACATTGACATTATCTGCATGTAGCCCTAAAAAGGGCATAACAATAGCACCACAGACTAAAAATAGTTGTTTCTTCAAGCTCATAAATTATCTTTTAATGGGTATTTCTATTCTTTAAAGTAACAGGCTTTATAAGCCGCTTCAGCATATCTCCTACCAAGGATTATCTGACTGTCAGCACTAAAATGAGGGTCATTTTCATTGATCAGGGGCACCAATTCCCGGGATGACACACAATAGGAATAGGGAATATGCCGGGGAACCGTACGCAACATCTTATTAAATGCATCCGAAGTCCCATTCACCCGCCATTCGGCAATCTCTCCTACAATGACGGGGAGCTTTGTATCTCCCAGATCTTCCCGCAAATCGGCAACCAGCTTTTGTAACTTCGCCATATACGCTTCCGGATTCCGACTATCGGCTTCACCCTGATGCCAGATAATCGCTTTCAACGTTCCGTACTTCATGGCCTGGCGTATACGTGACAAAGCTTCTCCATAATAATCATCCTTAGCTCCTTTCAACCACGAATTTATAGAACTCCCCCCGCGTGCATTAACCACTAACCCAAGTTTATGCTTCGTTTTGTCTGCAATGGCCTTTGCAAAAGAATAGGCCGGGCCTACTCCTTGCAGATCTATTTGCTTGCGGATAGTAGAGTACTTATTTAAAGGATTCCTTGCAGGTTCCATATCACCGTTCGGAGTCAGCAAGTATACATCCTTTATACTGCCTTTATAGTTATCAGTAATATATCCCCGTCCTGCCATGTTGGACTGGCCAATGAAAAGGAACAGATCAAGCTGGGGTATCATCGGTTCAGGATTGACACATACGCCTTCCGTTTCCAACCTGTATTTATCCGTGCGGAAGGGAAGGGCGGGAAAGCCTTCTTTATTAAAGAAATTTATGTATCCACTATTCACCCAGAGATAACGGACATCTACAGGATCATTTACCTGATTGCTCTTTACACGTACCCGATTGTTATCGACAATCACTGCTTCAGCCGGATAAAACTGACCGTCTTTACCGGCAACCATAAATCCGGAAAGCGAGGAAGAACCGTCTTTGACAATAATCCCCGTACCCGCATTCGCAAATTCCAGAAGTAAACTGCCGTCTCTGGTTTTCGTTTTCTTTCTAAATTCAGGTCCCTGATAAACGATCTTCTTACCATAAACTTTACCCAAAGCCATCTGTGCAAGGCGCCAGCCAACTGTGTCTTTCACAATCGGATGAATATCTTTGGGATTTCCCTGGTCAAAAGCAACGGCCATACCTGTATTCTTCACATGCAGTGAGGTGAGGTATTGCGCCTCACGCAACTCATTCCAGTAACGGGTCTTTGTTTCAAATCGAGGTAACTGTACAAACAGGAAAGGAATATCTCCCTGTCCCCACGATGCCCTCCACTCCTTTATCATAGCGGGGAACAGTTTACGATATTGTGCCCCACGTGCTGTATTCGACTCTCCCTGATAGAAAATAAATCCTTTCAGAGTATATGGACTGACAACGTTCAACATCGTTTCGGATAAACCAACCGGACGACGAAAGTTCCATTTTCCCATAGGCTCCGTAGGTTTACCAATGTATTGTTTCTTTTCTGCTGATAATTTGTTATACTCTGCCAAAGACTTAATATAACGGTCATATATCTTCTCGTACTCTCCAGACTGATAAGCATCAGCAATACTATCATAACGCTCTATGATAGGGCGGAAGTCTTTATCGGACAACAGCAACTTCCGGCTCGTCCACGCCTCAACCGTCGTTCCTCCTACGGGTAGCTGAATGATACCGATAGGAATATTCAAATCTTTATGCAGATTCTTCGCAAAGTAGTAAGCAACAGCTGCAAACTCTGGTGCTGTCTCAGGAGTACAAGTCTTCCAGGATGTTTCAGGTACTTCGTGTTCCGGATAATATTTTCTCGGTACTTTATAATAACGTATCTGAGGATAATCAGCCAAATCGATTTCCGCCTTCGCATCCTTCACCCTGCGCAAAGCAAACTCCATATTTGACTGACCACCCGCCAGCCATACGTCACCTACGAAAACATCTCTAAAACTAACCTTATTATTACCATTTATAACTTCTAATTTATAAGGTCCTCCGGCTTCTCCGGTCCTTAGTGTGACCATCCATTTTCCATCAACAGCCTTACTTTTCCGACTGTGTCCTTCAAACAACACTTCAACCTGCGAACCGTCTGCCGCCTCTCCCCAGATCTTCACGTTTGCATTACGCTGCAATACCATATGATCCGTAAAAACATCGGCAACCGTAAACCCACCGTCAGCAAAAACAACGATGCTGGCCAGAAATAAAAATAAAGAAAATAAAATGCGTTTCATAGTTCAATTCGGTTTAAAAATGACTCTGCAAAGATGTCCGTTTACCGAGTGAAGACATATAACAATCGTTCTTTTATGAAGCAACTTTGTACAGTCGTGTTTAATACTGGTATTTTGCCATCGGATTGGCAAAGTTTTGCCAACAGAGTGGCAATATGTTGCCAATACGGTGGCAAGGTCTTGCCTCCTTATTGGCAACTATCAGAAACCTTATTCTGCATGATCCGGACGCTCTGTACTTAATATTGTTTTCAGTAATATCACCCGACGGTCTCCTTTCAGGGAAACTTTCATTGTATTCTTTATATGCGAGATATCTGTTTCGACACTTAACTGTTGCTTGGGTTGAAGCACATAGTTCCCTGTTGTTTTGTCATTGACGGTGATGCTGATGTAAAGAGGCTCGTCCACAGGATTCTCCAATATGGTAATCATGGTTTTCTTCTTCCCGGACAATGTCATGTAGAAATATCCTTCACCGCTGGTAGATGATTTACTGATCAACGGGCTTCCTCCTTTTGAAAAAGTGAATGGAGCCAT